>NZ_JAZGZU010000001.1:0-489342 GCF_036347315.1 Flavobacterium sp. C4GT6
GCTGTAATCATACCTGAAGTCACCTCACATTGTGCCGTTACAGCTGAAAGTGTAGCCACATCAGCCACAGGCGCAGTGGTATCATTAGCTGTAATAGTAAAACTATAAGAAGCAGTACAACTTTTAGCATCGGTCACAGTACATGTCCATGTACCTGCAGTTAGACCTGATACCGATGTTGTTCCGTCACCTGTAGGGTTGCCGGGAGTCCAGTTATAGGTATACCCACCTGTACCACCTGTAGCAGTATTAACACTTGCTGCACCTGTAGCACCACCAAAACATGCTATATTAGTTTGTGATGAAGGAGTAAGTGAAAGAGCAGATGTTGGCTGTGTAATTGTTGCACTGGCTGTGGCTGTACATCCATTAGAATCTTCTATTGTAACATTATATGTACCTGCACTAAGACTGTTTATGGTATTAGTGGTAGAAGATGTATTAGTGGTTGTAGAACCATTACTCCATGTATACTTATAATTAGCAGTACCACCGGAAGCAGTTACAGTAAGACTACCTGTTGAACCGCCATTACAGGCAACATCAGTGTGAGAGCTAATACTGGCTGTAAGTGCACAAGTAGATCCACCAAAAGTACATGTATTTGGTAATGTTACTGTAGTTGCGCTAAGAACCCAGTTTGCAGGATTCATAACAGCTGTTCTTATCTGGCTAGCTGTACTAAGTGATCCTCCGGTACAACTAAAATACGCTGCACCTGGAGTAGTAGTGCCTGATATAGCTCCTGTAAAATAAGCATCAAAACCTCCTGTAAGTCCGGGAGGCATTTGTGAAGCGTTTACAAAGCCATCACAACCAATATTCCAAACAGCAGTAGAGTTTGTTCCTCCTCCACAATGATAAAAATTAATACCGGCTATAATTGTAACACCGCTATCGCTAACCGATCCGCCACCTCCCTGATAAGCGATAATCTGATCACCAAAAGCTGAAAGATTTAAACCTAAAGTAGTAGCTGTACCACCTGCAGTTTTTACAACTGTACCGTTTGGGGTATATGTACCCCCTGCAGGATCAAATACACTTGCTGTAAAACCCTTTATATAAATTTGGGTTCCCAAGCTAAGTGCACCACTTGAAGTCCAGGATATATCTGATTCGGATGTACCTGCTGCAAGCCAACCGCTACCTGCAAAATATCCCCTGTCAGTAAAACTTATCTCTGTGCCGGATGAAATATCTGTAAGTAATACAAATGAGAATGCATCCCCATTAGAAGGGGAATAGGTTGCATCAAAACCGGTAAACAATATGTCCCCGGGGCTAAGGGTGGTTTGTGAATTAGCTTTTTCTCCTGCTAATAAAAACAACCCTATCATAAAAAATCCCGTTAAGCAGAATTTTAATTTAGAGTAAAAATACTTCATATAATATTTATTTATAAATGAACTGGTTAGATTTGATTATAAACTGACAAAATGTTCGCCTTTTTTCACACCAAAAGCAAGCAAACGATGCCCGCTCATGTATCCTTCGTCTGTATAAATAATATCAGCCCTTAGTTGGGTGTTATTATTACATTGTATAATGAGTCCGTTATTTTCATCAATACTTAGTATTGTTCCCGGATTATTTTCTGTTTCTGTAGGTAAATCAATAGCAGAAGCCTCTATTATCCTTATATTCCATCCTTTCCATTGTGTATAAGCCCCTTTATTCCAGGGGTTGCATGCTCTTATTAACGATTGTGCCGATTTTGCATCCTGATTATGCCAGTTAAGGCATACATCTTTTATACCCGGTCTTTTGTAATAGTTTACCTTATTGCTATCCTGTGGAATACCGTTAACACCTGATTGTAGCAGCGATATAGTCTCAGGTAGTATATGTGCACCCAGGTAAGAAAGACTGGTGCATAAAAAGCCATGAGTTGTAGTCGCCTCTACAGGAATTTGTTTTTTGAGTAGTATAGACCCTGTATCTATATCTTTTTCAATTTTATGAATGGTGATTCCGGTTTCCTTTACGCCCTGTCTTAAACACTCAAACACAGGATCGGCTCCCCTCATTTCAGGAAGTAGTCCGTAATGAAAGTTGTAAAATGTATTAGGGAAATCAGCAATCATTTTTTGGGATATTTTCCAGGGGAATGTCATCGTAAAAACATAATTGGCTTTTGTATTGCCAATAAGTTCACTTAAGCTTTTATCTAAAATATCTTTACTTAAAAGCAGAAGAGGTATTTTTAATGCTGTTGCAATAGCAGAGCATATTTCAATAACCTCCTGATTATTTTTTGGAACACCAATAGCACATAACATATTAAGGCTACCCAAGCTTTGCAGTGCCGGTATAGCCATACGGTTGTTACATAATACTATTATTTTTGGAGCTGTTGCTATCATGAATCTAAGCAGGCATAAGAGTTAAGCCATGAATTGGAGATGTTATTTTTTATATACTCAATATCTTTTAATAAGCCATTACGATCTTCGGTAAGGTCGCTTACTTCAGTAATATTGGTTAGAACACAGGTATTAGTATCACTTTTTTTAGTAACTGTGGCATAATACACAGGTGCTTCAGAGTGTTTTGTTGATGGGTTCATGAATACACTTCCTCTCGGTGAATCTATAATAAGTCCGTCAAAATTAAAGTTGTTTGATTTACTTATATACAATGCAGCTTCCCAACCCAGTAGTGAAAAAACGTTTATTTTTTCGGGACGGATGCTCCCCATTATATTTTTGAATTCGTTATTTGCAGGAGTATCTATATTCTTTGACCACGGCACAGCACTATACCAGTCATACCCCGGATAGGTAATTTTATCAAGCCAGTTTTCTTCTGCAGTAAAGCTACTTGCGTAAGTATTATTTTTTGAAAGGCTTTCAAGTTTCGCACTTTCATTTAAGTAATCTTCGGTCATGTCACCACAAAAAGAGGCAAAAATGGCTGTGTCTTTATTTTCGTTCAAGTAGTTAATAAGGGGATCAAGTGTAAAGTCTGCTTTTCGTAAAGGGGTTACATAATTAAATGTTACGGCTCCGCCTTTTTCTTCACTGGCAGCAGAATATATGTATGGTGAACGATATCCGGCATCAAAGAAAGAGCATGCTACCGCAAAATTTTTATTACCATCACTAAAAGCTTTATTAACAATTGCTCTTGAACATAAATTACCCTGAAGTGAAATGAAGTAAGTATTTGGTAATACAGACTCATAAACCGGCAAATGGTAACCACTGTCTAATACCAGTAATGTTTTACCGGAATTCTCAAATAGGGGAGAGATAGCCTCTGCCGCATGCGGGTTTATATAGCCAATAACAATATCAGCCCCTTCCAGTAGCAATTGCTCTGCACACGAATATATTTCATCGTTATTACCTCCTACACCAATATTTTTTGATAGTATTTGATATTCACTTTCACAGCCCTGATTTTTTAGGGAAGCTTTAAGTCCGTCAACAATATCAAAGCCAATTGAAGAATATATTACTGATTTTGTGAGTAGTAAACCTAATTTCATAGTAGGGTTTTTATAACCCCCGGGTTTAAAACCGGGGGGAGTTATTATTAAAATTTAGTTTCTGCTAGGGAATATCCCCTGAACACAAATAATGTAGTTTATACTTAGATAAGGTTGCATAATACTAAAAGGTGCGCCTCCACCTTTATTTCCAATTGTTATGTGTGCATCAGCCGGGTGTAAAGAAGTATTAGGTGGATTTGTAGAGAAAAGCCCACTTGCAGACGCTAAGCCGGCTCCTGTAGGTATTGCGGTATCTCCCTCATCCGAATATGCCGGCAGGGCATAATTTAGTATGCCAGAGTGAATATGTGCCGGTAAGTTTGCAACAGTTGCTGTTACCGTAGCTGTACCACTAACTTCGCCCATAGTGTATGCAGTAATCCCTGTATTTGAGGGGCCTGCTCCTACAGGTACCCTACTTCTAAAATCAGGTAGTTTAAATGTGGTTCTTCCATCACCGCCATAAATGGTGCCAATAAGACTAAAAAGAGCGGTATTACTTGATATTGCTAATGTTTGACCTTCACAAAACGACCAAGATTTTGGAGCAAAGTTTGGGGCAAACAAACGTATTTCTGCCATGGTTCCTTCCATAATTCTAATTTTATAAATTAATTAAAAGTTAGTTTCTGCTTGGATAAATTCCTTCCAGACAAATAATATAGTTTAAACAGGTATAAGGCTGAATAATTTGAAAAGGAACTGATAATCCTGAATTACCAACCTGAGCAGCAGCACTAGTTGCTGTAATTGTTGTATCCTGAGGTTCGGTCGAATAGGTACCTGCTAGTGAAGCAAGAACATGTCCTGTAGGTGTAGGTGTATTACCCGCGGCTGTATTTGCAGGTATTACAGCTGTTCCTGTAGCAGTATGTGTATGTGAAGGCATTTCGCCAACAATCATAGTATGTGTTTCTGCACCTCCTTTTTGTCCTAGTACAGTATTTATGGTATTGCCATCTGCCTGTCCCGGATTTATAGCGACCCTTCCCTGTAAATCAGGTAGTTGAAATGTAGTTCTCCCATCACCTCCATAAATAGTACCTATAAGGCTAAAAAGAGCATCATATGTTGAAATTGATAAAGTTTGTCCTTGGCAAAAAGCCCAGCCTCTTGGGGCAAAATTTCCTCCAAATAAGCGAACCTCTCCTATATATCCTTCCATAATTTTAAATTTTAAAAGTTTTACTTTATTAAGTTTTTAATCCTTTAGTTACGAGACGGAAAAATTCCATACATACAAATAATATAATTTGTAGCCTGTAATGGTTGGGTAATGTTTATGGGATAATTTGATCCTGTAACATTAGTCATAAATGTATTTTGGTATGAACTTAGACTTGTATCAGGGGCTTCAGTACTATACATACCTGATTTTGCGGCAAGAACATGATTTGTAGGAGAATCGGTATCTCCTTCATCCGAATAAGCCGGAGCAGCTACTGTAGCAGTAGCATCATGTGAGTGTACCGGTAAATTATTACTTAATAATGTTCTGGTATTTGTACCTCCCATTTCTCCCGCGTCGTAATAGCTAAGTCCTGCTCCGTGACCGGCACCTATTGCAGTTCTTCCTATAAGGTTTGGTAGTGCAAAAGTCTGTATTCCGTTACCACCATAAGTAGTGCCTAATATTGCAAATAAAGCAGTATTAGCACTTATGGCTATAAGGTTTCCGTTGCAATAAGCCCAATTTCTTGGTGAAAAATTGGCAGCAAAGAGTCTTATTTCTCCAATGTAACCTTCCATAATTTTAAAGTTTTTAAGTGAAACATATATTTGATTTTAAGATTTGGTTATTCACTCCATTTTCGCAGCAGGTTACTGTGACTTTGTTGTAGCACAAGTTGTTCCCTGCTGTTTGAAGCCGATTTTTTTAGAGTGTTTAAAACCTGTTGCATATCATACAATATGCCTCTCTCTTCATTTTCTTTTACCAGGCTTTGTATCCAGGTAACTGCAACATGTCTTTCGCCCGATGTTAATTGTTTTACCCTGTGTAAATACATACACGGGTAACATATAGCATCACCCTTTTTAAGCTTATAAAGCAGTGTACCGCTAGGGGTTTCGAGTTCCAGTTCACCACCCTCATACTCCTCTGGGTCGTTTAAAAATATTGTCATTGCAACATCTGTGCGCATCATGTTACCCATTAAAGGATTATCAACATGCCAGCCGTATTCGTTTCCGGCGGTATATTTGCTAATAAGAAATGGGTATATGTTTTTGGGGTAAAGAGCGTTTCTAAAGGTTTCGCTTTGGTTTAAAGCACCAAGTAAAATTTGCTGTATCATTCCGTATTGCTGACTTTGCATATTTACCTGTAGGTTGCTTTTTACGTCACGTGCCGAATCAGTGGCTGTGTTCTTTCCGTCATCATAGGGAGCAGAAGCTAATAGATTTTTTATATTACTTAACTGAT
The DNA here is from genome assembly GCF_036347315.1 of Flavobacterium sp. C4GT6. Taxonomy (NCBI): domain Bacteria; kingdom Pseudomonadati; phylum Bacteroidota; class Flavobacteriia; order Flavobacteriales; family Flavobacteriaceae; genus Flavobacterium; species Flavobacterium sp. C4GT6. The sequence continues at coordinate 5,922 of NZ_JAZGZU010000001.1, forward strand.
CATTGTTTAGTAATTCTTTAATATGTATGAATGTTGACGAAATGCTCATTCCCAATAGTGTTTTATATTACTTTGTGTATAAGCATGATAGGTTTATATATCATGGTTTGTAACGAAATCTAATAAACTGGATTTCATTATATAAAGGTCTGTATATATACTAAATTACAACAGGTAGGAATTACCCGTTTTAAGAAAACAGGTAATTCTACGTGTTGTACATATTTATCTGTGAAATGCAGCTATTTTTAATTCTTAGTATTGATATTGCCTTGTATTGACCATGCAAAATCTACCTGAACCTCATTTTTATAAAGGCTCATATCATCCATGCTAATGTACTGATCTGCAGTATATCCTACATCTCCTTTAACTGTTGCCAAGGCATGGCAGCTCATACAGTTTGTTTGAACTCCATACTCTAAACCAAGTTTATTAGGATATGTTGAGTTATTATTTTGAAAAGTATTAGGTGCAAAACCAGCTTCCAGATATGGGTTAAAGGCTATAATAGGAGTAACATTTTTATTTGTACCACCGTTTATAGGCTGGTTAGGCCATACCATTGCATAAGCTGTTGCAACAGCATAGTGCGCAGCCGCACCTTTTATTTGTGAAGGGCGTGCGTTTGCTTCTGCAGTTGAGCTTGGTAACGCAGGGCTGTCCGGCTGGTAGCTCCAGTAAAATGTTTGCCATGTCCAGTTACTGATTTCTTTTGTTCCTACGTGCATAGCCACAAGTAAAATAAGATCACCGGCTTTAAAGTTTGAGTTACCATCTATATCTTCAGTTTTGTTAAGATAAGCTGCAGCCTCTTCATCAAGTTTGTAGTTTATAAAGTCGCTAACATTACAGGTAGCGGCTTTAATTTCGTCAGCAGTAGGATTTTCTGATGTTACAGGAACCAGTTTTTTATTAGCTGGCTGGCTATTGCTTAAATCAGCATATACATATGTATTCCATGCGTCAGGACCAAAGGTTTTTGCAGGGTTTGGCGTGCCAGGCCATGCCGGTACACGTATAAGTCCGTTTTCATCAGGGATACCGGCATAATAAGTTGGTTTTAGGGTGATACCATTATTTGGGAATTGAGGTATTCTACCTATACCATCCTTTACTTCGTACTTATTTAAAACCGATTGATTGAAAATTTTGTGATCTAAAGCATATTTAGCCGCACCCGGATTATAAGAAACAGTTTCAAAAATTTGGAAACTGGTATCTATTACAGCCTGTTTAGCAAATACCTGTGCATGTACAAACTGTCTAGGTACACTAAGTGCAGTACGGCCTTTTTTAACCTGTTGTGCTTCTTTACCTTTTGTTAAAGGAATTCTGCAAATAGCAGCCAGTTCTTTAACTCCCATCCATGTTTCAAATACACACAGAGAGTCACCTTTGTAAATTTGGTTTGACTTTTTAGTAAGTCCTGCCCAAATACCCCATGCGTGTTCTGTAATACTATTGGTATCCTGATTGTTTAACCATGTGTAGATTTTAGTTGAATCTTCAGGGAAGCTAAAGTTTGCTATTCCTAAGTCATTAGGGAATTCCTGAGGTATAATAATACCTTTTTCAACATTTTCTGCTTCAGGTTTGTTTTCCTCTTCATGTTTTTCTTTACAAGAAGACATTGAAAGTACCATTCCGCCTGCTATCAATACTGATAGTGCCGATTTTTTAAGAGCCGAAGCTACATTTTGCAAAGAGCGCTTTGCAGATAATTGCGGATGTACTATCTCTTCAAAAGAGAAGCCTATCCTGTCGATTGCGTCGCCGTGTAATCCCATAATTTGTGTGATTTTAGAAGGGTTATCTAAAGGCAAACTGTATTTCATATCATCTGTATGAGGTACAGCGCCATAAGTTGTTCCGTTAATTTTAAAGCATCTTACTACAGTGGCCCTGTAATAGTTAGAGTAGCCGGCATAAATTTCAAACTGATCTATTGGTTCACTAAGATTAATCACTATTGGATTAGAATCTGGCGAACCGTATGTTTTACCGTTTACAGTAATGGCACTTATACAGTCGCCACCCCTAGTGTATATAGCAAATGATGAACCTGACTGGATTTGCTCCTGATAGTAAATGGTTTTTACTGAAGCTCCGCCATAAGGACCAAAAGACATAACAGTACCTATTGAACTCGGGTTATTGTAAACAATAGATTTTGGATTATGATGTTCAAGAGGTGATAAGGCAGGGCTTGTAAAAGTTCCGTTTAGGTTTTTCACGATAGATGAAAATGCGTTAAGACCTGTTTGAAGAGCACCTTCTACCCATCCGCCAACCCATGAGTAACTGTCGCCGGCAAAGTAAATTTTTGCCACATTGTTGTTAAGGTTGGTAAAGTTGTAGTATAGCTGACTTAAATAATCTTCCTGAGTAGGTTGGGTTAGAGCAAAAGCACCATTGTAGTATTTTTGCAGTTGCCAGTCTATCATTACGGCATTTGTTTCATCTACATTTTTAGGCATGGCATCAATTATATAATCTATACCTTCAATTTTACCTAAGTCTCTTAAAAAGCGTTGATATCTTTCATCCAGTTCGCCCAGTGCTTCTGCTTTTTCAGAAAGATCTTCCCAAACGTAGTTCATAAGGCAAACAGCCTCGGTATCGTTAGGGTTGTAATCAAGAGTATAGAAGTTTGCCATAGCGGTATCAGTAGTGATACATCTTACCTTATCTTTATTAGCATCGCCTATCCACCATGGTTTTACCTTTAGGAAGAATTTACTGGACTGTGCCACATGAACATTTGTTACCGCTTCGCGTTTGTTCATATCTATAAGGTTGTTAGCTACAACTTTTTGATTAGCCTGCCATAATGAATCAATACCAAGTTCTATTTCGGCAGCACGTGTAGTAGTACAAACTACAAGGTGGTTTATATCGCTTTCAATTACATTCCCTTTATTATCAGTAAGGCTTACGTTGCCACCGTTATTTTTTGGATTTACAACTTTTACCGGAGTATTGGTAACAATAAAATCCCTTACTTTTTTACCGTTAATATCAAAATCAGCCAGTGCGTTTGCTACCGAGTCGGTTCCGGTTACAATAAGCGCATGGTTTTCTTCCAGTTTGTTAAGGGTAAAACGCATCATGCATACAAAACTGATAGGGAATAGGGGAGACTGTCCGCCAATACCTGTACCTACAGTTCCGAATTTTTCTATATCATCAGGATATTGCCACTGGTAGCGATCGCCCCATTGTTTAGTGATAGCATTGTATTTTTTTGGAGCATTAGGCTGACAGAAAATTTCAATAATCCCTTCAATAAACGACTTGTCTTTAAAGTAGTTTACATAACCCTGCCATGCATTTTGCGCTTTTGCCGGATTATAAGTTTCAGGGTTAGAAATGTCCAGCCATTCCATGATTCTTGCTGGAGCATCTAGTTGTACACCATTAGGTAGTAAAATAGGCTCCAGGGTAGTAACAAAACCTGCCCAGCTTTCGTTTATATCCCTAAAAATTTCGGGTACGGGCTGATTTGGCATTATGCTGTACTGTTCCCCTTTGTAACAAACAAGAGTAGGCACCAGTCCCGGATCAGGGAAATCACCATTAAGTTCAATGTTGTGTTTGTTTCTTTCAGGGTTGTCCTGCATGTATTTAATATACCAATACAAACAGTTTTCAGAAGGAGGAAACCTCATGGCTCCCAGTTCGGCAAAGTTGGTTTCATCATTAGGAAACTCATAAGAGTAAAAGCGTCCGCCCACTCTGTCTGTAGCTTCATAGATTTTAAAATTGGTGAAACCTGCCCTTAGCAGTTCAAAACCAGTAACAAGTCCGCTCATACCGGCACCAATAATTGCTATTTTAGCATCTTTTGGTGCGTTAGATAAATCGGCTAACCTGTTGTTAGAAGCCTCAAGCCATTTTTGGTAGTCCATCGCTGGAGTGTCTACCATTGCAGTTGGAATGAGCTCCTTGATTTTACCGTTAACAATGCCATTCTGGCTTTGCTCATCGGTAGTTCTCAGTACTTTAAGAAAAGGATGCATATGTAAAATATTTAGTTGGTTAAGCTGCTTATTTTCAGCTACCAAAGTACTTTACATATACTAGTTAAGTTAGGATAATTTTACGTGTTTTAACAAAACACGTATTTTTACCTGTGTTTATAAAACAAGGTTATTTACATCTATAACATTGTGTTTTATGGCAAATATTACCAGTCCGGCAATGTTTTTTGCACCGGTTTTGGTGAACAGATTGTTTCGGTGTCCTTCTACTGTTCTGGTAGTGATAAAAAGTGTTTCCCCTATCTCCTTTGCTGTTTTTTGCATGCAAATAAGCTTTAGTACTTCCATTTCGCGTTCAGAAAGATCGGTATCATCACTAAGTTCCGGTTTTGGAGCTTTTGAGGATATTTGTTCCCTAACACTTTCAATCTGGTCTTCCATGAAGTAAACGCCAGAGTCGTATACCTTATCTATTACCTGTTTTAATACTACAGGAGAAATACCTTTAGGTACAAATGCAGATGCTCCTGTTTTAAACATAAACCCTAAAAAGGAGCTTTGGTAATGTGAGGAAATTATAATAATTTTTATGGTTGGGAAATTATTTTTAAGATGCTCTGTAGTTTCCACACCATCCATTTCCTTCATTTTAAGATCAAGAAGCAGGATGTCAGGAAGTATGTCTGATGCGTTAAGTTTTTCAATCAGGTCCAGACCGTTAGATGCTGTAAGGAGTACTTTATAGTTTTCAATACTGTCTAAATAGTCTTTAAGGAGTGTAGTGATAAGGTTATCATCGTCGGTAATGGCAATCAGTTTTTTACTCATTGGATATAAAGTTTGTAAGGTTTAGAGCAATAATGGTTGTTGTTCCTTTATTTCCCGATTTGATTTTATATTTTCCTTTCAGGTAAAGCATTCGTAATTCAATATTTTTAAGGCCAATACCTTTTTTACCTTTATTAATATCAAATCCTTTACCGTTGTCTCTTACTGATACTGCAAGATGTTTATTTGAAACCCTCAAATTAATAAATATATCAGTAGCTTCGGCATGCTTATGAGTATTGATTATTATTTCCTGTACAATACGTATTATCTGTATTTTTAAGTCAACGTGAACTTCTGTTTCCTGATTAATGCTTTTGTGGAAATGAACCTTAAACTGTTCTTTCCAGGGAGCAATGGTATTTTTTAAAAGTTCATATAGTGTGGCATGATCTAACATTGGCGGACTCAAATCGTGTGATATTCTTCTTGCCTCTGCAATACTTTCTCCCAGTAAATGGTCTATATCCTGAATATCACATTGGGTTTGGTTTTTTAGGCGTAGTACGGTTAGTTTACCTATAAGTGAATCATGCAAATCTGCAGCGATACGTGTTCTTTCCTGTTCCTGTGCTACCACACTGGTTTCAAGTAACTGTTTTTGGTGCTCTAACTGCATGCGTGATTCTTTCAGGCGTTGTTCTACCATACGCCTAAAATTAATTCTTACAAGTCTGATAAATGAAACTGCCAAAAGGGATATAACTGCAAGAACAATTATAATCCAGAGTGCAATTGTTTTTGGGTCAAGCCATTTCTCCATATCTCTCTGCCTAAATATATATAAAAAGCTATTATAAGAAAAAAGTTTGCACACCAAAAATAATACTTAATAGAAGAAGGTACATTTATAAGAAAGTTAATTGGTAAGTAAAATATAAGGTGTAGTGAAAAAAAGATTATAATTACTGAATTTAGTTTTACAATATTATTGCTTTTATGTTTATTCTCTATTTTTTCAAATAAATAATTAATAGCCATAATTATTATTAAAAATGAACTCAGAGTTCTTGAGTAAGTTTGGAATTCATTAGGAGGGGTATTCCATAATGAAATTATTTCCCATAATATATATAATGTAGAAACAGTACTGGCTACTATATAGGGTAATATTTTTCTTTTATAAAGGCATACTTGGTAAAAAATAGAAAAGAATAATAGCTCAAAAAAACTGAAAACTATTATTAAAATGAGATTATTGTCATATAAAGTTCCTAAAACCCGCCCTAATATATCAGTTACAAAACATAAAGTAAGATAAAACAGCAGGAAACGATACTCAAATTTTATGAACTTGAAGTAATAGATTCCTGCTGAAATACCTAAAAAAAGTAAAATAGGTATTAGATAAGTAAGTATGTCGAGTATTTCATAAAACGACATTAACTTAACTAATTGTTAGCAGGTAAAAACTACTTTGTGAAACTGGTAAAGCATGAAAAGGTGGTACAGGCCTTGCTGTATCGTAGTATACATTAGCTTGTCTTAGATCGGTAGTAATTAGGTCAGCATCAAAACCGGTTGCGGCAGTAGTACTTGTTTGTAATCCTAAATAAGTGATATATTCATCATACTGCACCAAATAATCTGCAGGCATATAAAATGCTTGAAAAACACCTCCGCTAACAACTGATTTTGTAATTTGATTTCTGGTCCATGTAGGATAATCTTTTTTCCATGTATCTATTCTAAGAATTGCTTCCTGCGAAGGTATCTCGTGAGAATTTCCGATATTAGGTTCTACTTCGCATATTGTAATAGCATTGAATAATGCACTGTCTGATTGAGCGATATCTTCGGCCTGAGGTATTAAAAACATATAAAAAGTACCCTGATCATCCATTCCCGGATAAACATGTAGTACTTGATTTGCAGCTGAATATTGAGACATGTCATACTCATTTTTATATTTAAATGAGTTTCCCTGATCAAAACAATTCATTATAGAACTATCGTTACCTCTGTTTCCGTTCCAGTTTTTGATACATTTTTTAATCTCGTTGAAATTTGCAGGTTTTGCCATATTTAAAGGATTTTGGTTGTGGTTATACAATGGACCAAAATTACTTTTTTGTAGTTAAGTAACCAAGTCCAGTACTAAAGTAATTGAAAATATTTTTAACAATCCCTTTCTTAAAAAAAAGTAAGTTAGGGAATAAATCGCTGCTAAGCTCTCATGAAAGTAAAAAAATAATCTTAACTTTAGTTGAATTAGGTAGTGAATATTATTCAAATACAATTAAATAATATTTGCTTTACTTCTTGTAAACCAACCAAATCACCAAATAAATGAAAACAAAGTATTTAATTGTGGTATTAAGTTTATTACTACTTTCCTGTAAGAATAACGGAAAACAGAGGGAAGACTTATCTGAAGTTAATGCTACAGCAAATAGTAGTGATAGTTTAAATGAAGCCGTGCCTGCAGAAAACCCTAAAGGTATGATGTGGATAAAAGGAGGTCGTTTTATGTTAGGAAACAGTAATACCGATTCCCGACAAACAGAAGGCCCTGCTGTGCCTACAGAGGTTAAAGGATTTTGGATTGATGAAACTGAGGTTACAAATGCGCAGTTTGCAGCTTTTGTGAAGGCCACAGGATATAAAACAATTGCCGAGAGGGAAATAAACTGGGAAGACCTAAAAAAACAGTTGCCTCCGGGAACGCCTAAACCACATGATTCGTTACTGGTGCCGGGTTCGCTGGTTTTTACACCACCGTCTAAGCCGGTTCCTTTAAATGATTATACTTTATGGTGGTCATGGATACCGGGAGCAAACTGGAGACATCCTGAAGGACCGGACACCAATATTGAAGGAAAAGACAATTACCCGGTTGTACAGATAGCTTACAGCGATGCTGTGGCATATGCCGAATGGGCAGGTAAAAGACTACCTACTGAAGCCGAATGGGAATATGCAGCCCAAGCAGGAAATAAAGATACCAATTATGCATGGGGTAGTGAACTTAACCCGGGAGGTGTATATATGGCCAATTTTTTTCAGGGGGATTTTCCTTATAATAATACCAATGCCGATGGTTTTAATACCCTAGCTCCGGTAAAAAGTTTCCCTGCAAATGCTTACGGACTTTATGATATGATTGGTAATGTATGGGAGTTAACCAGTGACTGGTACAGGCCGGACACTTATTCGTCATACAAAAAAGGTGACGATAGTTGCTGCCGTAACCCTACAGGGCCTAAAGACAGTTACGACCCTAATGAGCCTTACACTCCAAAAAGGGTTATAAAGGGAGGGTCTTTTTTGTGTAGTGAACAATACTGCTCCAGTTATAGGCCCGATGCCCGTATGGCAAACTCTGAAGACAGCGGGCAGGAGCATGTGGGATTCCGTTGTGTGAAAGACATTGAGTAAATAAAGAAATATAATTACTTTTAGGCCTGTAATACTATTGCTGGCTTTTTTATTATAAGCATATAACCGTTAACAACCAGAAATTAAAAATTTATCACACTCAGGAAAAGGAAGATACCGTATTAACTGCAGAACGGCTATGGTTTAACCCTTATTGCAGACTAAGAATTCGCCATTGGGAAGAAACAAGGGCGCACTGGTAAATATGGTAAGTGCGGCAAACCAGTTACAAAAAGAAGTTATACAAGTTGTTTATACAGTTTTTAATAAATTTCCCCACAGACTTAATTGTATTGTGGGGATTTTTGCTTTTCACTACTAAAAACTGATACTTAATAAAAAAGCAGCTATTTAAATAGCCACTTTTTTATTGTTTATGAAAAGAAGTTAGTTTTTTAGTAACTTATAAGTAAAGGACTTATTATCTATAAGCACTTTTATAATATATACACCTGTTTGAAGGTTAGATACATCAATGCGGTTAACGTTTTGGTTTTGCTTTACCTTAACACCGTTAATGGAATAAATAGCAATATCTTCAATCTCTTTGCCAGTAATATTATCTATATTAAGGATACCCGAAGCAGGATTAGGATATAACCTTATATCATTTTTAAACGTATTTTCATTAATTCCTAAGTTTTCAATATCAAGATAGTCAGGTATACCGTTATTATTAGAGTCATCATCAGTAGGGTCACCATTTTGATTAGCATCTTCATATCTGGTTGGTATACCGTCTCCGTCATCATCATCATCTAAATAATTAGGTCTACCGTCTCCGTCACTATTATCGTCTGTTGGGTCATTGTTGTTATTTAAGTCTTCATCAACAGTTAGTACTCCATCCCCATCATCATCGGTATCCAGATAATTAGGAATTCCATCATAATCCAGATCATAAATAGCAGAAGAATTTGGATAAAATAGTTCAGTCTCGGTAGGTACACCATCACCATCATCATCAGTATCGAGGTAGTTTGGAATGCTGTCATTATCGGTATCATCATCTAACGGATCATCATTTTGATTTCTGTCTTCATGTTTTGTAAGAACACCGTCGTTGTCATCATCCTCATCAAGATAGTTAGGTATGCTATCATTGTCTGTATCATCATCTGCTACATTATCATTATTATTCAGGTCTTCACTAACCGTAAGTATATTATCACCGTCGTCATCGTTATCAACATGGTTAGCAATCCCGTCATTATCAGTATCATCGTCTGTAGGATTACCATTCAGGTTCAAATCTTCATTAACTGTTAGTATTCCGTCACCATCATCATCAGTATCCAAATAATTAGGAATTCCATCATTGTCGTTATCATCGTCTAACGGACTTCCATTTTGGTTAAAATCTTCAAGTGCAGTAGGTACCCCATCTCCATCATCATCGTTGTCTAAATAATCAGGTACACCATCTGTATCGTTATCAATATAATCATTGTTAGTTTCGTCAAAAACAGATTCAAAAGAAGTAAGGACTATATCATTATCATCGTCACTGTCTAAAAAATCAGGAATACCGTCACTATCATAATCATCATTGGCAAGATTACCATCGTTATTCATATCTTCATTGATAGTGGGTATTGTATCATTATCAATATCCTGACTACAATCTATCATACTTAATATTACAGGAATAATATCTTCATTATTTTTGGCATAAATTATTGTTGCTTCAAAAGGTTCAGTATTGGTGTAAGTACTACCTGTCAGCAAGTTTGTTTCGGTTTGAGCATCAGTTTCAGTGAGGTAAAAAGTAGTATTTGCACCAATATCATTTTGCATCAATATAAAATCAAATGTTTCTATACCATCAGCATCAGTATCACATTTTATATATGTATATGCATTTGTTGTGTTTTGTGGTGTAAATCGCCAGCCTTCTCCATATCCTTCTTCAACTTGCCATTGCCCTGAATTTCGACCTGGTGCTGCATAGCCGTCTAATCCGGTATCATTAATAATTCCTATATTAGCACCACCACCATTCCAACTTACACATACATCTTTTCGTAAAATTTGTACGTCGATAATGTTTAATGTTTCATACAAAATGACTTGAAAACTACTACGTTTTTCAAAACAGTTAGTTGAAAAATGAGGGTGATTATCAAAAATTAATACAAACTTTCTGTAGGGAGTATTACCGGTAATATCATAAGTGATAGAACCTTCATTACTGCTATTATCCATATCATGAAAACATGCCAGTATAGAGTTTTTAACAGAGGAACTTGCTGATGGTATATAAGGTACATCGTAAGAAGAACCGGTAGTTGCGAGTTCGGTTCTAAAATCAATATAACCGTTATTACTTACAATAAACTGATTGTATTCTTCTCCAAAAAATGTGAAATTGAAAGGAATTGTTATGACGTCAGAATACCTGTCATCAATAGGTAGATCAATGATTGTAGAAGCACTGTAGGTTTGATGTGCTATTGCCTGTACAGTATAAGTGTCCTGTGCATTTACTTTAGAAATAATACTTAAAGTAAACATTGAAACAGATAATAAAAGTGTTTTTAAATAATTTTTTTTCATAGTAAGTGTGGTTTGGATGCTAAAGTAAGAAATTATTTATAGTGTTTGTTTTTTATATAAAATATCTTATTAATCAACTCTTAAGAATAATTAATTCAGTCGAAAAAAAATTATTTATTACTTTTACCCCAATGCAACATACTAGGAACATAGTAACAAAAGTTTTGTCGGTATATCTTCTTATACTGATGTTTATACCATGTAGTGATGAGCATGCAAGCTTATACAATAATCAGAGTACTGAGGTTACTCAGGCTAGCGATGATTACCATGTAGGTATTGAAGTTTGTACACCTTTTTGTGTGTGCGGGAGTTGTGTTGCAGCTGTAATTATACATCAAATTACAGAATTTTCCCTTTTTATCCCTAAGCAGGGTAATAAACTTATTTCCAACTTTTATCAGTCACTTAAACACGATTTTTTTGGTTCCATCTGGCAGCCGCCCCAATTAATATAATGATGTGCCGGTGATGAACCGGCTATAACAGCGTGGCCTTATCCCAACCTTTAAGGCTGTTTTATAATCATTATAGTAATAAAGTAAATCGATGTTAGATAAGATTATCCATTTTAGCATCAACAATAAGTTTATTGTTGGTCTTTTTACATTGGTATTAATAGTGGTAGGTATTTTTTCACTTAAAAACCTTTCTATCGATGCCCTGCCTGATATTACCAATAATCAGGTACAAATAATAACCACTTCGCCCTCACTTGCCACGCAGGATGTAGAGCAGTTTATAACCTATCCCATAGAACTTTCGGTAAAATCTATTCCTAACATAGTAGAGTTACGTTCCATAAGTCGTTTTGGTTTAAGTGTTGTAACTGTTGTATTTGAGGAAGATGTAGATTTATACTGGGCACGTGCCCAGATATCTGAAAGGATACGCGAAGCAGAGGACGTTATCCCTAAAAGCCTTGGTACTCCAAGTATGGCCCCTATAAGTACAGGACTTGGGGAAATATATCAATATGTGGTATTCCCTGAAAAAGGATATGAAGATAAATATGATGCTACCGAGCTCCGTACCATACAGGACTGGATCATCAAACCACAATTAACCGGAACGCCTGGTGTAGCCGAAGTAAATACACTGGGAGGCTTTTTAAAGCAGTATGAAATTGCTGTGGAACCCGACAGGTTAAAAAGCATGGATGTTACCCTTTCGGAAATTTTTACCGCACTGGAATCCAATAACGAAAATACGGGTGGTGCCTATATTGATAAAAAACCTTATGCTTATTTCATTAGAGGAATAGGTATGGTTAGCGGTATAGAAGACATCAAAAAAATAGTAATAAAAAACAAAAACGGTATTCCTATACTGGTTCGTGATGTTGCTGAGGTGAAAATAGGAAGCAGTATTCGCTATGGTGCTGTTACAAAAGATGGTAACGGTGAAGAGGTAAGTGGTATGGTAATGATGCTTAAAGGTGAAAACAGTGGAGAGGTAGTTACCCGTGTGAAGGAGAAGATGGAGCAGATTAAAAAATCACTTCCAGAAGGTGTAGCTGTAGAAGCTTTTTTAGACAGGGCAAAGCTGGTAGATAATGCCATAGGTACCGTGTGTACTAACCTTATAGAAGGAGCATTGATTGTAATTTTTGTACTGGTTTTACTTTTAGGGAACTGGCGTGCAGGACTTGTAGTAGCTTCGGTAATACCATTATCATTACTATTTGCCATAACCATGATGCGTATTTTCGGGGTAAGTGGCAACCTGATGAGTTTAGGGGCTATTGACTTTGGTATTATAGTAGACGGGGCTGTAATTATAGTAGAAGCTATTATTCACAGGCTCGAAGCCAGGAAAAAAGCAATACTTACTGCAGATGAGATGAATGCAGAGGTGTATGAGGCATCTTCAAAAATAAGAAGCAGTGCCGCTTTTGGTGAGATTATCATTCTTATTGTATACCTGCCTATACTAGCCCTTGTAGGTACCGAAGGAAAAATGTTCGGGCCAATGGCACAAACGGTGTCGTTTGCTATATTAGGAGCATTTTTACTGTCGTTAACCTATGTACCTATGATGAGTTCCCTTGTGCTTAAAAAAGTAACGGGACACACTCCAAACTTTAGTGATAAAATTATAAATACCATATACGGTTTTTATCGTCCGGTTTTAAATAAGGCGTTGAAAATAAAAAGGTTTATAATAGGTGCAGCAGTTGCCATGTTTGCAGTTACTCTTTTTATTTTCAATTCTCTTGGAGGGGAGTTTATTCCTACGCTGGACGAAGGCGATATAGCCACCCACCTTATCATAGCTTCAGGTAGTTCGCTGTCGCAGGAAGTGGAAGCTACCACTAAAGCCGAAAAGCTCCTTAAAGCTAATTTCCCTGAAATTAAAATGATTGTCACCAAAATAGGTAGTGCCGAAATTCCTACCGATCCAATGCCTATTGAAGCAGGTGATATGATGATTATACTTAAAGACAGGGACGAATGGACATCGGCAGAAACAAAAGAGGAACTGATGGAAAAAATGGAAAAGGTTCTTGAAAACATACCGGGAGCTATTACCGAGTTTTCTCAACCTGTTCAAATGCGTATGAACGAACTTATGACAGGGGTTAGAAGCGATGTTGCCATTAAGATATTTGGTGAGGATATTGATATGCTTGTCAGCAAGGGAGAAGATGTTATGCAACTTATACAGGGTGTTGAAGGTGTTACCGATGCCAGAGCCGAAAGAGTTGCAGGACTACCTCAAATAACAGTAAGATACAACAAAGACAGGCTTGCACTATACGGACTAAACATAGGCGACCTAAACAGAGCTATACGTATGGGATTTGCCGGAGAAGCCGCAGGGAGAGTATATGAGGGAGAAAAACGTTTTGATCTTGTAGTTCGCCTTTCAGAAGAGAGCAGACAGGATATAGACAATATCAAATCACTTTATATTCCGCTACCGTCGGGTAACCAGATACCTTTAGGTCAGGTAGCTGAAATCAAATATGAAGACGGGCCAATGCAAATAAGCCGTGAAGACGGTAGGAGGCGTATTGTGGTTGGTTTTAATGTTCGTGGTGCCGATGTGGAATCTGTTGTTAAGCGAATTCAGGAAAAACTGGATACTAACCTAAAACTTCCGGCTGGATATTATATTACTTATGGCGGACAGTTTGAAAACCTCGTAGAGGCTAACAAACGCCTTATGGTAGCTGTGCCAATAGCATTGGGGTTAATATTTATTTTGCTGTATTTCACTTTCAGGTCGGTTAAACAGTCGGTATTAATATTTACAGCCATACCGCTTTCGGCTATTGGAGGTGTGTTTGCCCTTTGGCTTCGTGATATGCCTTTCAGTATATCGGCAGGTGTTGGATTTATTGCCTTATTTGGTGTGGCGGTACTAAACGGAATTGTATTGATAGCTTACTTTAACCAGTTAAAAGAACAGGGTATGGATGATATTTATGAACGAATTAAAGAAGGTACTAAAGTGAGGTTACGCCCTGTAATACTTACGGCTTCGGTAGCTTCAATGGGATTCCTTCCTATGGCTTTAAGTACAGGAGCCGGTGCCGAGGTACAAAAACCACTGGCAACTGTAGTTATTGGCGGACTTATAACCGCTACTTTACTAACCCTTATCGTATTGCCAATATTATATTACTACTTTGAAAAAGGTTTTTCTTCAAAACATAAAGGTACGGCTGTAACGGTTTTAGTACTATTGCTTTCAATTACCGGAGCTAATGCACAAACCCAGCCAATGGACCTGAACAAGGCTATCGCAATAGGACTGGAAAGCAATAAGGGAATACAGGTTTCGGCTCTGGATAGCGAAATGCAGGTACAGTTAAGAGGTACGGCTTATGACCTGCCTAAAACACAGGTTACAGGTACTTTTGGGCAGGTAAATACCAATGAAAAAGACAAGTATTTTAGCGTATCCCAAACGTTTAGTCCGTTTCAGTATGGAGCCAAGCGTAAGCTGTTAAATGAAAATGTAACAGCCGGAGAAATAAGGCTTGGTGTAACAAAACAACAGGTTATATATAATATCCGCCAGTCGTGGAATGCTCTGTTGTATTATAACGAACTGAATAAGGTATTACAGGAGCATAATAAATATATGCAACGTTTTGTAAAAGCATCTGATTTAAAGTTCAGGGTAGGTGAAACCGGTTCGCTGGAAAGTACTACAGCACTTGCCAAACAACAGGAACTGGAGCAACAGATATTGCAATATGAGGCGATGTTTAAAGTAGAGAAATCAAAACTAAAGGTATTGCTTAACCTTAAGGAAGATTTCACGATAGCTGACACTACATTCACAGCTTTGGCTGCTTTTAAAGTGACCGATTCGGCACGTATAAAGGATAATGCTAATATCAAACTGGCATTACAACAGGTAGAAATAGCCAAGGCTAATAAACGTGTGGAAAGTTCAGTATTGTGGCCTGATTTTACAGCGGGTTATTTTATACAGTCTATGAGAGGGGTGCAGGATGTAAACGGTACAGAAGTTAATTATGACGGAGCCTTGAGGTTTCAGGGATTTTCTGTAGGTGTGGGGATTCCTATTTTTGCGGGTAATAATATCTCGAAGATAAAAGCGGCAAAAACCAATGCCGAAATGCAGCAAATGCAGGCCGATTACCTGCAGGAACAAATAAGCAGTCAGTATACCCAACAAATGGATCAGTTGGAAACATTTCAGTCGCTTGTAAATTACTATATTACTACGGCGTTGCCTAATGCAGAGGTGATTTCCAACAATTCGTCTAAGGCGTACCTTAACGGTGATATTTCTTATGTAGAATATGTACAGGGACTGGAAACGGCTCTTAACATCAGGATAAACTACATTAATGCTATTAACAACCACAACAATGCAGTGATTAACCTGCAATACCTATTAAATCAGTAACATAAGATGAAAAAGATACAACTTAATATAGCCCTTTATACTATTACGGCAGCTTTTTTGTTTACAGGCTGTGGTAAGAAAACAAATGATGAGCATACTAACGAAGCTCAGACAGAAGAGGCGCACAATCATGCAGAGGAAGAAACAGGAGTTAAGGAAGTAGAACTTAATGAGGCGCAGTTTAAGGCAGCCGACATTGAGTTAGGAACTTATTCCATGAAAAACCTGAGCGAAGTAATAAATGCCAACGGATATACAAAGCTTCCGCCGCAAAACCAGGCCGATGTATCGGTACATATGACGGGGATTGTTACGGCAATCAAAGTGATAGAAGGCGAGGAGGTTAAAAAAGGTCAGGTACTGGCAGTGTTGGAAAGTCCGGAGTTTGCCCGTTTGCAGGAGGCTTACCTTACGTCAAAAAATAATCTGCAGTTCCTGGAACTGGAATACGAAAGACAAAAGATATTAAGCGAGGAGAATGTAAACTCTAAAAAGGTATTTCAGCGTACCAAGTCGGATTACGAAATCGAAAAGGCAAAATTCAATTCGCTTGATAAGCAGCTTAGCATGCTTAACCTGAGTAAAAGCTCTGTAAATTCTATTATGGCAATTACGGCACCAATCTCTGGGCATGTTACAGAAATCAATATCACACTTGGTGCTAATGCAGAGGTTGGTAAACCACTGCTTACCATTGTAGATAATTCTCAACTGCATGTGGATCTTTTAGTTTATGAAAAAGACCTGTATAAAGTTAAACCGGGACAAAACGTTCGTTTTGTACTTACCAATCAAGGTAATACCGAGATTACGGGTAAGATATTCAACATAGGCAAATCGTTTGAAAACGATACTAAGTCGGTTGCCGTTCATGCCGATATTATGAACAAGGAAGAGAAACTGATTGCGGGTATGTATGTAAATGCGCTTATAGATGTAGGAGAAAGGGCAGTACAGGCATTGCCTAATGATGCTATTATAAAGGCAGACGGAAGGGAGTATATTTTTGTTTTGGAAGAAGAACATCATCATGATGAAAAAGAAGGTCACTCTCATGATGACGGACACCATCATGACGACGAAGATACGCATAACCATGATGCTACCGAAGGACACTCTCATGATGATGGTCATGATCATGATAAAGAGGGGGAAATGTACCATTTTCAGCGTATAGAGGTGAAAACCGGTACATCTCAGTTGGGATATACTCAGATTACGGTACTTCAAAAAATAGACAACCATGCTAAAATAGTACTTAAAGGTGCTTATTACATTCAGAGCCATCTTATTAAGAGTGATGGTGGCGGTGGTCATGCTCATTAAAAAATAAAATCTACTTCATAGAAATAAAGCCTCCTCTTTTGGGAGGCTTTATTTTTTAACAGAGCTAACTGTAAGTTTTAATAAAAAAACTATAGATTTGTAATCTACTTTAGGGGTGTCTGCATATTTGCAGGCTGAGATTTTACCCTCTGAACCTGATACAGTTCATACTGGCGTAGGGAAAAGTAAGATGACTTCTTAATAGTGCTGTTGTGCACTTTTTTGCAGCCATTCCTAAAGTATATTATTTAACCTAATATACTGTGAGCGAATGGAATTACTCATTAACAATCAAAAAAAACAATTTGCACAGGAAACGCTTACTATTCAGGCATTGCTTGATATTGAGTCGCCCCAAAAGCAAAAAGGTATTGCTGTTGCCATAAACAATACCGTTATCCCAAAAACCAACTGGGATTCTTTTCTGTTACATCCTTCATATCAAATCCTAATCATTTCTGCCACTCAGGGCGGTTAATCCTTTATACCCAATTCTTAAAACTATTATTATGGAAAACAAAAAGCATCAAATATCCAGAACCCCGTTTGCTAATTCAAAAAAAATATATGTAGACGGACAGATTCACCCTATAAAAGTAGCCATGAGGGAAATTACCCTTAACGATACCCGAATGGCAAACGGAGGTTTGGAAAAAAATCCTCCGGTAACGGTTTATGATACATCAGGACCATATACTGATGAAAATATAGAAATTGATGTAAGGAAAGGACTGCCAAGAATAAGAGAGCAATGGATACTGGACAGGGGAGATGTGGAGGAACTTACCGAAATTTCTTCAAACTATGGTAAAGAACGTCTTAATGATTCGGGTTTGGATAACCTGCGTTTTGAGTACCTGCATAAGCCATTAAAAGCAAAAAAGGGAGCAAATGTTTCTCAGTTATATTATGCCAAAAAAGGGATAATAACACCAGAGATGGAATATATTGCCATTAGGGAAAATCAAAAACTGGAAGCTTTTGAGAAAGAAAACAATAACCTTTGCCAGCAGCACCCGGGTAACAGCTTTGGTGCTAATACACCAAAAAATAAAATAACTCCCGAGTTTGTTCGTAGCGAAGTAGCTGCCGGACGTGCCGTAATTCCAAATAACATAAACCACCCTGAAAGTGAGCCTATGATTATAGGACGTAACTTTCTTGTAAAAATCAATGCCAATATTGGTAACAGTGCCGTTACATCGAGCATTGAAGAAGAGGTTGAAAAAGCCGTATGGGCCTGCCGTTGGGGAGCCGATACTATAATGGATCTTTCGACCGGGAAAAACATCCATGAAACAAGGGAGTGGATTATACGTAATTCTCCGGTGCCTATCGGCACGGTGCCTATTTATCAGGCATTGGAAAAAGTAAAAGGAAAGGCTGAAGACCTTACCTGGGAAATTTTCAGGGATACCCTTATTGAGCAGGCAGAACAGGGAGTATCTTACTTTACAATTCATGCCGGGGTGCTTTTGCGTTACATCCATCTAACAGCCAGTCGTGTTACAGGCATAGTATCGAGAGGAGGCTCTATTATGGCTAAGTGGTGTTTGTTCCATCATAAGGAAAATTTCCTGTATACTCATTTTGAAGAAATATGTGAGATTATGAAAGCTTATGATGTGGCTTTCTCACTGGGTGACGGATTACGACCGGGATCTATAGCCGACGCTAACGATGCTGCCCAGTTTGCCGAACTGGAAACATTAGGTGAACTTACCAAAATAGCATGGAAACATGATGTACAGGTATTTATAGAAGGACCGGGACACGTACCAATGCACATGATTAAAGAGAATATGGACAAACAACTCGCGCATTGTGGTGAGGCTCCGTTTTACACACTTGGACCATTAACTACCGATATTGCTCCGGGGTATGATCATATTACATCCGCCATTGGTGCTGCAATGATAGGTTGGTACGGTACTGCTATGCTGTGTTATGTTACCCCAAAAGAACACCTGGGACTACCTAACAAAAAAGACGTTAAGGATGGTGTGATAACCTATAAAATTGCTGCCCATGCTGCCGATTTGGCCAAAGGACACCCTGGTGCACAGTATAGGGATAATGCTTTAAGTAAGGCACGTTTTGAATTTAGATGGGAAGACCAGTTTAACTTAGCCCTTGACCCCGATACTGCTCGTGAGTTCCATGATGAAACCCTGCCTGCAGATGGTGCTAAAGTGGCACACTTTTGCTCTATGTGCGGACCTAAATTCTGCTCTATGAAAATATCTCAGGAAATAAGGGATGTAGCCGAAAAAGGGATGAAAGAGAAGTCAGACGAGTTTGTGGAAACAGGCAAGGAAATCTATCTGTAAAACCATGATTATAATCACATCTCCACATAGTATAGCCAATGAGGCCGAAACGATTAATAACCTTTTTGAAGAAGGGTTACCGCTTTTGCACCTCAGGAAGCCCGAAATATATACTTCTAAACTAAGAAGGCTTATTGAAAGTGTAGACAGTGAATACCATTCCAAACTGGTGTTGCACCATAACTATGAAATTGCAGCAGATTACAATATAAACAGGCTGCATTTCACAGAAATGAATAGGGAAGGTTTTGATGGTATTTTGAAAGAATTAAAAACCGGTGCCGAATATATTATTTCGGCATCGGTACATACTATGCCTGATTTTAATCAATTATCATCACGATTTGATTATGCCTTTTTCAGTCCGGTGTATAACAGTATATCCAAGCCTGGACATAACCCTAAAAATGATTTGGGAGAAATACTAAAAAAACGTATCGCTTTTGATACAAAACTGGTGGCATTGGGCGGAATTACAGCTAACAACTGTGCTTCCCTGCTTACTAAAGGGTTTGATGATTTTGCTTTGCTGGGCGGTTTTTGGCAGGCAGAAAAACCAATGGAGGAATTTAGAAAATGTCTAAAAATAAGTAATGATCATGTACGATAAAATTCAGTATATATCTCAGGGAAATTCGATAACAGAACAGCTTACCAATATAAAGCAGGTTCTTGATGCGGGCTGTACCTGGTTACAGTTACGCTATAAAAACGGTACACAGGCAGAAATGAGTGAACTGGCAATTGCCACCAAAAGCCTTACCGAAAACTACAACTGTACTTTTATAATAAACGATTATCCTGAACTTGTAGTAGCAATAGGAGCCGACGGAGTGCATTTAGGCTTAGCCGATATGCCAATTGAAAAGGCAAGAGCAATTGTTGGAGACGATAAGATAATAGGTGGTACAGCCAATACTCTGGAAGATGTTTTGCAAAGGCATAGGGAACAATGTGACTATGTAGGACTGGGGCCATTTCGTTTTACCCAAACCAAGGAGAAACTGAGTCCGGTACTGGGGCTGTCGGGGTATAAAAGTATAATGACACAACTACAGGAGGGGGATATAAATATTCCGGTTTTCGCCATTGGCGGAATACAGCAGGAAGACATTCAACCCATACTCGATACCGGAATTTATGGGGTAGCCCTATCAGGGTATATTACCCAACATGAAAATAAAAAACAACTATTATATCAACTATACACACTATGCAGCCACTAACCATAGCAGATAAAACCTTTACGTCAAGACTGTTTTTAGGAACAGGAAAATTCGGTTCTAATGTTCAGATGGAAGAAGCTGTACTGGCATCTCAAAGTGAACTGGTAACTGTTGCACTAAAACGTATTGACAGGGAGACTGATACAGATGCTTTACTATCCTGCCTAAACCATGAAAGCATTAATTTATTGCCTAATACATCGGGTGCCAGAAATGCTAAGGAAGCTGTATTTGCAGCACAATTAGCAAGGGAAGCGCTGGAAACCAACTGGCTGAAACTGGAAATACATCCTGATCCTAAATATTTATTACCCGATCCTATTGAAACCCTAAAAGCTACCGAAGAACTGGCTAAACTCGGGTTTGTGATACTTCCTTATATTCATGCCGACCCTGTTTTATGCAAGCGCCTGGAAGATGCAGGGACATCGGCCGTAATGCCGTTAGGAGCGCCTATTGGTACGAATAAGGGATTAAAAACACTCGATTTTCTTGAAATAATACTGGAACAAAGTAATGTGACTGTTATTGTAGATGCCGGTATAGGTGCGCCGTCACACGCTGCACAGGCAATGGAAATGGGTGCCGATGCCGTTTTGGTAAATACAGCTATAGCCGTAGCAGGAAACCCGAAACTGATGGCTGAGGCTTTTAAGGAGGCTGTAATTGCCGGAAGAAAGGCATATGAAGCCCAACTGGCAGGTACTTTACAAAATGCGCAGGCATCGAGTCCGCTTACCTCATTTTTATACGAATAACATTGCTGATGACAACATTTAAGGAAGTTTTTGAAAACTACGAATGGGATACCATAAACAGTAGACTAAATCAGGTTACAGCAAGAGACGTGGAGAGGGTATTGGCAAAACCAAGAAAGGATATCAATGATTTTTTGGTTATGATTTCT
The DNA here is from genome assembly GCF_036347315.1 of Flavobacterium sp. C4GT6. NCBI lineage: Bacteria > Pseudomonadati > Bacteroidota > Flavobacteriia > Flavobacteriales > Flavobacteriaceae > Flavobacterium > Flavobacterium sp. C4GT6. The sequence goes on from NZ_JAZGZU010000001.1 coordinate 27,346, forward strand.
CCTACTGCTACTCCGTATCTGGAGCAAATGGCACAGTTAAGCAGGTTGCTAACCCAAAAGCGTTTTGGGAAAACCATACAGATGTATGCCCCTATGTACCTGAGTAACGAATGCCAAAATATATGTACTTACTGCGGTTTTAGTTTTGACAACAGACTAAAAAGGAAAACCCTTACCGACAAAGAAATACTTATTGAAGCTGAAGCCCTGAAAAAACAGCGATTTGAGCATGTATTACTGGTAACGGGAGAGGCTAATTATACCGTAAACATAAACTATTTTTTAAATGCGGTAAAGATACTTAAAAATGAGTTTGCTAATATCTCGGTTGAGGTACAGCCGTTAAGTACAGAAGAGTATAAAGCCCTTCATGAAAGCGGAGTACATACAGTACTGGTATATCAGGAAACCTATCATAAGGAGGTATATAAACAATACCACCCAAAGGGAAAGAAATCTAACTTTGATTTCAGGCTGGAAACACCCGATAGGGTTGGTATGGCAGGTATCCATAAAATAGGGCTCGGAGTATTACTGGGACTTGAGGACTGGCGTATAGACAGTTTTTTTACGGCACTGCATTTAGATTATCTTCAAAAAAGGTACTGGCAAAGTAAGTATTCGGTCTCTTTCCCGAGGCTTCGTCCTGCCGAAGGTATTATAGAACCTAACTTTATTATGGACGACAGGGATATGGTTCAGCTTATTTGTGCTTACAGGTTGTGGAACGAAGACCTTGAAATATCAGTCTCTACAAGAGAGAATGAAAAGTTTAGGAATAATATAATTGCTCTGGGCGCTACGAGTATGAGTGCGGGCTCTAAAACTAATCCTGGGGGATATGTGGTAGACCAGCAGTCGTTAGAGCAGTTTGAAACCAGTGACGAACGTACTCCAGCACAAATTGCAGCCATAATAAAATCAGTAGGTTATGAACCCGTTTGGAAAGACTGGGACAGGGCTTACACATCTGTTTAAAATAGAATAATGATATCAATACAAAATATTTTACGTTACGGTAGGCAAATGCAGTTGCCGGAAATAGGGGAGGCAGGTCAGGAAAAATTACTTAATGCCAAAGTATTGGTTATTGGTGCAGGCGGGCTGGGTTGCCCGGTATTACAGTATTTGAGTGCGGCAGGTGTAGGAACCCTTGGTATTGTTGATTTTGACAGGGTAGAGTTACATAACCTGCACAGGCAGATTTTGTATAATGAAACTCATGTAGGGAGTTATAAATCGGAAACTGCTAAAGCTGTTTTGCAGCAGTTAAACACCGCTACAAACCTGATTGTTTATAACGAAAAACTCACTGCCGAAAACTGTGAAAGCTTATTAGCTGATTTTGATGTGATTGTTGACGGATGTGATAATTTTACTACCCGTTATATAGTGAATGATACCTGTGTTAAAATGGGTAAGCCGCTGGTATATGGCAGTATTTTTAAAAATGAAGGTCAACTGGCTTTATTCAATCATAACGGAAGTAAAAACCTAAGGGATATTTTCCCCGAACCTCCTAATCCTGAAGATGTGCCAAATTGCAGTTTAAATGGTGTTATAGGTACGTTACCCGGTATAATTGGTACTATGATGGCGCACGAAACCATTAAGATAATTGCAGGATTGCCTACTCTAAATAACGAACTGGTATTATTTAATACCCTACACTGGAATTTTACCAAGCTTATCTTTTGAGGTTCTTTTTGAGTTTTAATGTATTGGTTTACTGTTTTTTATGTAACTTTAATAGTACTAACCAACACGATTGTCAAAATGAAAAGAGCCTTATTATTTTTTATGTGCTGTGTTTGGTTTCCCATATCAGCGCAGGTTGACAGTGAAATTTACCTTGACACTATAGCAGTACAAACAGAGGAGGAACTGCCAGAGTTATATCAGGATGGTTTACCGGCTTGGTATGCACGCCGTTTCAGACTTAATTTAGGTGTCTTTTTTCCGTTAAACAATACTCAGGTAAGGGTTGGTAACAATAATGGGAATTTAGGTACTACTATAGACCTTGAAGACGATTTGGGCTTTACCAAAACAAGTGCTTCATTCATGGCAGATTTTCAATGGCGTATATCCCGAAGGTCAAGACTGGTATTGGAATATTTTTATTTGAGAAGGGAGTCATCTTACGTGTTAGACAGGGAAATAGAGTTTGGTGATAATACTTACCCTATTGATGCTTCCGTTACGGCTTATTTTGATACAAATATTGCCCGTTTAGCATATAGTTATGCCATTTTGAGCAAGCCTAAATATGAAGCAGGACTACTTATTGGTGCCCATGTTGTACTTGGCGATATGGGACTTCAGTTGGATACCAATATAGGCTCGGTAGGAGTTGAAGATGATTTCAGTTTCACGGCTCCCTTGCCTGATATTGGTGCCTGGGGAGAATTTGTACTCTCTCCAAAGTTCGGACTGTATACTAATATAAACTATCTGGCACTAAAAGTTGATAACATCAGGGGGCGTATAATAAGCTATAATCTTTCGGTGCTTTATAATGTATATCGTAATTTGAGCCTTACAGCCGGATATACCGGACTAAATATTCGTGTTGATGTTGAAAAGCAAAGACTTAACGGATTTTTTAAATGGGGCTACAATGGCCCTTCATTAACAGCAACTTACACTTTCGGTAACCAAATTCGTTTTTCCAAAAAGTAGTTTAGGGATTCATAACAAATTTTAAATTTTCAATAATTAATCTTTCAAAAACCTCAAAATCGTTTGGAATTTCTATTTTTGCAGTCCTAAACAATAAGAATAATGAAAATAGAAGAACAGCTTCAGCAACGAAGCGGTAATCAATGTGAATTAAGTGGTGCTACAAACGACCTTGTAACGTATGAGGTTCAGTCTATACATAAAAAAGGAATTGACAATACGATTTTAGTTACACAAAAATGTGTTGACCAGATTGAAAGAAGGGAAGAACCGGATGGTACTTTTTGGGAAAATATACTTCCTACTTCAATGTGGAGCGAAGTACCTGCCGTACAGGTAATGTCGTGGAGAATGCTTAACCGATTTAGGAATGAAAGCTGGGCTGCCGATGCTCTGGATATGATTTATCTTGAAGATGATAACCTGGAGTGGGCTAAAGAAACCGGAGATCATTTAAGTGATGTTAATGCCCAACTTCATAAAGACAGTAACGGAAACATTCTGCAAAACGGCGATACCGTAACCCTTATTAAAGATCTTGACGTGAAAGGATCATCCCTAAATGCAAAGATTGGTACAGCGGTTAGAAATATTAGGCTTGTACACGATAATCATGAACAGATTGAAGGAAAAGTAGAAGGTCAAATGATTGTTATACTTACCAAATACGTTAAAAAACAATAATATACTAAGAGAGTCGGTTTATCCGGCTCTTTTTTGTTTTTAAGGTTATTGTATAAATATAATACAGGTATAATTTGATTATCTTAGCAGTAATAATCAACCTAACCTTACTTATACCATGGATAAACCAGTACGCTATATAAAATTCCCTCTTACTTTTGATGTACATCGCCTAAAGGAAGATCTTGAAAAGGTTTTGTCCAAGAAATGGACATCCCATTATAATACTAATAACTACAGAGGAAACTGGACATCGGTTGCCTTAATGTCACAAAACGGGAAGTCTGATTCTATTTATGCAATGCCGTCAAACGATGGTAAACTTATAGCTACCGATGCTCTTGAAATATGTCATTATTTTAAAGAAGTTCTAGATAGTTTTCCGTTTGATAAAACCGCTGTACGCCTTTTACAGCTTGAGGCAGGAGCCGAAATAAAACCGCATACCGATAATGATCTTGGATATGAAGATGGTAGTTTCAGGCTGCATATTCCTATTGTTACCAATAGTGAGGTTGAGTTTATTTTAGACGGAAACAGGCTTGAAATGAAAGAAGGCGAATGCTGGTATATCAATGCTAATTTTACCCATTCTGTAGCGAATAGGGGAACCGCAAACCGTGTACACTTGGTTATTGACGGACTTCAAAATGAATGGACCGATGAAATGTTTTACAAAGAAGCTCCTAAAGAAAGTTTTGATAAGCCTAAACCTGTTATTAGTGATGAACAGAAACAGCTTATGATAGCCGAATTGAAAAGAATGAATTCTCCTGCTGCAGAGCAGCTTCTTAAGGAACTGGAGCAATAACAAAACTATTTTTCTACCATATAATTTTCCAGTACCATAATATCAAGGGCAGTAATATCAAACAGATTAAGGGCTTCCTGTGGCGTTTCAACTATTGGCATACCTTTTTTATTAAGGCTGGTGTTTAGCAGTACAGCAATTCCGCTTTGTTTGTAGAACTCTTCGAGTAATAAAGCAAATACAGGATTCCAATTTTCTTCTACGGTCTGTACCCTTGCCGAACCGTTTTTATGGGTAACGTTTTTCAATTGCTCCATATATTCTGGTTTAGTTTGGTCTACCAAAATCATATAAGGACTGTATCGACCTTTGGTAAAATACTCATTTACCTGGTCTTTGAGTACGGCAGGAGCAAAGGGACGAAAATCTTCCCTAAACTTTATATCTCTGTTAATATGATTTTTCATATCGTTTATACCCGGATGCGCAAGTATACTTCGCCTTCCCAGTGAGCGCGGTCCAAACTCTGAACCCGACTGAAACCATCCCACTGTTTTACCTTCATTAAGTTTATCTGCCACATAACTAACCATTTCATTATGGCGACTAAACTTTTTAGTAGTATATTGAGAGTAATTTTTTAAAGCCGATTCTATTTCGGTATCGGTGTATTGTTTACCAAAACAGGTACTGCCATTGTGTTTTTGTTTAGGCATTTTTAGGTATTCAAGCCAACCGTAAAAAGCGCAACCTAATGCGAGTCCGTTATCAGCAGCAGCCGGTTCAAAGTAAATATTTTCGGTAATACCGCTATCTTCCAGTTTCGAATTGGCTACTGCGTTAAGAGCCACTCCACCGCTATAACATAGGTTTTTATGAGGAAACTGTTCCAGCTTGTAGGTAATACATTGTAATACTGCTTTTTCAACCTGTTGTTGTGCCCATAGTGCAACATTGGCATAATAGTCAAAATTCTGCTTAAAGTACTCGTATCCCTGTGACGGATTGTTAAACCTGTTTTTCCAGTCGTTTTTTACAAACAGTCTTCCACTTTCAAATTTAAAAGCCTCAAAATCAAAAATTCCGCTTTCTCCAAAAGGGGCTAATCCCATTAGTTTACCTACATCGTCCATATCACCAAAAACATATTCACTTATTGCAGAATAGAAACCACCTATGGAATGCTGTGTTGTTGGCAGTGTAAAGGCAGTTTCCTCTTGTTTTGACATAGGGCTAAAATCCTTTACCAAAGGGATGAGCTCCTTACCATTGTAGTGGTAAAAGCTATCCTTTTCACAAAGCATTTCCATTGCATTGAGTATATCTTCAGAAACATATTTTTGCTGTTCAGGATGTATCTTCAGGAACTGCTCTAAAGGACTGCCGCAGCCATCAATAACCATTACGGCACATTCATCAAAAGGCGAGGTACCCACAGCGCTGTAGGCATGTGCCAAGTGATGTGATATATTTATAATTTCGGGTTTATCAGTTTCGGCAAATATTCTTTTTCCTTTATAACGATCTCTTTCAGGTATTTCAAAATTAGCACATTGTACCACCAGTGAAACATCTTTGAGTGTTATGCCTTCGGCATCCAGGCAGTACTGAATAGCCTCTGTATCATTACCACCATCATGTTTTATGCGGGTTAACCTTTCCTTTTCTATAGCGACACATATATGTCCGTCTTTTAATAAAACTGCCGATCCGTTGTGTGAAAGTCCGATACCTAAAACATAAACAGGTGTACTCATTATTATGTGTGTATTAATAGAGGGTTATCCGGTTGTAAATATACCCGAAACGTAAGTTTTTTTTGCAGGTATAAGTACCTGAAAAGTAAAAACAGGTGTTTCCTACCTAACTGTCAATTTTATTGCCCTATTACCTGTGTGGTTATTTCACTGTCATCAAGTAAATTAAATTCCTGTATTTTGTTTTCTGTGTTAAACAGAAAGTTACTTGTTACCTTTTCTTTAGTTTTTGGTTCAACAAAATAAAGATAAACCCTTGTAGCATTGGTCTCTTCTTTAACCTTTGTTACTTTATAAGAATCAAAAGGAGGGAGCTGCTCTACAAGTTGAGGGAGTATCTGTTTTTCAAAACCTTTAGGCATACCGGCTATGGTAAAGTTTTCGGCTAAAACAGTATTTAGTTTTGAAACATCCTGATTTTGAAATGCTTTTAGTACAGTATTGAGTTGTGGCTCAAACTTACTGCTGTCCTGGGCTGTGCCTGCTACAGATACTAATAGGGCAAATACGAAATAAATAATTTTTGTGGTCATAACTGTTATAAATTAAAGTTTATATGTTAAAGAGAGTAGCAGGTATCTTGGTTGTACAGTATACAATGAGGTACTGCTTGAAAACTGACTGAAATTGTCACTGTTTATCGTTTTTGTATTAAGTAAATTAGTAGCACTTATCCTGTAATCCCAAGCACCATCAGGTTTATGGTAGGATAATGAAAGGTCAAGGAAATCATATTTATTTTTAATGGTTTTAGAGTGGTTGCTATAGTTGTACAACTGATAGTTAGACACTAAACTAAAGCCGTTAAGAAAATAATACTCCAATTTGGCGTTTGGCCTATGGGTTAAATAAGCATCATTAGGGTAATTACTTACGTTTAATGAGTATCCAAGCGTTAGTGAGGGTAAGTTGTTAAACGTGGTAGTAATGGCCGTACTGTATTTTTGGTTGTATGACTCTAATGGTGATTCTGTCCACTCTCCGGTTTGGTCATTTTTCTGTATGTTATGAGCTTTAGACCACCCTAAGTTTGCTCCCACATTTATTTTATAGTTCCTAAATACCGATCTCCCATAACCAACTGAGGCTGTAAGGTTCTGATTGGCATACGCTGAATTGAATGATGTTTGTACACTGTTTATGCCATCAAAGTCGGCTTTAGCATTAACAGCATCAGTCACTTTATTGTAATTAATATTGGCGTTAAGATGACTCATGTTAAACGAGTTGAAGTTTTGATAGTAAAGCGAATGGTTTTGAGAAACCGAATTGTTTAACGCCCTGTTACCATTATAAAGGCTATTGTAGCTGTTTAAAAAGGTTCCTTCTGCCAGGTAGGTTATATCGGTAAAGTTGTTTACCAGTGCAAAATCATAACGTATGGATTCGTTTTTACCAATTGTATAATCAACATTAAAATCAGGTAACAGCCTTGTAAAGTTGTTTTTATAGTCGCTGTCCAGTTGGTTACTGGTGGTATTGTAAGTATGGAAAGTAACCCCTGGGTTCAAAGTGAAATCACCTAACACAAACTTATAGTGAATACCCGCAAAGGCATCGTTAAACCTATAGTTTACCTTATTGTTTAGCGTAGCATCATTAAAATCATTTTTAGTACCATTGTCCAGTAACTGGAAAATGTGTGAATTAAAATTTTGATAAGCATACGTATTGGCAAAAGTCAAATTAAGCTGATTTTGTTTATTGATGATGTAGTAATAATCCAGCTTAGCATCCAGTTTACTTGTTTTTACAAATTTTTCCTGATTAAGATTATTCCTTTCCTGCCCGGCAATAAACTCAGGGAATGTAAACGGAGTTTGTTGCTGTATGGCATTATAAAAAGGATCTTCATCCTGATAAAGTTGTTGTACGTTAAGCGCAAATACATTTTTCTCGTTTTTTGAGGTATGATATATATCCAGATTCTGACTTAGGGAAAACGGATTTTTTGAGTTACTATCAGTAATTTCCTGTCCCTGTTCGGTATTTGGGTATACGGTTGTATTGCTGTAATTACGGGTATTTAGTTTGGAACCCTTTACAAAAAGATCATAGTTTACCTCAAACCTGTCATTAGGTTTAAAATTACCATTCAGTTTAAGCATTGCCAAAGTGTTTTTACTAATAGCAGTACCTTCTTTGTACTGGGTTGTTACAGCCTCTCCTGTTTGGGTATCCAGTATGGAGCTTAATGTATTATTTTGGGTATCAATACTGTTGTTTGATAAGATTCCAAACCCATTAAAACTCCATTTTTTGTTTGGGTTATAGCCAAAGTTAGCTGCATTAAAACGCGATGTGACTTGTTTTGCCTTATTGTTTTGCATGATAAGCGACTCTAATTCGGGAGGGATTACAAAAAAGTTACTTCCGCCTTTTTTCATAAACTGTTTTAACCCGCCTGAGAACTTAAAGTAATCTTCAAACGTAAAAGGTATTTCTCCTGTATTATTATAATTACCTATAAGGTTAACCGAATATTTGGGGCTGTAATAAAACAGGTTAGGGTTAAAAGCAAAGCGTTCATCCGGACCTCCGCCTGCTGTAATATCTCCAAACCAAAAGTTCTTTTTACCTTCTTTCAGTTTAATATTCATGGCAACGTTATCCTTATTGTCTTCTACATATTTAAGCTGGCTTACCTCATTATAGTTTTTTAGTACCTCAATTTTATCTACCGCATCAGCAGGAATATTTTTAGTACCAATTTTGGTGTCGCCGTCAAAAAAATCCTTACCCTCTACCATCAGTTTGGTAACCTGTTTACCTTCGGCAATAATGTCGCCTTCAGGTGTAACCTCAATGCCTGGTAATTTTTTTAGTACTTCACCCAGTTTTCTTTCGGTGCCGTTAGTAAACGAGTCAGAGTTATATACAATAGTATCACCGCTAATCCTTACGGGGATATCGTGTACAATTTCTACCCCTTCAAGTAATACTCCTTCCTTAAGTTTTATTTCCCTTAAAACAGTCCTGTCGGTAGTGGTGAGTTCAAACTCTTCTGGCTCAAAACCTATAAAGGAAGCCTGTATCTTGTATGTTGTGTTCTTTTTTAAACCCAGTGAGAACTTTCCGTTCTCACTGGTTATACTATATGCTTCCGTCTCATTGTTACTGCTGTTTACAGCAAGCACATTAGCCATTTCCAGTGGTTGACCCAAGGTGTCTTTCACAAAGCCTTCAAATTTTATACTTTGCGCTTTTAACCCCGTAGCAGCAATAAGAACCAGCAATAAAATAAAACGTTTCATGGTTGTTTAGTTTTTAATTAATTACCTATAACTTCAATTTGGAAATTACCCTTACCGTTAGGATACTTACGTTTAATATCTTCCTGAATTTCTTTCATTTTCTGTTCAGATATTTTTTCAAACTCCTTAGCAGTAACCTTTTTACCTTTTTTAGGTGCTTTTATTTCAGGTCTTTTTTTAGGATTAAGTACAATTTGGGAACAAAGTATGGTTTGGGCTCCATCGTTTAACTCAAGAATAAGTCCGGGTAGACCACCATAATTAGCAGGACCAAACTGAACCGGTATTTGCGGAGTGTACCAAGCTGTTATTTCTTTATCTTCAGGAGTTTGATTACAAGCAGTTTTTGCCTCTTCTCCTTTTAAAATGTAGGTAGCCTTATAGGCCGTGTATTCACCTATTTTTTTAGTTTCCTGAGTTATTTTCCACTTGTAGTTGTTAATAGAGTCGGTTATAAGGAAAAGTTTGTTATACAAATCTACCTGCGCAATACTGATTCCTTCTTTTAGGTTGGTGTAATTAACTTGATCGCCACCTTCTGTCTGAATTATTATACTACTGTTTTGATCTATAGATTTTGGTGTTTCCTTTTTCTCATATAAAGACTCTGTTTTATTAAAGTTAAGCGTATAGGTATTTTGTCCTGCTGCCTGTAGTTGTTCTTTAATAAGAGCTTGCATGTCTTCAGGGATTTTTTGAGCCTGATCTTCGGGAATATCAAAATCAGGTATACTCAACTTAGTTTCATAAGTAACGGTTCCGAAAAAATCTTGGGCCTGTGTAGGCAGACTTATTAATAAAGCCAAAATGGCTACCGATGTATTTATTAGTTTTTTCATGGTTGTAATAATTTTTTTGTTATGATACAAAGTAAGTTGAGCCTGTTTTTTTATTAGGTTAACTAAGGTTAACGAGTGTTACCGTTTTTAAAAAATGAAGGAAATCCTTTATTAACAGGGGATAGCGGGAGTTTTTACAGTAGAAAAAGAAGTTTGTGATAACTGCTTTGTATAATGAAAGTTAACGTATGTTAACCGAAATGAAAAATGGTTTTTTGTTGCTATTTTTGAAGTTATGAAAAGAAGCAGTCAAACAAGGTTGATCTATTTTATAGGTATAGTTATCCTGATAACCTTATCTATACAAGCCTATTGGAATATTAAAAACTACAAAGCCAATAAAGTTGTACTTACCAATGAGGTTCTTTCGGGGTTAAACAATAGTATTGACGCTTATTATGCCGATTTGGTAAAAACGGATATTAAAGGCAGAGCCTCTACAGATAGTGTTTCGGGAGAGATGCGTACTATTACTATCGAAGCAACATCTGACGAAAACCTGGACGGATTATTGGATAGCCTTAAGGCAAAATATAACTTTGAAGATTCGGCTGTGGTGCTTTCCCCTTCACAAATGGGGCAAAATAGGAATATAACTATTACATCTGAAAGAAAAGCCGGAGCTCCGGGAATTAATGGTATACTAGGACACAATATTGTACCAATAGACAGCCTTACACAGCTTACAGAGATGGCTTCGAAAATTGTGGTATCCATGCTTAATCAGGATGTAGAGCTGGATAAGCTATCAGGCTATGTTAAGGATGAGTTTGAGCGTAAGGGATTTCATTTTGATTATGCTCTTTCGCAAACAACAAATCAGGAAACTATTAATACATATAATAACCCTGACGACAGTAAATTTAAATTGTCGATTGAAGCAAAATCAGGTTACCTGGCACGTAATAGTGCCATAAATATATTCTTCCCTAATATTACTTTATTGGTATTAAAGGAAAGTTTTGCAGGCTTATTTCTGTCATTTTTACTTTCGGTATTTATCATTGCATGTTTGCTGTATCTGCTAAAAATTATCAGTCAGCAAAAACAGATTATGCTCAGCAAAAATGATTTTATAAGTAATATTTCCCATGAGTTAAAAACACCTATAGCAACATCTATGAGTGCTCTTGAAGCCATTCAGCGTTTTAATAATGATGAAGACAGAGATAAGACCGACAGGTATTTATCCATTGCTTCAGGGCAGTTAGGTAAACTGAATATAATGGTAGAGAAAATATTGGAAACCGTATCTCTGGACACCAATAAAGTTGCTATTGAAAAGGAAGAATTTAACCTTATCGATATGGTTAAGAGTGCAGTTGAGAAACATCAGTTAAACACGAATAAAGAAATACTATTTGTTACCGACAGGGACGAACTAAAAGTAATGGCCGATTTGTTTCATTTTGAGAATGTAATTTCTAATATTATCGAGAATGCCATTAAATATGGTGGTGATAAAATTACGGTAAGTATAAAAGCGAATTATCTTAATGCCGATATACTGGTAGCCAATAATGGAAAACTGATAGATAAAAGCCAAAGGGAAAAGATATTTGATAAGTTTTACAGGATACCTACTCAAAACAAGCACGATGTAAAAGGTTATGGTATAGGATTGTACTATTCTAAAACTATAATGGAAAAACACAAAGGAAGCTTAACCCTGTTACCAGATACTAAAGAAACCACCTTTAAAATCACCCTGCCTTATGCCTGATACCATAAAAATATTATTAGCCGAAGATGAACCATCGTTAGCGCTTATTGTAAAAGAAAGCCTTGAAACGAGGAACTTTAAAGTAGTAGTTTGTGCTGATGGTGAAGAAGCCCTGCAAAAATATAACGAAGAGAAACCAGAGTTGCTGGTACTGGATGTTATGATGCCAAAAACGGATGGTTTTGCTGTTGCCGAACAGGTTAGGAAAACAGATAAAAGGATCCCCATAATATTTCTTACGGCAAAATCACAAACCAAAGATGTAGTAGAAGGTTTTCAACATGGAGGTAACGATTACCTCAAAAAGCCTTTTAGCATGGAAGAACTGATTATAAGAATACATGCACTTTTAAACAGGGTAGTAGGAGGCAATGAAGAACAAAAAAAGGATAATGATATTGCTATAGGCAGTTATGTGTTTAATCCCACCAAGCAAACGTTAACTTACAAAGAAGAGAGTGAAGTACTTACCCACAGGGAAACAGAGGTGCTTAAGCATTTGTACCAAAATAAAAATGAAATGGTTACCCGTTCTTTTATCCTTAATGATATTTGGGGTAATGATGATTTTTTTAGTGGAAGAAGTCTGGATGTTTTCATATCAAAACTACGTAAGAAACTAAGTGCCGATCCAACGGTACAAATTATAAACAGTCGCGGATTTGGCTACAAGCTCATTTGTTAACTAAACCCGCAACGTATTTATTTTTCATGTATTCTTTTTGTGAAAGAAGCTGTAATTGTATTCAGTTCTTTTACTTTAGCTGCAAAGTTCCCTTTTAAATGTTTCCTTATATCATTAAGCCTGTCAATAATTACATTTACATCATCAGTGATTTCCTGTTCCAAATATTCTCTTATACGCCTCGCTAAACGGAAGATTTACCATTTGTTGAAACAGCTATTTTCAAATCACCTTTGTTTAGTATTGAGCCCAGATAAAAATCGCATAGTTCCGGCTGATCGGCAGCATTTACCAATATGTTTCGTGAGTTGGCCTGTTGTTTTATAAGTCGGTTAACATACGGTTTGCCTTGTGGTAATTTTTAGAGTACCGGTACCATATTGTTAGGATATATCGTGTAACGACTGCCATTGCTGTGCATTGATTATACCACCGGGTATACGAAGACGTATCTTTAATAGATTCTAATTAAGCGTTTAGTGACCTGTTTTTAAGTTTATGGTAAAAAAAGTAACCAACTTGGAAACCTAGCAGGCATAACATGGCAATTATCTGCACATTAATAACCTGATCTAAAGAACTATGGTATAATACAATCAATAATATTTGTGTACAACCCAATAAGGCAGATATAGCTACCGGGAGGTACTTACCTATGGATAGGAAATAGTAGGCAAAAATGTTTGCTACAGCAAATATGGAAGTAGCTACAGCATATTTCCATAATAACGGAGCTATACTAATGTATTCACTGCCAAATAGCAACTTAACTGCTGTTACAGGGAACAGAAACGTAGCAAAAATGATTAGGACAGAAACTGATGTTACATAGCTAACATATTTAAAAAGTATACGTGTAGTATCACCACCTTCTTTATGCAGTTTAATAACCTTAGGTAAAAGCATCATTACAAACATCCAGGCTACAAAGTAAACCATACGACCTATAAGCGCCAGTGATGCATACAGTCCGGCTTCAACATCATTAAAATAGTGTTTAACTAATAGTATATCACTGTTATTGATTATAATTTGTGAAAGCTCATAAAAGCCCGTTAACATAAAAAATGTCATTATAGGTTTAGCATCTGCCTTATCTTCTACAGATGTAAATGTGAAGGCATCATGAACCAGATTACTTTTAAAAGGTATTAGTCCGAATAAAAGTGAAATGGCAATACCCATGGCAACAAAAACCGAAGATGCTCCAAACGGAATAAGTAATACAAGTGCTAATGTAATAACGAGCCTGCTGAACATTTCTGTTTGGTACGTAACCGATAATCTCTTTAAATCATTTTGTCCCTGATACAACCCTCTGTTTATACTCATTATGAAATACAGGGGTAACCCCATCCCGAAAATGGTAAACATTATAGATGTTTGCGTATTAAATACTTGCTGTAGTGTATCGGCCATCATAATAACGGTGATACCTAAAAGTAATCCGGCAGCAAAAGCCAGCCTAACGATAAACCGTTTAAAGGAAAATAATTTATTGTACTTAAGTACTACTGCATATTTTGCGGTAACAATTTGAAATGTCATACCCGCAAATGAAAGCACTAATAACAGCGTAATAAGAATTGCGGCATCAGAAAATGCAGCAGGTCCCAAAACACGTCCCAGTATAAGATTATAAAAGTAGTTACCGGCATTTACCAAAAGCACAGATAACATAAACACCTGCTCTTGGCTGAGCCTTCTTACAATTGCTGAATGAGTAGTCGTAGCTTTCATAATGCATTGGTTTAATTAGAATGATATTCGCAAAACATTTTGTGGTTTTGTATATACAAATTTCATTTTACTAATTGATTTTTAGCAGATATTTCGATTAACGTTGCTTTTGTATAGTTAAATTATGATTAGCTTTCTTTCAATTGTAGTTTTTACAGTTAGCCTAAACAGGTATTTTTACGCATAGTCAGGTTTATTTTTTGGGATATATTTGAGAACAAACCAATTTATAAATTACTGATTATGAAAAGTATTATTGAGAACAGGAGTGAGGATAATACATCCTGCGGATGCGAAAATCCTATAGAAGGGCTTAGGCACATGTTCTGTGACCTTGTACAGAAAAAGAGGGTAGAACAGGGACAATGTCCTGTGCGCAGACCTGTATTTTTACGTACACACGGTATCATAAAAGGAAATATAACCATACAGGAAGACCTACCGAAAGACTATAAACACGGAATGTTTAAAAAAGGAGGCGACTTTCCTGTATATGTACGCTATTCGTCAGACCTTGCAGATGGCAGACCTGACTGGATGAGTACCATTGGAATAGGAATTAAGGTTTTTGGAATTTCCGGAGAGAAAAAGGTAAGTGACGACGGAGCAGATACTGCCGACTTGTTACTGCAAAATGTACCTTTCTTTTTTGTGGATAACGCTTCCGATATGTGCAATTTCACAAAAGCAAGCCTTGAAGGTTGGGGTGACGATTGGGTACAGCAACATGCTCCAAAAACCAATGAGCTACTGGATAAAATGGCAAAACCTATACATTCGGTACTGGAAACACAACTTTGGAGTGTGGTTCCGTTTATGCTGGGACCGGATAATTACTGTAAATACATACTACGCCCGGGAACATCAACTTTTGCGGGAGAGGTAGATATAAACGACCCTGATTTTATGGGTAAAGATCTTGCTGCACGACTGGCAGCAGGACCTGTTACACTGGATATCCTTATCCAAAAAAGACCTGATGCAGCCCAATTTGGCGAGGCTTACATAGAACAGCATTTCCCGCTAGACAGAGCTACTGTAGTTTGGGACGAAACAGTTGCCGTACCTCTAAAAGTGGCTACTATACACCTGCCGCAACAGGATATTACTATTGATGAGCAGGAAATTTATGGCGACTGGTTGTCGTTTAACATAGGTAGAGTACCGTTAGAAAATCAGCCGGTAGGTAGCGTTGCCGAAGCCAGGATGAGCGTATATCAAACCAGTGCGAATTACCGCAGGGAAATTAACAAACAGCCTGTAACCGAGCCTAAAAAACCGGGTAAGCCTGTTATTAAAAATCCTAAATGTCCGTTTTCGGGGCATAGCCCGTCTGACAAGGAAAACCCAAAAGAACTGACTGACGACCAGATAAAAAGAATAACCCATGTAAGGATACACCCGGGTATAGGTATTGCCCGTGTAGGTGATAGTCCTGACGGATATTATATTGGTCCGGAAGTATTTAAACCTGAACCTACAAAATTTGGAAGTACCAGAGATGCCGGAGGTGCTATTAAGCGACAGGCAGCCCGTTTCCGTATATATGCTTACGATAAGTATGGCAATGTGGTGGGCGAGGTACAGCAAACCAAAAAATCAAGCGTTCAATGGTCGGTACATCTTGCTAATAAAAAAGCAGCCTGGTACCAGTTTAATGCAGCGCTTGATATACCTGCAACCGTAAGCCTTAGCGTACCTTTACGAAATGCTGATGTTAAAGGAGACGACAGGAGCGCCCTTTGTGTTGATACCGGTAAAAAATCTATTATGGGTATTGAGATGAAAGATTCCAGCTATGTAATGTCGGGTGATTTTGAAGGGACACCAGTTACTTTAGGGGAGTTAAGAACAGATGCTGTAGGGCGCCTGTTGGTTTTACCGGGCTTTGGAGTTTCTGCAAGTCCGTCTAACCAACCTGTATACAGACCTGCCGATCCGGATAGTTTTAATAATGCCAATGGATGGTATGACGATATTGCTGACGGACCTGTTTATGCAAAAGTGACCATAGGAGGTGTTGATTATGAAGCCGACCCGGCTTGGGTAGCTTCGGCACCGCCAAACTTTGCACCTGATTTGGTGGGATGGAGAACTATGGACGACCTTATGCAAAACCTGTATATGGAAGTAGGTATGCTAAAAGTGCCTCAGCAAATATCTTTTAATGATCATGTGCGACCTATACTGGAACGCCTTAGTGAACTACAGTGGGTAAATAAAGGATTCCTTTCCATGTTTGGTGCGGGAGGACCTCTAAACTTCAAGGACCCTGAGTTCATGAAAAAATTGTCTTACGCTCCTTTAGATAACTCTATGTATCCTGATCCTTATGCTGAACTGCGAAGGGGTATATACAACAGTTTCAGGCCTACTAATACTAAGATAGCAGAGGTAGCCGCATGGCCACCTATTTATGGCGATGCCTTTGGATATACTAACCCTGATCCTAACCTGCCACCGGCTCCGTCTACTTATTTACAGCTTCCGCCATTTTATACCTACGTACTTACCAACTGGGTAAACGGATTGTTTATTAACGACTATAATCCTAACTATAAAGAACCACATAAAATTGAAGATGTAGACTTGCAAAAGCAGCCTGAAACGCTGGACAGGACAGCAATGCACTATTGCCTTGCTGATGCTTTCCACCCGGGAGCAGAGCTTACATGGCCTATGCGAAACGCTTCAATGTACAGGGCACCTTACAGAATCAGGGAGCGTGAGGAAGGTTTAACAGAGCCTAATTATGGCGCTACGCTGGACAACAATTCGGTAATGAAAGTTAACGGACCTTTATACGGTCAGGCTGCCGGTGACCTTACCCGCTGGATGGCACTGCCATGGCAGGGAGATACTGCTTTCTGTCGTTCGGGTTACGATTTTGAGTATGATCCTTATTTACCAACATTCTGGCCGGCAAGGGTACCAAATCAGGTTTTAACCGAAGTAGATTACAATACCCTTTGTGATACGAAACAGCCAATGGAAATACGTATTGCCGCTTTCCAAAACAGGCCGCAATGGTTAAGGCAATTACCGTTACAAAACCCGGCTCCCGAACAAATGATGTACATGATTGCTCACTTTGGCAACATGGGGATACTGGAGGCAAAACCAAGACCTGAAGATATGGACTGGTTACCGGAAAATATTTACGTAGAGAACCTTACTAAAGCACAGCAGGCTAATCTTAAATCAGACCATAGTATGTATGAAAAAGCCTTTGATGAGCTTGGGTTATACAACCGCCAGTTAGCTGAAGCAGGCTGGATAAGTGAAGAACAACGTAATGAATTTGTAAACATAAAACGCAGAGGTAACTAATGAGTACCAATGTTTTTGAAATAATTGTAGCAGGTGGCGGCCCTTCGGGCTGCGCCACTGCAATTGTATTAAAGCAGGCAGGGCTTAATGTGTGCCTGATAAACAAAGATTATAACATGCCCTATAAGGCAGGGGAATCCATCCCAGGGGCTACCATACGCCTTTTAAAGCGCTTAGGCATAGATACTATTACCGATTTACTTGATGATACCGAATATAAACGTTGCAGTGCTAATGTCTCATCATGGGGTAGTGAGGACTGGGTGTATAGTAGTGGTATGCTAAACCCCGAAGGGGCTGGTTTCCATGTAGACAGGGTAATGTTTGATAAGGCATTATTAATGAAAGTTGATACTTTAGGTATACCGATATATTCTGCCATGATTGATGATGTTGTTTTGAGTAATAACAGTGATGTAAGATTTAAAGTAAGCTTAAGGGAAGGGGAGATACAAGAAGTTTCTGCCAACTGGCTTATAGACGCTACAGGGCGTAAAGCAGTTATAGGGAAAAAACTGGGTTATAAACGTACTAAGGTAGATAACCAGATGGCGGTAGTTAATTGGGTGTCTGTTCCTAAGCAGGATAATGATAATAGTACCCGAATAAAATCAGTGCAGGAAGGCTGGTGGTATACTTCACTTTTACCTGGAGGGAAAAGAGTTGTAAGTTTTCAGGGGCTTACTGATTATATAGGTACACTGTATAAAAACCCTGAACTGTTACTGGAAAAGTTTAATAATGAAGCTATATTACCGTATAAGCTGACTACAAAATCATTGCTTCACAGTAATGCGGTAGAGGCAGGTGTTTCTAAGCCTGAATCGGTTATTTATAACGGAGTTTTGTTTGTAGGCGATGCTGCCTTATCATTTGATCCACTTTCTTCACAGGGTATCTTTTTTGCGCTGTATAGCGGTATAAAAGCTGCCGAGTCTGTTATAGGTTGTTTAGATACCCCTTTACAAAAAGATAGTATCCTTAATCATTATCAGCAGCTTATAGGCCGTGTATTTATCGAAAACCAAAAGTCCAGAAAGTATTTCTATTCAACAGAGATGAGGTATTTTAATAAACCGTACTGGAAAGCCAGACGTGTTTTTTAATTATCCGAATTAGCCATAACCCTATAAAGCGCTACATTACTCATTAATAAACTGTTTTCCATGTTTATTTGCTGTATTCTAGCAGATATAAGGTTAGTTTCGCGCGAATTGATAATAAAGATGGAACTTTCCCCAAAAGAGAAAAGTCGGTCTTCGGCATCAAGCATGGTTTGGTAATCCTGTACAAGTGCGTTTAGTAAATCAGATTGTTTTTTAAGCGATTGTATTTCAGTTAACTGTGCATCAATCTTGTTTTTAATTTGAAGCTGTTCCTGCTGTAGTTCTAATTTTGTGTCCTGTAATTTGATTTTAGCCATATTAAGCGCACCTCTTTCTTTCCTTAAAAATATAGGGAAAGAGAAGTTAATCCCTATTTTATAATCATCCGTGCGGAAATTATCAATATAGGAAGGCTCTGAAAGATAATAATACCCCAAATCAATTTTAGGAAGCAGGTAGTTTGCCTTGAGTTTTCTTTCAATATCAAGCATCTCAACTTTAGTTTCCAGCATTTTAAGTTTAGGATGTGCTGAAATTATAGCCTCGGTATCATTAATTCCTCCGGTATTCAGTATATCTTCAATCTCTGTAAGAAGTCCCACTTCAGGTTTTAAATCTTCAGATGGTTCTACAGGAGTCTCATTTATCCATAAATAATTAGCCAGTTCGAGCCTCGCTTTATTTAATTTAAGTATGGAATTTTCCAGACTCAGTCTTCGGTTCTTCACCGAAATTCCTGTTTCCACACTATCTATAGCCGGTTTATCACCCTGTTCAATAAGCCTTAAAACACCTGTGTAACGTTCTTCTGCAGCAGCTAGGTATTCCTTATACATTACCATTTCGTTGTAATGCTTAAGCCAGGAGAAATAAGCAGCCGACGCATCATACAATACATCAAGGGCAGCAAGTCTTTGCTGTGATTTACTAAGGTTTATTTGTAGTTTGGCTTTTCTTAAATCGGCCATACGCTGATTGATAAAAAGCCCCTGTCCAACAGGTACGGTAATACCAAGTGACGTTAATCCCTGATTAGGAGTAGTATTTTGCGGGTTAAGATAATAGCCTTCACTATTGTCAAAAGCAGCTTTTATTTCAATACCATACCATGTAGGTATTTTAAAACTACTGTTTAGTAAAGAATAATATTCGGTATCCTTGAATTGTTTTTTATCAAAATCAACTTCAATTTTAGGGTCAAAACCGCCGCGAGCCTGCATTAACTGTGCTTCGGCCCTGTCTATTTCAAGATTGGCCCGGCTAACCAAAGGGTGGAATTTTTTTACATACCCCAAGTATTCCCTGTAGCTTAGTGTTTCTTCATTAAATTCCTGCGAAAAAACACAAACCGGAATTAAAATTAGTATTATATAGAATAAATGCCTCATTCCTATTTCTTTTCGTTATCCTTTGCTGTTGTGGCTTTATCTGTATTTTTTGCACTGTAATAGTTAGGAGGGAATCCGTTAAGGTTTCGCCATATTTCATACCATACCGGTACATTATCAAGTAGTGCGATGGTTTGTGCACCTGCACCTATACTTAACTGTTCCGGCCATGCCTGTTCATCGGCATCCGGTGATACAAGTACCCTGTATTTTCCGTTAGGACTAATAAAGTTTTCTATGGCAACTATACGTCCACCAAAGGTACCGTATGATATACCCGGCCAACCGGAAAATACAATTGTAGGCCAACCGTCAAACCACACCCTTATTTTAGAACCTCTTTTAATTAACGGAAGGTCAATAGGGTCTACATAGGTTTCTACTGCTATGTCATAACCTGCCGGCATAATACTCACAACAGAGGTCCCTTCCTTAATAGTTTCTCCAATACCGCTAAGTAAGGCTTTGTTAATATAGCCGTCCTGAGGTGCTTTTATGTAATACAACCCGTTACGGATGCTGTAGTTAACATACTGGTTTTCCAGTTTTGTAACCTGAGCATCGGTATCATAAAGGCTGCTCATGGCAGTATATTTGTCGCTGTTTGCTTTTGCTATCTTTTCGGTATACTCAGCTTTAATACGATTTATTTCAACACGTGAGTTAATAAGCTCGTTTCGAGAACCTAAAAGCTTGTTTTCCTGCGTAATGATTTTTGCCTGTGCTTCCTGTAATTTAAGGCGCTTTTCCTCTACATCGGTTAACGGTTTCAGTCCGTCTTTATTTAGAGTAACAGCCCTGTCAAATTGGGTTTGTGCAATGGTTAACTGAGTGTTTACCGCTGCAAGATCCATACTGTCGCTTTTTACTTTTAGCTGAGCCTGTTTTATTTTATTGCGTCCCTGTTCCAGTTTAAGGTTTAACTCGTTGTTTAGGGAAACTATTTGATTTTCCAGTGCCAGTACTTTTCCGTCATACGACTTGCGGGCCATTTTTTTAGCATCTACTTGTTGTTTTGTGTTTTCTACAAGGTTAGGGTCAAAGTAGTTCTCCTTAACTTCAGATATAAATACAATAGTATCACCTTTTTTTACAAAATCACCTTCCTGTACATACCATTTTTCAACCCTTCCGGCAATAGCCGAATGAATGGTTTGCGGACGCTGATCGGGCTTTAATGTGGTAACCGAACCAGTACCTCTTATATTTTGCGTCCATGGTAAAAACAGGCCAATAAAACATAAAAGACATACAAGTACTATTATCCTGTTCAGGATTTTATAATGAGGCCTGCTGTTAAGCACCTTAATGGTTTCATATCCGGTTGGGTTTTCAACGCGTACCGGATTGTTGTTAGATATATTAAGCATTGCCGTTTATGTTTATGTCGTTAATCACTTGTCCGTTTTCCATTTCAATTTGCCTTTTACAGGCTTTTTTCCAGTATTCATCAACCGAAGAAATAACTATTGTCCAGTTGTTTTCGGGGCTTACTAAAAAGTCGATTATTTTTTTAGCCGATTGCACATCCATACTAATGGTAGGTTCTTCCAGGAAAAGAATTTTAGGACGTTTTATAATAGCTCTTGCAATCATTATTTTTTGAATAATCGATTGGGTTAATTGTCTCCCGTCAGCATTAACAGGGGTGTCCAGTCCCATAGGCAGCCTTTTTGTAGCAGTTGTTAAACCCACGGCATTAAGCGCCCATTTTACATCTTCACCATTTATATTAGGGTTATTGAATGTAATATTTTCCAGTAATGTCCCTTCAAACGGAGTATCCTCTTGCATTACAACACCTATATGGCTTTTGTAACACTCACCCTCAGATCTTTTTACTATGTTATCATTAATATACAATACACCTGAGCTTGGAGAAAGGAATCCTGATAGCAGTCTTACTAATGTTGTTTTACCTGAATTGTTAGCACCTGTTATAAATACCTTTTCTCCCTGATTTATTTTAATGTTTACCTTTTTAATGATGTCTTTATCATTATCAGGGTACCTGTATGTCATGTCCTCAGTCTCTAATGTATAGTCGGTTTCTACACAATCTATGTTAGTATTTTTTGTACTTTTTTCAATTTCAAGATCGGTTACTACACCTATTTTTTCAACTGCTGTAAGTACATCATAAAGGGTTTCAAATCCTAAAATAAGTTTTTCTACAGAGTTGATTATTAAAAGTATAATAATCTCTGCAGCCACAAACTGACCAATATTCATTTGCTGGTTAAGTACAAGGAAACCTCCAACCGAAAGGAGCCCGGCGGTTATGAATACTTTATAGGCAATAAGTTGTGAAAACTGCCTTTTAATTACATTAAAGTGCTTTTCCCTGAAAGAAATGTAGTTGTTTACCAGTTTATCATTTTTATCAAGAGCATATTCAAAGTTGTTTTTACGGGAAAAACTGCTTTTGTTTCTTGCTATTTCCTGTAACCAGTAAGCTACCTTATACTTAAAGGTAGATTCTTTTAAACTGGTATTTAAACCATCCTGAAACGAAAACTTAAATATGATGTAAAGCAATATAAGTAGTAATACACCAAATATTATAAAGAACGAATGGTAAAGCGACAGTAGTACCAAACCAAGTCCAACCTGTAATATAGCTGTTGTAAAATCCAGCAATAGTTTTGATGTACCCTTTTGAATGGTTAATGTATCAAAAAAACGATTGGCAACCTCGGGCGGGTATTTATCATACAGGGAGTTAAAAGTAAGCTTAGGTAAACGGTGAGCAAATTCAAAAGAAGACCTGATGAATATTTTTTGCTGAAGGTTCTCTGTTATCCTTAACTGCATTAGGGTAAGTATACCTACCAATGCCACACCCAGGGTTACAATAATAATAAGTACAATCCAGGAAACACTTATTTGTCCTCCCTGTATAAAATTAACTATGGCCTGTATACCAAGAGGTAATGACATACTTATTAGTCCTGAGAAAGCTGCATAGAAAACAATCTGGTATATATCTTTCTTATCCAGCTTTAAAAGGTTATAGAAGCGTTTTAATGGGGTCATATATTTTTTAGTTTAAAACTTTATTAATCAAATTGAGGTAAAAATCACTTGGAGAAATTTCATCACTACAATTAGTGATGGATGTTAGGTGCTGTTTTAAAAAATGCTGATGCAATGCTCCTTCAACTATTGTACTGGCAAGCGAATCAGGGTAGGGATAACTGCTGTTCACTTCTTTAATTATTCCTGAAATGCGGTGTATTACTCTTTTGTAAATTACAAAAAATCCGTTTCTGTTCTCTTCATCAACCTCCTTGGTAAGTAAGGTTTTAGTAAAGTCAGATATTATTATTTGTTGTAACAGTGCCTCATTAATATGTTCGGTAGATTCATCATCTTTAGTTTCTTCTGTAAATAATGCAATGGTTTTATTAAGACGGTCTTTAGGGCTGGTTAAGTTAGCTGTTTCAAAAACAAGGCGGTATTCCATCCAGCTCCAGTACCATGAGGTAAGATAAACCAACAGTTTGTGTTTGTTTTCAAAATATCTGTATATGGAACTTTCGTTACTTTCAATACGCTGTCCCAGCTTTTTAAAGGTAAATGCCTCAAAGCCTATTTCCTTAATAAGGAGTATACTTTCATTCAATATTTTTTTTCCCAGTGCCGAGCTTTCGGGGTCTTTCAGATAAACATTTTCGTTTATCATAAGCTTTACATTGGATAGTACTATTCTCATTTTTGAAATATTTACATGCAAAAATAATAGTAATACTTTTAAAAATGAATTTTAAATTTAATTTTAACGTTTATTTAGTTGGTTTTGTAAAGGTTAAATTGTTGAAATTGTTTTAATAACATGATTTAAGTTACTCATTTTGATCGAAATTTCTTTACTGTAATATTAAAATAATTAAGTAATGCACTACTAAATTTATATTTTTGCACCTCTTTAAAAGATAAATTATGGCTTCAGGTATTTTTGCAGTTTTAGATGATATAGCTGCCCTTATGGATGATGTTGCTGTTGCAAGTAAAGTCGCGACAGAAAAAACGGCAGGTATATTAGGTGATGACCTTGCGGTTAATGCCGAGAAGGCTACAGGCTTTGTATCGTCAAGAGAGCTGCCAGTACTTTGGGCTATAACTAAGGGATCGCTTATCAATAAACTGATAATAATTCCTATCGCTTTACTTTTAAATACATTTTTCCCTATTGCCATCAAAGCAATTTTGGTAATGGGCGGATTTTATCTTGCTTATGAAGGGGTAGAAAAAATAATAGAGTATTTTTTCCATCATTCAGACCATAAAGAAGCTGCTGACGTAAAAGAAGTTACTCCTGTTGATATGGAGAAAAACAAAATTAAGGCAGCCATTACTACCGATTTTATTCTTTCTATAGAGATTGTGATAATAGCACTGGGTACTGTTTTAGACAAAAGCCTTACCATACAAATTGTAACAGTTACTATTGTGGCATTTTTGGCAACAGTTGGTGTGTACGGACTTGTAGCTGTTATTGTAAGGATGGATGATACTGGTTATAAACTGATAAAATATTCTAAAGGAAGTAGTTTTTTTACAGCTATTGGTAAAACCTTAATTAAGCTTTTGCCTTTAACCATTAGGTTCCTTGCAGTAATAGGTACTATA
Organism: Flavobacterium sp. C4GT6; assembly: GCF_036347315.1. NCBI lineage: Bacteria > Pseudomonadati > Bacteroidota > Flavobacteriia > Flavobacteriales > Flavobacteriaceae > Flavobacterium > Flavobacterium sp. C4GT6. Next base: position 51,917 of record NZ_JAZGZU010000001.1, read on the forward strand.
GCGCTTGTTTTAGTTGCCGGAGGTATATTTGTTCATAATATAGAATACCTGCATCATATATATCCTGATTTACCCTCGATTGTAAAAGAAACAGCAGCCGGTTTGATTGCCGGTTTGGTAACTGTAGCAATTATTACCGGTATTAAAAAAGTAGTTTCCCTTTTTAAAAAGAAATAATTATCTGTTTTTAATTTCTAAGGATTAAACATAAAAAACATCTAAAGCACTATGGGTTTTAGATGTTTTTTTAATTGATATAACTTTTAGCCTATTACAGCCTTTCTAATACTTTAATTTTTTGAATTAAAGCTTCTGATTCCTGAAAATTAAGTGTTTGCTGTCCGTCAGACAGTGCTTTTTCCGGAGTAGGGTGTACTTCATATATCACACCGTCGGCTCCGGCAACAAGAGCTGCCAGTGCAATACCCGGAACATAGTCTCTTATTCCTACACCGTGAGAAGGATCGGCAAGTATAGGTAAATGGGTTTTATCCTTTAAAACCTGTATGGCGTTAATATCAAAGGTATTTCTGTAGCTGGTTTCAAAAGTCCTGATACCTCTTTCACATAAAATAATATCTTCGTTACCGGCACTAAATACATATTCGGCAGAATATAACAGTTCGTCAATACTACCGCTTATTCCCCTTTTTATCATAACGGGCTTGTCACTTTCCCCCAGTGCATCCAGCAGATTGTAGTTTTGGGAATTGCGGGCACCCACCTGAAAGATGTCTATATACGGATAAAGTTCCTCAATTTGTGAGGCCTGCATTACTTCGGTAATAATTTTGATATCTCTTTTTTTACAGGCATTGTGAAATAGTTTCATTCCTTCAATGCCCAATCCTCTAAAAGCATAAGGCGAACTTCTGGGTTTAAACACACCGCCACGCATTATTTTAATACCTTGCTGTGAGAGGTGTTCTGCAATACTTTCAGCCTGGTCTTCGCTTTCAATGGAACAGGGACCTGCTATTATGGTTTTCTCTTCACCACCAATATATACATCATTCCCTAAAGCTATTGATGTATAGTTGGTTTTCCATTTGCGGGAAACCAGTTTGTATTGATCGGAAACATGGTGTATATCTTTCACAACAGGTAAATGCCCTAGTTGCCTTATGTCTATTTCTTTGTTACCAATACATATAAGATAATTTTCCCGTTGTGTTTTTACTTGGGTCGATTTATACCCTAATCCAGTTATGGTTTCGGTAAGGGAGAGTATGTCTTTTGGTTCTGTATTATGTTCTAACTGTAGTATCATGGCTTACTGTTTTAATGAAATTTGTAATTTGTTGTTTGAGCTCTCCCTGTGCTATGGCTTTAATAAATGCCGTACCTATAATTGCTCCGTCAGCATATTTGCTTACCTGTTTTACATCTTCTTTATTTTGAATACCAAAACCTACCACACAAGGATTATTCAGTTTCATGGAGCTGATTTTACTGAGATAAGCTTCACGTTTTTCTGAAAAACCTTTATTTTCTCCCGTTGTTGCGGATGACGATACTACATAGATGAATCCTCCCGACACAGAGTCGATGTATCTTATTCGACTATCAGAAGTTTGTGGAGTAATAAGCAGGATGTTTTTTAGGTTTAACCGTTTAAAATCAGTTTTATAATTCTCCTGATATTCTTCTATAGGCATATCGGGTATTATGAGTCCGTCAATACCAATAGCTGCTATTTTTTCCAGGAAAGTGGCAACACCATATTGCAGTATAGGGTTGTAATATCCCATAAGCAGTACAGGGATAGCGATATGTTCCCTTAGTGTACTTAATTGTTCCAGTAACAGTTCAATACACATTCCGTTGTCTATACCTATTTTACTGCTGTTTTGTATAACAGGACCATCTGCCAATGGGTCACTAAACGGTATACCTATTTCCAACATATCTACGCCGTTAGCCTCCAGTTCTTTTGCTATTGCAAGGGTGTCGTTCAGGTTGGGGTAACCTGCCGTAAAGTATACCGACAGTACGGTTCCCGACTTATGTTTAAATAATGAATCAATTCTGTTTTCCATGAGGTAAGTGTTTTGTATAGGTTTCTAAATCTTTATCGCCTCGACCTGATAGGTTTATGACTACAACATCATCTTCCTTAAAAGAGATTTGGTCAAGGCAGGCAAGAGCATGAGCACTTTCAAGAGCAGGGATAATCCCTTCCAGTTTACACAGTTCATATCCTGCTGACAGCGCATCTTTATCGGTTATGGCAATAACTTTAGCTCTGCCTGTTTGTGCTAAATGAGCATGCATAGGACCCACACCGGGGTAATCCAATCCGGCAGATATACTATAAGGCTCAACTATTTGTCCGTCGCGGGTTTGCATCATCATGGTTTTACTCCCATGAATGATTCCGGTAGTACCTATAGAGATAGAAGCAGCCGTATGGTTAGTATCGATACCTTTACCTGCGGCTTCGGCAACAATTAGTTTTACATCGGGTTCGTCTATAAAGTGATAGAAAGCCCCCGCAGCATTACTACCCCCACCAATACAGGCTATTACATAATCAGGGTTTTGATTTCCTGTTCTATCCTTTAGTTGTTGTTTGATTTCCTCACTTATTACCGACTGAAATTGAGCTACCATATCAGGATAGGGGTGTGGTCCCACTACCGATCCTATGATGTAATAAGTATCTTCCGGGTTATTGATCCAGTCCCTAATGGCTTCGTTTGTTGCATCTTTCAGGGTTTTACTTCCGCTAAGGGCAGGACGGACTTCAGCACCTAATAAACGCATTTTCTCAACGTTAGGAGCTTGTCTTTTAATATCTGTTTCTCCCATATACACAATACACGGAAGTCCCAGTAAAGCACATACCGTAGCGGTCGCAACACCATGCTGTCCTGCACCTGTTTCGGCAATAATGCGTTTTTTGTTAAGGTGTTTTGCCAGTAATATCTGCCCTATGGTGTTGTTTATTTTATGGGCACCTGTATGGTTAAGGTCCTCTCGTTTTAGGTAGATTTGTGCACCGTATTTTTGTGAAAGTTTACCAGAATAGTAAAGTGGGCTAGGCCTCCCTACGTAATCCCTTAACAGAGTTTTAAGTTCTTCTTTAAATTTCTCGTCATTTAGTACCGTCCTGTAGTTTTGAAGAAGTTCTTCAATATTACTATACAGTAATTCGGGGATGTAGGTACCGCCAAAATCACCATAAAATCCTTTGTCGTTTATATGATATTGTGTTTTCATACTCTGCTGAATAATTGCTTTAAAAGTGTTACATCCTTTAAACCATTAGGCTTTTCAAACCTGCTGTTTACATCTATACCTATACATTTGGGATGAATGAGGTTTTCAATAATTGCGGTAGCAGTTTTAAGATTGAGTCCGCCACTTATTAGAAACGGAGTTTCTAAATGATACCCTTTAAGCAGGTCGTGGTCAAATAGTTTTCCGCTACCGCCATAACTTTCTGTAGATGTGTCAAACAGAAATAAGTCGGCGAATCCCTCATACTCCTTACAGCTATTGAAATCAAATGAGCTATTTACCCCAAAGGCTTTTATTACAGGAACATGTTTTTGGATTTCTTTGCATACCTGCACCGATTCATCACCATGCAACTGAACGCTATCCAAACCGTATTTTTTAACCAGATTAATAATGTTTTCTTCAGTTTCATTTACAAAAACCCCAACTTTGTTGATAGTTTTTGGGATTTTTGCTATTACTTCCTCATTAATAGTTGGGGAAGCATATCTTTTTGATTCTATGTAAAAAATAAACCCCATATAGTCAGGTTCCAAACCTGAAATCTGTACTATGTTAGCCGGGTCTTTTAACCCACATACTTTAATTTTCATAACCAACAGTTTTAAGGCTTAAAGCATGTTGTACTTTAGAGATAAGTTCGTGGCAGGCTTTTTCGGGTTTTGCGTGCTTCATAAACTGTTCTCCAATAAGGAAACCGTTAAATCCGTTTTCTTTGAGTAATAGTATATCATCGGCTGTTTTGATCCCACTTTCAGATACTTTTACAACATTATCCGGTAGATGAGCTGCAAGTTTTAAGGAACGTTCAATATCAACTGTAAAGGTTTTCAAATCCCGGTTGTTTATTCCCAAAACATCTGTTTCCGGTAAGTAATAGTCCAGTTCGTTAATGGTGTGGGTTTCCAATAGTACCTCTAAACCAAGCTGATGGGCAAGGGTAGTGAACATTTTACACTCTTCTTTAGTGAGCACATTAGCTAATAACAGTATGGCATCGGCACCAATAGATTTAGCTTCAATAATTTGGTACTCATCAACTATAAAATCTTTCCTTAAAATAGGGCAGTAGTTAAACTTGCGGGCGGTTGTCAAATCGCTGTTGTTTCCGCCAAAATAAACATCATCTGTAAGTATGGATAAAGCACTGGCACCTGCCTGCATATAGCCAATAGATATTCTCTCTACATCTACATAAGGGTTTATATTACCTTTTGACGGAGATTTACGTTTAATCTCGGCTATAATACCAACTCTGTCCTTACACTGTAAATAGTGTTTTAACGATACTATGGGGCTGTCAAAGTAAATACTGCTTTCCAGTAGTTTTATTGGATAGAGTTCTTTTCTCTCAACTACTTCTTTCTTTTTATTTTCAATTATCTTATTTAAAATATCCATGTTAATTGCTGCTTATAAGTTGTTTAAATGTGTGGTATGCCTTGCCACTTTCTATAATTTCCCTGGCTAGGGTAATGCTTTCAAGCCTGTCTTTTCCGGTAGCCGACTCAATCGCTATACCCGCATTTACCGCAATGGTGTTGTTTTGTACAGCTGTGCCCTCGCCCTTAATGATATTGATGAAAATATCGGCAGCCTCTTTTACACTGTGCCCTCCAAATAATGCTTCGGGTGAAGCTGTAGGAATGGTAAGGTTCCGCATACTGATTTGCTCTTCGCCTTTACGGCTAAACAGTTTAAAGTCGCCCGTAGTAGAGATTTCATCATAACCGTCAATAGAGTGTACTATGGCATATTTGCATTCCTGTTGTTGTAACAGATAGTGGTAGTTACGGCCTATTTCGGCATGGTATACACCAATCATCCTGTTCTTGGGAAATGCAGGGTTAATTAAAGGACCCAGCATATTGAAAAAGGTTTTTATACCCAGTTCTTTCCTTACCGGAGCTGCGTGTTTTAGCGTAGGGTGAAACAATGGGGCATGTAAAAAGCAGATGTTATAATTATCCATTTGTTTTTTAAGAACATCAATATCATTGGTGAACGTGTACCCTAAATGCTCCAATACATTTGACGAACCGCTTATAGATGAAACTCCGTAGTTACCGTGTTTTGCGACAGGTACTCCATAGGTAGATACTATAAGTGCCGTAATGGTAGAGATATTAAAAGTGTTTTTACCATCGCCACCTGTACCGCAAACATCTATAACTTCCTGATCAAAGGAAACAGGGATGCATAATTGTAAAAGGGCATTGCTAAATCCGTTAAGCTCTTCGGTTGTCATACTTCTCATTAGGTATACTGTGATGAACGATGCAATCTGGCTGGGATTTGCCTTTCCGGTGGCAATCTGCTCCAGTGCATTATAAGCTTCGTTACTGCTAAGTGTTTGATAATGATATAGTTTTTCCAAATATGTTTTCATGTTAGTGAATTTAAGTTTAGACAATAGTTATCCGGGGTGAGTAAATCACCTTTATTTTTTTGGCTTCAGCCGATTAGTTATATGGAGGGGAAGAGTTAGGCGCTAAGCCAGCTGTGAAGTATCTGTTTACCGTATTGAGACAGTACAGATTCAGGATGGAACTGAACACCGCGAACATCCAGTGTTTTGTGTTTTATGGCCATAATATTCCCCTTGTCATCTGTAGCTGTGACTTCAAGTGTATCGGGTAAAAAGTTGTTGTCTATGGTCCATGAGTGGTAACGTCCGGCTAAAAAGCTATTAGGGCAGTCGTTAAAAATAGTATCGAGATTAGTGATAGTAATGGCTGTAGCAATACCATGATATACCTGTTCCTGATTTTTAAGTTTGCCCCCATAAGCCTCACCAATAGCTTGTAGCCCAAGGCAAACCCCCAAAATACTTTTGGTTTTACCGTAGGTTTTAATAATATCGGGCAGTAAACCTGCTTCACGGGGAATACCTGGGCCGGGAGACAAAAGTATTTTATCAAAACGATTTATGTCCTCAAGGTCAATCTTATCGTTTCGGTGTACTTCAAACGCCATATCACTTACCTGTTCTACTAGCTGAACAAGGTTGTAAGTGAAGCTGTCATAATTATCTAAAATTAGCAACCGTTTCATCTTCTGTTTTATTAATCATTTTTAAATTATTATTTGAATTGGCATTTTGGATAGCCTTTCTTAACGCGTTTATCTTATTGTTTACCTCCTGCAGTTCGCCTTCTTCACTGGATGAATGTACTATACCTGCACCTGCCTGATAGTGCAGTATGTTGTTTTTACTTAAAAACGAACGGATAATAATAGCGTGCTGGGTTTGATTATTAAAATCGATGTACCCCACACTGCCACCGTAAAAACTACGCCCCGATGTTTCATACTCATGGATAAGCTGCATAGCTTTGTGTTTAGGAGCTCCGCTTAATGTACCGGCAGGAAAGGCATCCAGTAAGGCGTTATATGCCTGATGGTTTTCTCTCAGCTCTCCCGAAACTTCCGATACCATATGGATGACATGGGAATAGGAGTGAAGTTCTTTATAGTAGTTTACGGTAACACCGGTAGCGTTTTTACTAAGGTCGTTACGGGAAAGGTCGACAAGCATAACATGTTCGGCATTTTCTTTAGGATCGTTTTTCAGTCTTTCAGCAGCCATGAAGTCTTCGGTTTCGTTGCCACTTCGTTTTACAGTTCCGGCTATAGGATGCACTGTAAGCCTGTTGTCTTTTACGATAATCTGAGATTCGGGAGATGACCCAAACAGTTTAAAGCTACCGTAATCCAGGTAAAAAAGATAAGGCGAAGGGTTTATACTACGCAAAGCCCTGTATACGTTAAACTCATCTCCATTAAAATGCTGGGTGAATTTTCTGGAAAGTACCATTTGAAAAACATCTCCGCGCAGGCAGTGTTTTTTTGCGGTACTAACCATGTCTTTGAAACTGTTGTCATCAATCTCGGTTTCTTCAGTACCTATGGTATAAAAGTCGTATACGTTAGCAGGCTTGTTTACTATATGTGAGCTGATATTGTCAAGGTTACTTTCAGCTGTTTCCTGCTTTGTGTGGTGAGAGAAGATATAAAGCTCATCATATTGATGATCAAAAACCAAAACATACTGATAAATAGCATAGAAAAGGGTAGGTATGCTTTCGCCCGATTTACTAAGTTTAATGTCTTCGGCATATTGTATTGTGTCATATCCGGTATATCCAAACAGTCCGTTTGAAGTAAAAGGGAAATCGAATTTTTCGACACCGAAAGATTTAATGTAGTTTGAAATGAAGTCGGTTATACTTTGATTACTGTCAACCTTTTCATTATCTATGTAGAAGGCTTTACCTTCTATCTGGATACTTGAAAGCGGATTAAGGCAAATGTACGAGTAACCGTGTTTCCTGTTTAATATCTCAGAATTTTCAAGTAGTAACGGTTTCTCAAAACTATCCCGTACCCTGAGGTATACCTGTATGGGCGTCAGCGTATCTGACGAGATTTTTTTATAGGATGAATACATCTTTTTTGTGTTCATATTGTAGGATTTAGGAGTGAATTAAAAACAAAAAGCCCGCTGTTAGTGAACAGCGGGCCCGTGTATATTGGTATCCTTTGAGTATATATAATAACTTAGCTGTTCACAATATTTATTGTAAACCACCACCAGTTGTTATTTAGGATATTTGTTGTCATATTTAATGCAACATTATAACAAATAAATTACATATCAAAACACTTTATCCTTTTTTAATATAAAAAAAGGAATGCTTTTATTTGAAAAGGTAGTTTGTAACGTGTTTATTATGAGTTTTTTAAAGCCTCTCTTATTTCGGGTATTTTTATTTCAAAAACTTCAAACAAGCCTATTTTCTCTAAAACAAGCGCCTGTTCTTTAATGGTATTCATAGTTGTTTTATACTCATTTGAGTTTTTATCCAGTTTCATTACTGCCTTACAGTTTAGGAGAAAAGCACCTATACTTCCTTTTCGTATTTCCTGTCCGTTAATGGTTATTTGGTTTTGATTATCGGGTAAAAGTTCTTCTGCTTTCATTTTATCTTTTTTTAGTTATTGAGCAAAATTCGGTATGTATTATTTTTTAGACGATAACAATTGTTAAGAAGCGTAAACAGAGTTTGATGCAGATGGAAACTTATTTTCTCCTAGTATACCAATCTTAATACTATCTTTATGGCAAATAAGCATTCATGAACTATATCATACCTGTTACCATAATTATAATCATCGCACTTTTCTTTATTCTTAAAAAGCCTAAAAAGGCTGTTGCAAAACCTTTTCCGCCACATTGGCACCAATTATTGTTGGATAATGTATTGTTTTACCGAAACCTTACACCTGAGAGGCAAACCGAATTTCAAAAACGTATTATGCAGTTTCTTAGCGAAGTTTATATTGAAGGTGTACAGCTTGAGGTAACAGATTTAGATAAAATACTTGTGGCCTGTAGTGCGGTTATTCCTGTTTTTGGTTTTACCGAATGGCATTATTATAACCTTAGTGGTGTATTGCTGTATCCTGATTACTTTAATGAAGATCTTGAATTTGCCGATACAGCCCAATCACGTAATATAGGCGGACTGGTAGGGACAGGCAGGTTTGAAAACCAAATGATTTTGTCCCGAAAAGCTTTATATCACGGTTTTTCTAATACTACAGATAAAGGGAATACAGGTATACACGAGTTTGTACATTTAATTGATAAAATGGACGGACTTGTAGACGGGGTGCCCGAAAAACTACTGGGACACCAATATGCAATACCGTGGTTAGATTTGATACATAAAAAAATGGAAGCTATTAATGATGATAAGTCCGACATACGTGAATATGCAGGTACAAATCAGGCAGAATTTTTTGCAGTGGCTTCAGAGTATTTCTTTGAACGCCCTGATTTATTAAAACGTAAGCATCCGGAATTGTATAAAATGATGGAAATGTGCTTTAATACAAACAAGTAATAAAATAGTATAGCTTTATCTCATTCGACAGGAAATATTAATTATGTAAACATTCTATATTATTCATCAAATCAGTTAATTATTTTTTGAATAAATAAATGTTTTTGATAAACTTAAAAAACGCCTTTATTTTTAAGGGTTATAGCTATTAATTTTAACAGATGTAATAAATAAATTACTATCTTTAAAATTAAATTCCACTTTAAATATAGGTATGGTAAAAGTGAATCTTTATCAAAAGTTTATCAGGTATATTGCTTTTGTACTTTGTTGTGTTTCATTATTGGCAATATTAGGCTGGATTTTTCATATAGAAATCTTTACACAGGTTCACAGCGAGTTACCCACAATGAAGTTTAACACTGCCTTTTGTTTTTTCCTATTGGCATTTGTTATTTTTTGTACAAGGGAGGATAGGTGTTCTAAAATTTCAATGGTTTTAAACCTACTACTTTTTACTATAGCTTTTGTAACATTTTTGCAGGATGTAGGCGATTTTAATTTAGGAATCGATCAGTTTGTGACAACTGACCATAAAGGTGTTGCAGCAGGAAAGCCTACCCCAGGAAGGATGTCAATGGCAACTTCATTATGTTTTACCCTTTTAAGTATTTCCCTTGGTTTAGTAAGGTTTAATAATGATAAAGCTAAAAAGGGAGCTTCTTATCTGTCTCTAATAGTAATTGTAATTTCATTTTTTGCCATTGTTACATTTATATATAACATTCCTACTTTCGACAAAGTAAGTTTTATATCATCAATGGCGATTCATACCGCTATAGGCTTTTTTATAGCAGGTTTGGCAATTACCTTAACTATTCCTAACCACGGAATAACAGAGCTTTTTACCAGTAGGAGAATAGGTAGTTACATGATACGCAGGATGTTTTTCCAACTTACTACTGCCTGTTTGTTATTATCATATGTAATACTTTACTATTACAGACAGGGCTATTTTGCAGCCGATTTCTCAATAACTATGGTAGCAGTGATTGTAATTTTTGCCACGCTGATACTGCTTGTTATAGTTTCGCGCAGTATGAATAGTATTGACAGGGAAAAAAGGGCAGCTGAAGAAGAACTGAATGTAATTAATATGTACCTTAATGCCACACCCGATCCTTTAATTGTGGTTAATAAGCAAGGTACTATTGAATTGACCAATAATCTTATGTCTGAGGTATTTGGATATACCGAGGAAGAACTGAAGAGCAAAACAATGGATTCCCTTATTCCGGTAAGGTATCACGCCGAATACAAAAAGCACTTTAAATATTACTTTGACTATATAAATGACGTTGAGAAAAAAGGAAAGGAATACCATGGCTCTTCGGTAATTGAGATTTATGCGAATAAGAGAGGTGGGGAAGAGTTCCCTGTAGAGATGACCCTAAACTCAACATGGTCTCCTAAAGGGTTGATTACAGTAGCTGCTTTTAGGGATGTTACCCGAAGAGTTAATGCTGAGAATAAGTTACAGGCAGCACTGGAAGCTTCTATTATAGGTATTTGGGATTATGATATTTTACAGGGTAAACTACATTGGGATGAAACTATGTATAAACTATATGGTGCTGATCCTGAAAAGAAAGAATCTCTTTATGACTTATGGACTACTAGAGTACACCCTGAAGATAGAAATAAAATAGAAACATTGTTAAACGATTCTATTGCTGGTCATTCGGTTTATGATACTGATTTCAGGATTATCCTTACAGGTGGTACTATACGCCATATGAGGGCAAAAGGTACTGTTTACAGGGATGAAAATAAAAAGCCTGTCCGTATGCTGGGAACAAACTGGGATATAACAGGGCAAAAAACACTTGAAGCTTCACTTATTGAAGCAAAAAAAGCAGCTGAGTCAGCAAGTAAATCAAAATCAGAGTTCCTGGCAAATATGAGCCATGAAATACGCACACCTCTTAACGGGATTATTGGTTTTACAGATCTTCTAATAAAAACACCTTTAAACGAGAGCCAGGCTGAATACCTTAAAAATGTAAATAATTCGGCGAACCTACTGCTGGATGTTATTAACGATATATTAGACTTCTCAAAAATTGAAGCTGGTAAACTGGAACTACATTATGAGGAAGTAGATGTTTATGAGCTGTGCGAGCAAACGATTGATGTTATTCGCCACCAGGCAGAACAAAAGAAACTGGAAGTTTTATTAAATATCCCACCGGACATTCAACGATATGTGTATGCTGATCCGGTAAGGTTGAGGCAAATATTAACTAACCTGTTGTCAAACGCTATTAAATTTACACATACAGGAGAGATAGAACTACATTTAGAGTCAAGAATAGCTGATGAGGATGAGAATAAAACATATTTCCAGTTTTCGGTTAGGGATACAGGTGTAGGGATAGCTTCAGATAAGTTGAGTAAAATTTTTGGAGCTTTTGATCAGGAAGACAGTTCAACCACCCGCAAGTATGGAGGAACAGGTTTAGGGCTTACCATAAGCAATAAGCTATTGGCCTTAATGGGTAGTAAACTTAATGTGGAGAGTGAATTAAATAAAGGTACTGAGTTCTCTTTTGAAGTACAGTTTGAAATCCCTGATGGGAAACTAACTGAGAAGACAGCGCTTTTCCGTAATGTAAAAAAAGTACTTGTTGTTGATGATAATGAGAGCAACAGGCGAATTTTAGAAGTAATGCTTGCCGAAATGAATATTGAAAGCCTGCTTGCTAATAATGGTATTGAGGCAATGGAGTTGCTGGAAGAGCATAAGGACTTTGATTTTGCAATTGTAGATTATAATATGCCCTATATGTCGGGAACCGACCTGATTTCGCAAATAAGAAATACACTCAACCTGTCTGCAGATAATCTCCCTATAATGCTTTTACACAGTACGGCAGATGACGATATTATTTTTAAAGCAATTAAAGATTATAATATTAATTTCAACTATACGAAACCAATACATTCCGGTAAGTTAAAAACCGTATTAGACAGATTAGCTAATTATTCTACTGCTACGGTAGCTATAGCTAATGGTAAATCTATTTCTTTACAGGTTGATGATGTTGTTTCTTTCTCAGGAGAAAATACAACCATATTGGTTGCAGAAGATAACCCTGTTAATCAATTACTGGCTCGTGAAATTTTAATGAAAATTGTTCCTGATGCTAATTTGATAATAGCCGAAAACGGGAAAGAAGCCGTAGAGATGTATCAAACTGAAAATCCTGATATTGTTTTTATGGATATTCAAATGCCTGAAATGAGTGGGTTAGATGCCACTAAAAAAATCAGGGATATTGAAAACCAGCAAGATAAGCATATACCAATCATAGCTTTAACTGCAAGAGTTTTAAACGGAGAACGCGAAACCTGTATTGAATATGGAATGGATGATTATCTTTCTAAACCTATTATTTTAGACAGGGTGAAAGCTATAGTAAAAACATATCTTATAAAATAGTATCAAAAATTTATTTCCACGATTGTAAAAGAAGAGAGTGGGGTTTTAAATTAGGAAATCAGGGAGATAAAATTTTACCGATTTCCATATATTTGCCTTAATTCATTAAACACCTTTCTTTTTGAAATCACTTATTATCTTTTTTGTTGCCATATTATCATCCGTAGGGTTAAGCGGACAGGGCTTATCTTCTGCAAAGCAGGAATTGGATAATGCCTTACTGCAAAAAGAGCATTTTGCAGACAGTAAAAGAAAAAGGATTGCCAGTTACAAAAAAGAAATTACTCCCGGTTTAGATTTAAAAGAAGAGTACGGGATTAATGAAAAGCTCTATGAACAGTACAGAAAGTTTTATCTTGATAGTGCTATTTACTACATAAACAGAAACATCTCTATTGGGAATACTCTTAATAATCAATACTACAGAGACCGATCATCAATACAACTGGCAAACCTATATTCTTCAAAAGGAAATTTTCTGGAATCACAGTCGTTACTGGAAGGTATCAATATTACAAAACAGCCTAATGATCTTAAAGCCTTATATTACGAGTTTTACAGTCAGTTTTACGAGCACTATACAACTAATAACCCAAGTGAGTATTATGCAAAACAAATAGAGGTATATAGAGACTCTCTGTTACAGGTGCTTAATCCTGATTCTAATAAGTACAAAATTAATTTGGCTCAGCAATTAATGTACAAAAAGGATTATTCTAAAGCCCGCGAACTGCTTAAAAAAATGGAAAGTAGCAGTACGGTAAAAGATCCTGATTATGCTATGTATGTTTACCTTTTAGGGGATATTTATATGCGGGAAGATAAGCAGGAGGAAGGTGTAAGGTATTATTACCTTGCAGCAGTTACTGATATTGAGAATGGTATTAGGGATCATGGGGCTATACAAAACCTTGCAATTTACTATTACTATCAGGGTAAAATTGATTTGGCTTATAAATACGCACAGTCGGCATTGGCAGATGCCGTAGCCTGTAATGTGAAATTCAGAACCCTTATGATGTCTGAATTTTATTCGATTATAAATGCTTCCTATCAGGAAAAAGAAAATGCTTCTAAAAGCACCTTACGTACTTACCTGACTTTAATAAGCATTCTCAGCTTCTTTTTGATTTTAGCAGTAGTCTATGTTTATAGCCAGATGAGGCGAATTTCAAAAGTAAAGGAAGAACTGCTTGTATCAGGAGAAAGGCAAAAAGATCTTAACATAGAGCTCAAAACCGCTAATGAACAGCTAAAGATATTTAACTCCCAATTACATGAATCTAACAGGGTAAAAGAGGAGTATATAGCACAGTTTTTTGATATATGTTCGTCCTATATAGCTAAACTTGATGATTATAGAAAAAAGCTCAACAAAAAGGCTATGAACAAACAGTTTGATGAGCTGTCTAAAATATTAAAATCAAGCAGTGTGACTAATGAAGAACTTCATGAGTTGTATGAACGATTTGATACCATTTTCATAAATCTGTATCCTAATTTCGTAAGTGAGTTTAACGATATGTTATTACCCCATGAAAAAATTGAACTCAAGCCCGGTGAATTACTAAATGCCGAATTACGAATTTTTGCACTGGAGAGACTCGGGATTAGTGATGCAGTTAAGATAGCCTCCTTTTTACGATACTCTTTAAGTACTATTTATAACTACCGTACCAAGGTGCGAAATAAAGTTGCAATATCGCGCGAAGAATTTGACGAAAGGCTTAAAACTATAGGTTAAGTAAATTGTTAAATTTCCCTTCTTCATTGCATGCTGTGGTAATGATGAGGCTATAATTACTCTGTTTTTTTCTACATAAACCCTTTTAAATAGCTACAATTTCTGGCTAATTATTTTATTTAATTAACTGATTATTAGTGTTTAGTGTTTTGTTTCTGTCTACATTTTGACTTATAGTATTTCGTATTGCTACTATAACGTTTTAGTTTTACCCTCAATAACATCTGTCGGTAATTAACGACGCTTAATACGAAATACAATGAAAAAAATTATGACAGTAGTACTTGCTCTACTAGCAGGTCTGCCATCAATAGCTCAGGACAGGAATACTGAAATGGATAATTTCATAGATAACCTTATGGGCAAAATGACCTTAGAAGAAAAGATAGGTCAGTTAAACCTACCAAGCGAAGGCGATATTATCACCGGCCTTGGCAGTAACAGTAATATAGCAGAGAAAATACGTAAAGGACAGGTGGGAGGAATGTTCAATATTAAAGGAGCAGATAAGATACGTGAAATACAAAAAATAGCGGTTGAAGAAAGCAGAATGAAAATCCCTATGCTTTTCGGGATGGATGTTATACATGGTTATGAAACAGTTTTCCCTATACCACTTGGGCTTGCCTGTACCTGGGATATGGATGCCATAGAGCGGTCAGCTAGAATAGGGGCAATTGAAGCCAGTGCAAACGGAATAAACTGGACCTTTAGCCCAATGGTTGATATTGCCAGAGACCCAAGATGGGGACGTGTTTCTGAAGGAAGTGGAGAAGACCCCTTTTTAGGTGGTGCTATTGCCAAGGCAATGGTAAGAGGCTATCAGGGAAAAGATAATTCGTTTTCTGAAAACTCAAATATACTGGCCTGTGTAAAACATTTTGCACTTTATGGAGCAGGAGAAGCAGGAAGGGATTATAATACGGCAGATATGAGTCACATACGTATGTATAATGATTATTTCTATCCTTACAAAGCAGCTGTAGAACAGGGTGTAGGTAGTGTTATGGCATCATTTAACGTTGTTGATATGGTTCCGGCTCACGCTAATAAATGGTTGCTTACAGAAGTGTTACGAAACGAATGGGATTTTACAGGTTTTACTATTGCCGATTATAATGGAGTAGGAGAAATTTCAAGTCATGGTTTGGGCGATATGAAGAATGCCAGCAAACTGGCTCTTGATGCCGGTTTGGATATGGATATGGTATCTGAAGGATATTTAAATAACCTTTCGGTATTGGTTAAAGAAAGTAAAGTAGATTTAGAACAGGTTGATAAGGCTTGTCGCCGTATACTGGAAGCTAAATATAAACTGGGACTGTTTAAAGATCCATACAAGTTTTGTGACAGTAAAAGAGCTAAAAAGGATATTTATACCAAAGAGAATAGAGCAATAGCAAGAAAAACAGCATCAGAGAGTTTTGTGCTGTTAAAAAATGAAGGTAATGTTTTACCGTTAGATAAAACTAAAACCATTGCAGTTATAGGTCCTTTGGCAAATACGGCATCTAATATGGTAGGGACATGGAGTGTGGCTGCAAAACTGGATAAACCGCTAACACTTTTAGAGGGGTTAAAAGAAGTAGCAGGAAAAAAATCAAATATACTTTATGCAGTAGGCTCTAACCTTTTAACTGATGCTAAAATGCAACAGGATGCTACTATGTTTGGCAGGGACATTCCCCGTGATAACAGAAGTGAAGAGGAATTAACTGCAGAAGCACTGGCTATAGCAGCAAAGTCTGATGTGATTATTGCAGCTATGGGTGAAGCATCTGAAATGAGTGGAGAGTCTAGCAGCCGTACTGATATTGGTATTCCGGCAGTTCAAAAACGATTATTGGAAAAACTGGTGGCAACAGGTAAGCCTGTAGTACTAGTATTATTTGCAGGACGTCCTATGACATTGGTTTGGGAACAGGAAAATGTACCTGCAATCCTTAATGTGTGGTTTGGCGGAAGTGAAGCAGCACAGGCTATTGGTGATGTGGTATTTGGTGATGTTAATCCTAGTGGCAAACTGGTTTCTACTTTCCCAAGGAGTGTTGCTCAAATTCCGTTGTATTATAATCACCTAATGACAGGAAGACCGGCTTCAGATAAAGGATTTGAGAAGTTCAGGAGCAACTACATGGATGAGAAAAATGCACCTTTATATTCTTTTGGATACGGGTTAAGCTATACTACATTTGAGTACACTGATATTACACTTAGTAGTACAGAGATGACTGCTAACGGTAGTATTCAGGCTAGTGTTACAGTTAAAAACACAGGTAACAGGGCAGGTAAAGAAACGGTACAGTTATACATAAGGGATATAGAAGCGAGTATTTCAAGACCTGTTAAAGAGTTAAAAGGATTTGAGAAAGTAAGTCTTAAAGCGGGCGAATCAAAAACAATCACGTTTACGATTACAGAAGACCTTCTTAAATTTTACAACAGCGAGCTACAGTATACAAGCGAACCGGGTGCTTTCCGTGTAATGATAGGAGGTAGTAGCGATGCTGTTAAAACAGCTTCATTCAATCTTAAATAGTAAACAAACAGTATATGATACGTAAAATCACCTTAGCCTGTTTATTCCTTTTGGCTTTTAATGCTAAAGCGCAACAGGTACTACCAATCTATCTGGATGATACAAAACCTATGGAAGAGCGTGTTGAAGATGCACTTTCCAAAATGACTACTAAGGAAAAAATAGCCATGATACATGCACAGTCAAAATTCAGTTCACCGGGTGTACCAAGGCTTGGTATCCCTGAAAACTGGATGACCGA
This sequence comes from Flavobacterium sp. C4GT6, assembly GCF_036347315.1. Classification (NCBI taxonomy): domain Bacteria; kingdom Pseudomonadati; phylum Bacteroidota; class Flavobacteriia; order Flavobacteriales; family Flavobacteriaceae; genus Flavobacterium; species Flavobacterium sp. C4GT6. The sequence continues at coordinate 69,035 of NZ_JAZGZU010000001.1, forward strand.
CGGACCTCACGGTATTCGTCCGGAAGTACTGTGGGATGAATGGGAACAGGCTAGCTGGACCAATGACTCCTGTATTGCATTTCCGGCTCTAACAGCGCTTTCTGCAACATGGAACAGGGAAATGGCACTTCTTTACGGTAAAAACCTTGGAGAAGAAGCCCGTTACCGTAATAAGAATGTACTATTAGGACCCGGAGTAAATATTTACCGTAGTCCGCTAAACGGAAGGAACTTTGAGTACATGGGAGAAGATCCTTTCCTTGCCGGAGAAATGGTTGTGCCCTATATAAAAGGGGTTCAGTCTAACGGGGTGGCAACCTGTGTAAAGCATTTTGCCCTTAATAATCAGGAAACCAACAGGCATGGTGTTAATGTAATTGTAGACGACCGTGCTCTTTATGAAATTTACCTTCCGGCTTTTAAAGCTGCGGTACAAAAGGGTGGTACATGGGCCATTATGGGAGCTTATAATAAGTATAAAGGTCAGCAGGCCTGTCATAATAGTTACCTGCTTCAGGATATTTTACGTGACGAATGGGGCTTTGACGGTGTTGTTGTAGCCGACTGGGGTGGTGTTCATGATACCAAAGAAGCTATTTATAACGGATTGGATATTGAGTTTGGTACCTGGACCGACGGACTTACTTGGGGCAGGAGTAATGCCTATGATAATTACTATATGGCAGCGCCATACCTTGAGTTAATTGAGTCAGGTGAGGTAGGAACAAAAGAACTGGATGAAAAGGTAAGGAACATATTACGCCTTTCATTCAGAACAACAATGGACAGGAACAGGCCATTTGGTTCTTTCGGTACAGATGCACATGCTAAAGCAAGCCGTGCTATAGCAGAAGAAGGTATTGTACTTCTAAAAAATAAAAACTCACTGTTACCACTGGATATAAAAAAGCATAAAAAAATTGCCGTAATAGGGGAAAATGCTGTTAAGATGATGACCGTAGGAGGTGGTAGTTCTTCACTTAAAGTGCGATATGAAGTTTCTCCGCTTGACGGAATAAAAAACAGGGCAGGGAATGATTTTGAGGTAGTTTATGCCAGAGGTTATGTAGGAGATGCCAGCGGAGATTACAATGGGGTAGTTTCAGGTCAAAACCTGAAAGACGACCGTAGCACAGCTGAGCTTAGAGAAGAGGCTTTACGTGTTGCTAAAGATGCCGACATTGTTGTGTTTGTGGGTGGACTGAATAAAAGTGATTTTCAGGATAGTGAAGGGAATGACCGTAAAGAGCTTGAGTTACCTTACGGGCAAAATGAATTACTACGTGCCTTAGCAAAAGCCAACAGTAAGCTTGTATATGTAAATATTTCGGGTAATGCTGTGGCGATGCCGTGGGAAAAAGAAGTGCCTGCAATTGTACAGGGATGGTTTTTAGGGACAGAAGCAGGTAATGCCATAGCTTCGGTACTGTTTGGTGATGTAAACCCGTCAGGGAAACTAACGTTTACTTTTCCGGTTCAGTTACAGGATAATGCAGCACATGCTTTAAATGCATTTCCGGGAAATGATGAGGTAACCTATAAGGAAAGTATTTTTGTGGGGTACAGGTGGCATGAAAAACAAAAAATAAAACCATTGTTTCCTTTCGGACACGGATTAAGCTATACCACATTTAAGTATAGTGATATAAAGGCCGATAAAACAGCGATAAATCAGAATGAAACCCTTACTGTATCTGTAAAAGTTAAAAACACAGGTAAGCGTGATGGGGCAGAGGTTGTACAGCTTTATATATCAGATACTGAATCGTCACTTGCAAGACCTATTAAGGAATTGAAAGGGTTTGAAAAAGTATATCTGAAGGCAGGAGAAGAGAAGACTGTAACATTTAGTATTGCTAAAGAGGATCTTAGTTATTTTGATGATAAGAAACACCAATGGGTTGCAGAACCGGGTAGTTTTAAGGCAATAATAGGTGCTTCCTCTCAGGATATAAAAGGAGATGTTAGGTTTACCTTAAAATAAGCATAATATAAAAATTTAGTTAGAGTCGTTTGGTTGACGCAGGTTCCGTAAAGGGGTAGTATTGAGCTCAATATGCTACCCTAATACGGAACTATTTATTTTATATAATAGCTTGTAAAACTTGTAGTTTGGTGTTTTTTAAACTTTCAAATGTATATTAAAGCGGACTAAATTCTAAATAATATTATTCTTGACGGATGGTCTGTGTCTTCATTTATAAGTTCAATCTTTTCTTTGGTACGGTTTAAAATATGGTAGTTATGTCCCAGTTGTTCCAGTTTATGTGGGGCATAGGCTGTAAACAGTAAATCAAGATCTATATCTGTAGCCGGGGAGTCGTCTGTACCGTTGTCACTAATTACGTTCCATTTTCCTTTATAGCTTTTTTCATTATCATCTACTGTGAATGATAAGTCTTTATTGAAATGAAAAGTATAATCGGTATAGTCGTCATGAAGTTTACTGTCTATTATTTCAAAATGCCATACTCCCATAGTAAAGCTTTTGGTGAGTTTAGGGTATGTAATAAATGAATGACATTCTGTTTTTTTAACACACGAAACATTAAATAGAAATAATATAAAAAGAAAACGAATTATATTTTTCATGATAAAATAGTTTAGCAAATTACTTTTAGGGATGCAGGAATTATTTCAATATGTATATAATTGGTTTTTAGGCTATGATACTCTCCGTCAATTTGTATATCAGTATAAATCCTTTCCGGCTGATATATGGTAAGTGATTGTGCAAGGTTATGCTGAGCCGCTTTAAACTTTAAAAAGTTACGGTTAAGAACAAGGAAACCCATTTTCATTTTTTGAAGGAAACCCATTTTTGGGGCCGTTACCAGGTTAAGGTATCCGTCATTAAGTTTTGCCTGTGGCGTTAGGCTCATATCATACCCCATTTGGTTACTGTTTGATATAAACAGTAAAAACGGATTAATATCCAGTTCTTTATCACCAAACTTAATAGTTGTATTGTAATGCTTAAAGGATAAACTTGCTTCCAGTGAAGCGACTATGTATGCCCATAGTTTTCTTTTTCCTTTTTGCTCGTATTTTTTTATGACTTCGGCATCAATACCCAGGCCTGTATTACTAAAGAAATAATTATCATTAACACAACCACTGTCTATAACGGTAATGTTTTGTTTTTTGATGGTAGAAATTACTTCCTGCAGACTTCCCTTAATTCCTAAATTAGACGCCAGTCCGTTACCCGAACCTACCGGGACTATACCCAAAGGCACCTGACTACCGATAAGGGCAGAAGCCACTTCGTTAACCGTTCCGTCACCTCCGCAGGCAATCACACAGTCGGCACCGTTTTTCACTGCCTTTACCGCTAATGTTTTCGCGTGGTCTTTACCTTCGGTATCGCTTATTTCAATCCTGTATTCGTTTTCAGGAAATATAGAAACCAGTAGCTCTTTGTCTATTACATGGTTTCCTTTGCCCGAAATAGGGTTAACTATAAAATGCAGGTACTTCATGGGTTACTGTAATAATTTGTTATTATAAAGATAATCAGCGGTTTCATACCAGGAAATCGTTTCGTCAAGAAAACTCTTATCCATTGATTTTAGTGTTAACTCATTCTTATCTTTTTGCCACTTGTAGAAATCCTGTCCTTTTTGATCGGATAATATCATAACCTTATCCTGTTTCATAAGTACAAGCTTCCTGTAAGTGCCCAGTAACGAACGTTCCTCAAAATCATTACATAGTACATCTTTACCAAAGAAGTCTGACTCATAGCTCCAGTGGAAAAGAGAGAACAGGGTAGGGAATAGGTCTATTTGAGAACATTGTTGTTCTATTTTTCTGTTAGGCTGTCCGTCAAAATTTACAATAAATGCAGGGATATGGTAGTTAGCCACATCAATAGCATCTTTACCGGCACTACTGGCACAATGGTCGGCCACAATTACAAATACAGTGTTTTTAAACCACGGCTTTGTTGAAGCTTTTTTAAACAACTCACGTAAAGCATAGTCGGTATATTTAACCGCGCCCGCTCTTCCCGTTCCCGACGGGATATCAACTTTCCCCTCAGGATAGCTATATGGCCTGTGGTTTGATGTTGTCATTATGTAATTAAAAAACGGTTTGTTGTTTTTGTACTGTTCATCTGCAACCGATAGCATTTTATTAAAAATATCCTCATCACAAATTCCCCATGCATTTTCAAAAGTAACTTCCTCATCTGTTATGTTATGACGAACGGTTTGTATCTTGTCACTCAGTACACTCCCTCTGCCACGATCGTAAATAGAGAAGCCGTTTCCCCCAAAGTAAGCGTTCATGTTATCAAAATACCCGTCACCGCCATAAAAGAAATTACAGTCATATCCCTTATCACCAAACACGTTTCTTATGGTATACAGGTTGGAGTTTTCAGGACGTTTAACAATGCTTCTTCCCGGTGTTGGTGGGATACATAGCGTTACGGCCTCCATACCCCTCACGGTTCTTGTACCTGTAGCATACAGGTTTTCAAAAAATATACTTTGCTGTGCCAGACTGTCAAGAAATGGCGTAAGGTTTTCTTCGTTACCAAATTCTTTCATAAAACTCCCGCTAAGGCTTTCCACCATTATGAATACCAGATTTTTTTTGGATGATGAATCAAGTGTATCAATAATGGTACGGTGAATAGATTTGCTTTTATCGGTAAATACCGAATTACTGCTTTTAAGTTTGTTTTCTACTATTTGTAATGCTTTCTTCTGATCGATTGAAGTATAAAAATCATTATACTTCATTTGGTTGTTTCTAAAGGCAGCGAAAAACGAATACACTCCGTTTTTGGAAATTTCAGAATTATATCGGTTTACAGACCATTCTGCCGAAGCATTGTTTATAAAAAAGCCGAATAAAAGCGCTGTGGCTGTTACGGTTGATATTACAGCAATACGCTGTTTAGTAGTGGCTGTACTTTTAAAAGTAAGGTTAAAGGTTTTCCTTTTATAAAATATTAATAATATAAGGGCTGAGATTAAAACAATCCCACTAATGAGAAAAGGAAGGGGGTATGACTCATTTATATTAGCCACTACCTCGTGTGTATAGATAAGATAATCTACAGCTATGAAGTTGAAACGTCTTGAGAATTCTTCCCAAAAGGTAATTTCTGCAAAAAAGGAAAACGTAAAAATAAATACATTAAGGGCGGTAAAAAAAACAACGATTACCTTATCTACAAAGCTGCCAACCCATTTGTTTGGCATCAAAACAAAGTACAGGGCTGGTAGCAGGCATATAAATGCTATAGCACCTATATCAAAAAATAATCCTGTAATAAGTGTACGCAACAGGTTAACTATGTTCCATGATACTTCGCTGTTTTCCCATATAAAAAATGTAAAGCGAAGCAGTAATGAAACTGTTAGAAACCAAAGTACAAAATTTGCAAGTAGTGTAAATCGTCCTGTATTACGAAATATCTTGAACATGTTTGTGTGTTTTTTGATACAATGTTCGGGACCAATTTTGAAGAAAATTAGAATTTTTACTCAGGCGGTTAGAATTTGTAGTTGTAACCCACACGTATTATCTGCGTTTCATAATAGTTGTTGCTGGTATAGTTAAACCTGTTTGCCTGAACTTTTTGCCTTATTACAAGCGTACCGAAAAGATCTGTTGCGTTGGCGTAAATTTCTCCTTTACCTTTTTGGATTGTTTTTTTAACTCCTGCATCTACCGAAAATCGTGAACCGGTACGTCCCTGAGGTACAATATCAGGGGCCAGATAAACCATATTTACCTGTGCACTAAGGTTATTACTAAACTTAAGATTACTGTTCCATTTTACATTACCTGATGTAATTTGCTGTTTTGTACCTGTGTATGTTGTAGGTACAGGGTAAACTATATTTACAGTAAAAGGATCTATAGTGTTTTGATACAGGTTTCCGTTAATATTGAAAGTATACCATGATGATACTTTTTTAGAAAATATAAGTTGTGTACCCATAGCACGGCTTTTGCCTGCATTTTCAAATACATTGTAAATTATTGTATTACCGGGTACTGTAGTGGCTATTCTGGTTATGGTACCATCTATAAACTTACTGTATAGTGATGCAAAAAAGTATCCGCCGTTAATATAGGCCTTATAGCCTAATTCTACCGAATTGGTGTACTGTGGTCGCAACCCCGGGTTACCTACTTTAATAATCTCTGCATCATCATATTTTGGGAATATCCTAATATCAACCTCATTAGGTCTGTCAACCCTTCTGTTATAGAAAACAGATAGCTTATGGTTGTCATTTATTTTATAACCAAACCTAAGGGAAGGGAAGGGCTGGAAATAATGATAGCCGTCACTTTTATAAACAGGATGGTTAGGATTTACTTCATATTCTAAATCCAGATATTCCATTCTTACACCTGCTTCGGCCTCAATTTTATCACTTTCGTATACATAGTTACCGTATAAGGCAGGAATGGTTTCCTCATAGTCGGCTTTGCCTCCGGCATTAGCATCAATAACAGAATTAGTGCCAGGATAAAACAGCATGTCTGTAGGGATTATCCTGTTTCTAAATTTGAATCCGGTTTCAAGGCGTCCCTGTTTTAACGGTTTTATATAATCGATATTCAGATCAACCACATTTTCGTCTGACAGTAGTTTGAAAGCATCGGTACCTGTATAATCAGGCATAATGTTACTGAAATTATACTTTTCGTCTTCCCTGTGGAAGGTATAATTCAGTCCGGTATTTAATACATGTCCAGGCTGGCTGAACCTATGCTGGTAACTGGCTGAACCCATTACCGTGGTTTTTACCTCATCTTCAAGAAATTTCCAAAAACGTAAACGTTCACTGTAGTTTCCGTTAAAAAAGGGTTCTTCACCATGATCGAGTATTTTTTCACGTCCATACATTACAGATAGTGACAGGGTATTATTAGGATTGTATTCCCAGTCAATTCCGCTTTTAAAAGTTGTGAATCGGGTATCTCTGTTGCGTTTTGTCTGTTGGTTAATAATAGTACCATCGTCGTAGGTACGGGTAACAAACTCATTTTTATTTAGAGCTTCGGTATACAGGTAATCTCCCTGTACATAGAAGTTAACTTTGTTCTTTCTGTAATTTAGCGACAGTGAAGGGTTTATTTTTGGAGTTAAGTTGTATTGCGGACTCATACCCGGCAAATTTGCCTTTCGTTCCCATAATGCGCCATAGCCACCTGCAAGACCAGCCTTACCTGTTAATCCATCACTTTTTTCCTTTTTGTAGATTATATTGATTATTCCCGCATTGCCGTTAGCATCATATTTAGCCGACGGGTTTTCAATAATCTCTATCTTATCAATAGCCGAAGCCGGAATATTATCAAGACCATACTGAGTATTAAATCCGGTAAGGGCTGTTTGTTTTCCGTTAATCAAGACCATTACTTTGTTGTTACCCCTAAGTTCCAGCTTTCCGTCATTAACCGTAACTCCCGGTAGGTTTTGCATAGCTTGTAGTGCTGTGCCACCCCCTTGAGTAATATTATCGGATAAAGAGAATACCTTTTTATCCATTTTGTCTGATACGGCATCCTGCTGTTTGTTTATTACAACTTCATTAAGGGCAGTACTTTCTTCCTGTAATGTAGTTTCTCCTAAATCCTGATAATTGCTTAGCGAACCTACAAATATTGGGATAATAGATTTTGCATAGCCCAAACCGCTTATCTCTATATTGTATTTGCCCGAAGGAATATCTTTTAAGGTGTATATCCCTGTTTCTGTGGTAAGAGTACCTGCAATAACTTTATTATCTTTTTGTGTAGCAATTATAACATTTACAAATGGAACAGCACCTTGTGCATCTCTAACTTTACCTGATAGGGTTACTTTTTTATCCTGTGCTAAACCGGTAATGCTTATTAAGGAAATTACCAGTAGTAAAATATGTTTTAAAGGCAGGTATGTTTTTTCTTTGTTCACGGTATTATAGTTTGTTTTTTGGGTAAAACTATACAGTGATTTAGAAGGAAATCTGAATTTTAAAACTTTATGGTAAAACTGTGACTGTTATTATTAAACTGATATCCAATATTCCAGTTATTTACCTCGATAATCCTTTTAATAATAGCTAATCCCAGCCCGTTTCCGGGAGAGGAAGGGTCTAATTTTGAGAAGCGGTTAAACAGTTTTTCCTCATCAAGAGATATACCGTTTCCTGTATTACTAAAATTAAGGCTGTTTGTGCCTGTGGTTATGGTAATACTGCCATTTTTTACATTATGTCTTATAGCGTTTAGAAACAGGTTGTTAATCAATACTTCTGTAAGTATTGGGTTTGCTGTTAAAGTAAGCTCATGAGAGAGCTGAGTGTTTACGGTAATATGTTTTGAGTTTGCCTGTTCGGTAAAAAAGTCAAGGTGTTTATTGATATAATTATTTACAGAAACCGATTCTTTTTCAAAGTAAGCCTCGTTGTCAATTTTTGATAATAATAGTAGGTTTTTGTTTAACCGGTTGAGTCTTGACACATCATTATTTAGTGACTCCAATATTTCAAACTGATCTTCGGTAAGGTTTTCAGCTTGTGAGAGGTTGTCCAGTTTGGTTTGGAAAAGCGCTAAAGGTGTTTGTAGTTCGTGGGCAGCATTTTCTACAAACTCCCTTTGGTTTTTATAAATAGCAGTATTCTTTTCTATAAGTCGGTCAAGGCTTGTATTTAACTGGTTGAACTCTTCGATACCCGTATTTTGGAAATGAGGCTTGGTGTCCTTATCTATTTCAAAACTGCGTATTTGTGAAAGGGTTTCATAAAACGGTCCCCAAAGGTTTTTAGCCAACCTGTTTGAAAGGAATATAATCCCCAGCATCAAAATTAAAATAATTAGCAGGAACATTAAAGCTACGGTATATACCATGTCTTCCATTTCAACCAGATTATTCTTCTCTATATAAGTGTAACGTTTACCATTTATTTCTATAGGAGCCCAAAGTTCCCTGAAAGGTTCTGACTCATTAGCAAAAGGGTCAAAGTATATGGTACCGAAGATAGAATCTTTTTTTACTCCGGTATCAGGGACAATTTCAACATCACGGTTGTATTTGTTCCATACTTCAATATCCTTTTCAGAGAAGGTCCCATTATGAAGTTCGTTTTCTACAAAGGCTTTTTTATGAAATGAGAGTATTTCATCGGTTTCATATACATATAACCAATGGCTCATAAAATAGAATAACGGAGCGCATATTATTAATATAATTACCGAATAGCGCAGGAAACTGCGGGTTGTTATATTGAGTAGTTTTTTATTCATCGCTCCATTTATAGCCTAGTCCGTATACGGTTTTTATATAATCAGCGCTTCCTGCTTTTGCCAGTTTCTTTTTAAGGTTTTTAATATGGGCATAAACAAAATCGTGATTGTCCAGCATATCTGCCATGTCGCCCGAAAGATGTTCGGCAATTGCACCTTTTGAGAGTACCTTTTTCTGATTTCCTATAAGAAACAACAGTAGGTCTATTTCCTTTTTGGTCACGTCTAATTTAGTATTATTTACGGATACTGACTTAGATAAAATATCTACTGATATTTCGTGAAAGGAGACAATATTATTGCCTCTGAAGTTTTTCCTACGGATAAGGGCCTGCATTCTTACCAGTAATTCAGATAAATGAAAAGGTTTGGTTAAGTAATCATCAGCGCCAAGTTGTAAACCTTCAATACGGGTGTCAAGTGTTTCTTTGGCAGAAATAATTATCACACCATCTGTTTTTTGAAGCATCCTTAATTCACGCAGTATCTCAAAACCATCCCCATCGGGTAACATTAGGTCCAGTAGTATGCAGTCGTAGTTGTATAACTCAATCTTTTCCATAGCTTCTTTTGCTGTGGTTGCCGACTCGCATATAATAGCATTAGGAGTCATGTATTTAATAATGCTGTTAGCAATTGCAGCTTCGTCTTCTATAATCAGGATTTTCATACTGCAATTTAAACAAATAGATTTTGAATTAATTTTGAATTTTTCAGGAGAAGTAAAATTCTAATTCAAGACATTATCTCTAATAGTCTGGTATAATCTGTTTACAGTTTATTTTTTTCTTTCAATTCTGTTATCTTAAACTGAAACTTATCGAAAAGATCCTGATAGCTATTTTTTATATCTCTTTCTTTTAATAGTATCATTGCATTTAGCATTGCTTCCTGTATAAACTGATCATTTTTACCGTAATTCCATATTGGAATGATACATGTTTCGAACATTTCTTTAAAACCGGATGACGGGCAGTATATACGGGGCATATTTTCTTTATCTGTATAAACTTCAGGCAGTTTACTGTATAAGCGGCTGGCTAATACATTAACAAGCGCATTAAGACTCAATACAGCAGTTGCAGGGTCGTTTATTCCCGGACTCAATGCTTTAATGGCTACTTCGCTAAGTTGCAGGCAACCATAATCGGCATTTAGTTCAATAGGCTGGCCATTATATAAGTCTACAGTTGCTATTATCTTTTCTGTCATTTCTTTAGTTATGTGACTTTCGGTAAATACTTCCATTACCGCAATGTCCTTTAACAAAAAACTACTGCGTTTATAGCAAAAATGAATCACTAAATGGTTCTCCATAGCTATTTTAAGAAGATTTTCTGTGTCAAATCCCTGAAAATAACCTGACTTCGGCATTGCTATATTTATACCTGTTAACTGATATTGTTCATATTCTGTAACTTCGGTTTTAAATGTATTAGATATTGCTGTAAGTGTTTTACGTTCTATTCTTTCTATAACTGTTTCATATTTTACTGTCTTGGTAACATAATCCAAAAAGTATATGAAAAGGAAAACAGCTATAACTGTAAGAATAATAAGCAGATAAATACTTAAGGATGGAATTGTAATTGAATCACTAGTATCCCGTATTGTTGATAATATTGCCAGTGAGTACACGATGGTACCAATATAATAACCCAGTACAATCTGTTGAAAACGATTTTGAATCATGCTGGTTAATACCCTGTTACTCATTTGAGAAGCAGCCTGATTAAGTACCACCATTACCATAGTAAAACTAAAAACAGTAAGAGATAGTAGTGCAGCTGCTATTGTAGAAGCAATTGACCTTGCTGTGCTGGCATCTTTTAATTGTAGCCAGTTGTTATTTGATTTAAGTTTAGTGCCAAAAGATGATAAATCAATCTCCAGCATAATGATCGATAATATTAAAAAGCATACAGCAATTATACCTGGTAAAAATGCAATACTGTTAATGATTCTTGTATATAGTATTCTGAAATTATTTTTAATATTCATGAGTATCCTGATTGTTGATATATTAAGATAGAAAAAATATACAGATTTTCAATTTCATTTAGTTTTTGTTTATGTCTCATTGTAATTTTTTTAAAATGAACAGACGTTATTAAAAAAAATATCATTTACCGATACAGAAATTAGCAAGCCTTGATATTGCTGAATTTCGGGCTTTCGAGGTACAATAGGGATACAGTTTTTATCTAAATATCGACAAACATCACAAATAAACCATTTGTTTGATTTTCAAAGACATACCGGCGAAGGGTTGCTGGTTAGGTCACAAATATAAAATATTTTGGATTGGAAATGGGCAAATTTGCTAATTTTTGGTGGTGTTTAAAAACCTATCAAATAGGGGAGGTACAATCAGTTTCTATTTCGGGTAATTTTGTTTAAGGATGATATATTGAAATTTATTTTCTATTTTTACAAACGATGCAGAAAACAAGGCAAATATTTATCAAGTTTTTATCAGTTTATTTACTGGTGCTTATGGTATTGCCTTGCAGTGACGCCCATGCTTCTCTTGGCAACACACACTCAATGCAATTGAGCCAACAGGCAGACAATGACCATCATGATATGGAAATTTGTACACCCTTTTGCGTTTGCAGCAGTTGTGTTGTAGGTATAGTATTACAACCTGTGACGCAGTTTTGTATTTTTATTTCTGAATTACCTTCTGCTTTAATTCCAAGCTTCTACCAATCGGTAAAGTCCGATTTTCATGGCTCCATCTGGCAGCCACCCCAATTAGTTTAATGATTTTGCCGGCGATGAGCCGGGTTATGCCGCATGCTTGTTTGCGGCGAGTAATTAATTAAATTATTATACTAATGCATTATCAATGTTAGATAAGATCATTCATTTTAGCATCAACAATAAGTTTATTGTTGCTTTATCCACTTTGGTATTGGTTGTAGTGGGCACATACTCATTGTATAACCTTCCAATCGATGCCTTGCCTGATATTACAAATAATCAGGTACAAATTATTACCAGTTCTCCAACACTTGCAACCCAAGAGGTTGAACAACTTATTTCTTACCCTATTGAGCAATCCGTAAAGTCGATACCCAAGATAGTAGAACTTCGCTCCATAAGCCGCTTTGGGCTAAGCGTGGTGACCGTTGTTTTTGAAGAAAATGTAGATATATATTGGGCCAGGGCGCAAATATCAGAACGTATTAAGGAGGCAGAGGATATTATACCCAACAGCCTCGGGAGACCGGAAATGTCCCCTATAAGTACAGGTCTTGGTGAAATTTACCAGTATGTAGTTTTTCCAGAAAAAGGTTATGAGGATAAGTATGATGCGACCCAATTGCGCACCATACAGGACTGGATCATAAAACCACAATTAACCGGGACACCCGGGGTGGCAGAGGTAAATACCCTTGGCGGCCTGCTCAAGCAATATGAGATAGCTGTGCAGCCGGACCGCCTAAAGAGCATGAATACGACGGTTGCCGAAATTTTCGAAGCGCTGGAAGCCAATAACGAAAACACAGGTGGAGCCTATATTGATAAGAAGCCTTATGCCTATTTTATCAGGGGTATCGGTATGGTAGGCAGCATTGATGACATCAATAAGATCGTCATAAAGAATGTCAACGGTATCCCTATCCTGATCAGGGATGTGGCAAAAGTCCAGATTGGCAGCAGCATCCGCTATGGGGCAGTTACCAAAGACGGTAAGGGCGAGGAAGTCAGCGGATTTGTGATGATGCTCAAAGGCGAGAACAGCGGTGTGGTCGTTGAGCGTGTGAAGGAAAAGATGGAGCAGATTAAAAGAACCTTGCCGGAAGGCGTTACTGTTGAAGCATTTATCGACAGGACGGTAATGGTCGACAATGCCATCGGCACTGTCCGGACGAACCTGATAGAAGGCGCCCTGATCGTGATCTTCATATTGGTGCTGCTGCTGGGTAACTGGCGTGCAGGCCTGGTAGTTGCGTCTGTTATTCCACTTGCACTTCTGTTTGCCATCTCGATGATGAAATTATTCGGTGTGAGTGGTAACCTGATGAGCCTCGGGGCGATCGATTTTGGTATTATTGTCGATGGTGCAGTCATTATTGTGGAAGCGATAATACACAGGCTCGAGGTCCGTAAAAAACAAAATCTGACGGCTGCCGAGATGAATGAGGAAGTCTATACGGCTGCCTCGAAAATCCGTAGCAGCGCCGCTTTTGGGGAAATCATCATACTGATAGTTTACCTGCCCATATTAGCCCTTGTAGGGGTGGAAGGAAAAATGTTCGGCCCTATGGCGCAGACCGTGTCCTTCGCCATCCTCGGCGCCTTTATCCTTTCGCTTACCTATGTCCCGATGATGAGCGCGTTGGTACTCAAGAAGGAAACCGGGCATAAACCGAATTTCAGTGACAAGATCATTTCTTCAATTTACAATGTTTACCGCCCCCTTCTGGATAAGTCGCTGAAGCTAAAGGGCATGATACTGGGACTCTCAATAGCAATATTTGCCATGGCACTTTTAGTATTTAATTCCCTGGGAGGCGAGTTTATACCCACCCTTGATGAAGGCGATGTGGCCACACACCTGATAATAGCTTCCGGAAGCTCTCTTTCGCAGGAAATTGAGGCCACTACGAAAGCAGAAAAAATATTACGGGATAAATTCCCCGAAATAAAAATGGTCGTCACCAAGATAGGCAGCGCGGAAATCCCGACGGACCCTATGCCCATTGAGGCAGGTGACATGATCATCATACTCAAAGACAAGGATGAGTGGACCTCCGCAGAGACCAAAGAAGAGCTCATGGAAAAAATGGAGGAAGCCCTGGAGGAGATACCGGGGGCTACCACGGAATTTTCACAACCGGTACAGATGCGTATGAATGAGCTTATGACCGGGGTAAGGAGCGATGTGGCCATCAAGATATTCGGGGAGGATATCGATATGCTGGTCAGTAAAGGCGACGAAGTTACCGAGATGATCAAAGGCATACCCGGGGTCGCCGATGCAAAGGCAGAGCGGGTGGCAGGCTTACCCCAGATCACAATACGCTATAACAAGGACAAGCTGGCGCTTTACGGGCTTAATGTAGGGGACCTGAACAGGGTAATCCGCATGGGTTTTGCAGGGGAAAAAGCCGGTATTGTATATGAAGGCGAGAAGCGTTTTGACCTGGTCGTAAGGCTGGAGGAAGAAAGCAGGCAGGATATCAGCAACCTTAAATCGCTGTACGTTACCCTGCCGTCAGGCAGCCAGATCCCTTTGGAGCAGGTAGCCGACATCAAATATGAGGAAGGGCCGATGCAGATCAGCAGGGAAGACGGTAGGAGGAGAATCGTAATCGGATTTAATGTCCGTGGGGCAGATGTTGAATCGGTTGTGAACAAAATACAGGATAAGCTCGAGACAAGCCTTAAGCTGCCTACCGGTTATTACATCACGTACGGAGGGCAGTTTGAGAACCTTGTGGAGGCTAACAAACGCCTGATGATTGCCGTGCCTGCGGCTCTAGCACTGATTTTCGTACTGCTGTACTTTACGTTTAAATCTGTGAAGCAATCCATCCTGATCTTTACCGCAATACCCCTTTCGGCGATAGGCGGCGTGTTTGCGCTGTGGCTGAGAGGTATGCCGTTCAGTATTTCCGCTGGTGTCGGGTTTATAGCCCTGTTCGGTGTGGCGGTATTGAATGGTATCGTACTGATTGCCTATTTTAACCAACTTAAATCCGAAGGCATGACTGATATTTTCAAACGCATCCATGAAGGCACGAAGGCGAGGCTAAGGCCTGTAATCCTTACCGCATCGGTGGCGTCCCTGGGCTTTTTGCCAATGGCGCTGAGTACGGGTGCGGGTGCTGAGGTGCAGAAACCCTTGGCAACGGTTGTAATCGGGGGGCTCATCACGGCGACACTGCTAACCCTTGTAGTGCTGCCGATACTTTATTACTATTTTGAGAAGGGATTTGGATACAAACCAAAAATCGGGGGTGTGGCCATTATAGCGCTGATGTTCTCGATCTCGGGCAACGCCCAGACGGCAAAGAGCCTTGATGTGAATTCAGCAATCACCACAGCAGTACAGAATAATAAGGGCGTCCAGTCTTCAGTATTGGAGAGCCGTATGCAGTCACAGCTCAAGGGAACCGCTTTTGATTTGCCTAAGACTGAAGTTAGCGGGACCTTCGGCCAGGTGAACACCGCCGCCCAGGATAAATATATCAGTATTTCCCAGACGTTCAGCCCCTTCCAGTTTGGGGCGCGGAGGAAACTGCTGAATGAGACCGCCGCTGCTTCGGAACTGCGCGTTGCGGTCACAAAGCAGGAGCTGTCCTACAGGGTACGGCAATCATGGAACGCCATGCTTTATTATACAGAGCTCAATAAGATACTTCAGGAGCAAAACGGCTATATGCAGAAATTTGTACGGGCAGCCAACCTGAAGTTCCGGACAGGGGAGACGGGATCCCTTGAAAACACCACGGCAATTGCCAAACAGCAGGAACTGCAACAGCAGATCAAGCAAAACGAGGCCATGATAAAACTAGAGCATTCCAGGATGCGGATCCTGCTGAACCTTGAAGCAGACTTCACTATTACCGATACAACCTTCATTCCGCTTGTGGCTATCGCCGTACGCGATTCGGCTCTCGTGAAGCAAAATGCCAATGTACAGCTCGCACTGCAGGAGCTGGAAGTAGCCAAAGCCGGGTCAAGGGTGGAGCGTTCTGTCCTGATGCCTGATTTTACGGTAGGTTATTTTATCCAGTCCATGCGCGGCGTGCAGGATGTCAATGGTTCGCCGTTCACCTACGACAGCTCCCTGCAATTTCAGGGATTTTCGGTAGGCATCGGGATACCTATCTTCGCAGGGAGCGGGTCAGCCAGGATCAGGGCTGCCAAGACCAATGTTGAAGTGCAGCAGATGAACGCAGATTACCTCCAGGCACAATTACAGGGTGAGTTCCAGCAGCAGCTGGAACAGCTCAGCACTTTTGAATCGCTGATAAACTACTATAATACTACCGCATTGCCTAATGCGGATACTATCGTCAATAATTCGACAAAGGCATACATGAATGGCGATATATCCTATGTTGAATATATGCAGGGCCTGGAAACAGCCCTGGATATAAGGAGGAGCTATATCAATGCGGTGAACAACCATAACCAGGCGGTGATCTACCTTCAATTTCTATTAAACCTATAATCTGACTATAATGAAAAATATAAAGCTTAAACATATACTGTATATTATTTTGGGGCTGTCAGCCGTGCTTGCCTTCGATTACTTCCTGCTGAGCAATACCATGGAAGGCGATGCCCACAACCATGAGCACGAACAGGAAGAAAAGAAGCAGGAAAGCGGTGAAAAGGAGGCGTCTGCCATTAAGGAAGTCGAGCTCAATGAGGCGCAGTTCACAGCTTCCTCAATCGAGCTCGGGACATTTTCATTGAAAAACCTCAGCGAAGTTGTCAATGCCAACGGCTATACAAAACTTCCCCCGCAAAACCAGGCGGACGTCTCAGTGCACATGACAGGTATCGTCAAGTCCATTAACGTCATAGAAGGGCAGTTCGTAAAGAAAGGGCAGGTGCTGGCGACCCTTGAGAGCCCTGAATTTGCGCAGCTGCAGGAAGCTTACCTGACTTCCAAAAGCAACCTGGAGTTCCTAAAGCTTGAATACGACAGGCAGAAGATACTCAGTGAGGAAAACGTAAATTCCAAGAAAGTGTTCCAACGCACCAAATCTGATTATGATATCGAGAAAGCGCGGCTGGCTTCCCTTGACAGGCAGCTGTCAGTGCTGAACCTCAGTAAGTCATCGGCCACATCGGTAATGTCACTTACCTCACCTTTATCAGGCTACGTTACGCAAGTGAACGTCAAACTCGGCAGCAATGCGGAAGTTGGCAAGCCGCTGTTCACAGTCGTGGATAATACCAAGCTCCATGTAGACCTTCTTGTGTATGAGAAGGACCTCCAAAAGGTAAAAGAGGGGCAAAACATCAGGTTCGTGCTGACCAACCAGGACAATACCGAAATAATAGGCAAGGTATTCAATGTGAGCAAGTCCTTTGAAAACGATACCAAGTCGGTTGCCGTACATGCGGAGATACTGAACCCGACCAAGTCACTTATATCGGGGATGTATATCAATGCGCTTATCGATGTGGGCACACGCCAGGTGGAAGCGCTACCAGCCGATGCCGTTATAAGGGCTGACGGCAGGGAGTACATCTTTGTCCTGGAAGAAGGGCATGAGGAACCCCCTCATGATAAGCAGGAAGGCCACAGCCACGATGACGGGCATGGGCACGACCACGACCACGGCGCCCAGGAGGGCCACGCTCATGATGACGGCCACGAGCATAAAGAACCGGAAGGCAAAACCTACCATTTTCAGCGTATTGAGGTCAAGACAGGAACAAGCCAGTTGGGTTATGTCCAGGTGACAATCCTGCAGGATATTGAAAAAGATGCCAAAATCGTGCTCAAAGGCGCTTATTATATCCAAAGCCACCTGCTTAAGAGCGAAGGAGGCGGAGGCCACCAACACTAATCACAAAATTATACACTATGAATAACGACAATGCTTCAATTACACAGGGCTCGACCGCAAAAATTGTGGAAGACAATGAGGGCTGGAAAGGGCACTGGCCGTTGCTTTTGGCAATAGCCATTCTTTTTGTAATGCTTACACTGGAATATGGTTTCGACTATATTCCGGTATTTCCTTATAATTTTATCATTTATGCTATAGCTTATTTGTTATCAGGATATAATGTACTTTTTTTAGCCTGGCGTAAGGCAAAAAGATTTGATTTCTTCAATGAGTTTTTTCTTATGAGCATTGCTACCTTAGGTGCATTTGCTATCGGATCCTACAGTGAAGGGGTAGCTGTTATGGCTTTTTACTCCATAGGGGAGTGGTTCCAGGACAGTGCGGTAAATAAAGCTAAACGCAGTATCAAGGCACTGCTTGATGTTCGACCGGAGGAAGTAACAGTAATCCGTGGCAATAAGACAGAAGTTATTCATCCTAAAGAGGTAAAGGTTGGTGAGGTTATACAGGTGAAGCCGGGGGAGAAAGTTGCCCTGGATGGTGAGCTGGTATCTGATAAAGCCTCGTTTAACACAGCAGCCCTGACGGGTGAGAGTAAGCCTGATACTAAGCAAAAAGGTGAGAGGATTTTTGCTGGGATGATAAATCTCAATACAGTGGCTGAAGTAAAGGTTACAGCTTTGTTTCAGGACAGCAAGCTCAGCCGGATACTGGAAATGGTGCAGGATGCTACCTCACGGAAATCACAGACACAGCTTTTCATAAGCCGTTTTGCTAAGGTGTATACGCCCATTGTTTTTGCATTAGCTTTGCTTGTCTGCCTGGTCCCTTACTTGGTTGTAGAGGACTATATTTTTGAGGTTTGGTTCTATCGCGCACTTGTCTTTCTTGTTATCAGCTGTCCGTGCGCCTTAGTGGTCTCTATCCCATTAGGCTATTTTGGAGGGATCGGCCTTGCTTCACGAAAAGGTATCTTGTTTAAGGGTTCTAATTTTCTAGATGTAATGACGGAGGTTGATGTTGTAGTAATGGATAAAACAGGGACATTGACCGAAGGCATTTTTAAAGTACAGGAAGTTGTAGCTCAGGGTGTGACGGAAAACGAACTGCTTAAATTGGCGGCTGTCTTGGAAAGCCAATCAACACATCCTATCGGACTGGCGGTAGTGGAATACGCCGGTAAGGAAGCTTTGCACAACATCTCGATCTCAAATGTAGAGGAGATTTCCGGGCATGGGCTCAAAGGCATCGTCGATGGGAAAGAAGTCCTTGCAGGCAACACAAAACTGATGAAGAAATTTAATATTGATTACCCGCATAGTGTAGATGCAAAAGTATATACCATAGTTGTGGTAGCTATTGATAATCAATACAGCGGGTACATTACTATAGCTGATCAAATAAAGGAGGATGCACCAGTAGTTATAACTGAATTGCATAACTTGGGTATGCAGACGGTTATGCTCTCCGGAGATAAAGAGGCTGTGGTTAAAAAGGTTGCAAAGGAAATCGGGATTGACAATGCTTATGGAGACCTGCTTCCGGAAGGTAAGGTTGAAAAGGTTCAGGAATTAAAAGACCAGGGTAAACGGATAGCTTTTGTGGGTGACGGGGTTAACGATGCACCTGTTGTGGCACTCGCTGATGCCGGTATTGCCATGGGAGGACTTGGTAGCGATGCCACAATAGAGACAGCTGATATCGTAATACAGAATGATAAGCCTTCCAAAATAGTCACCGCTATTCGTGCCGGAAAGCTAACAAAGAAGATCGTTTGGCAGAACATAATTTTAGCAATGACAGTTAAAGTGATTGTTTTAGGACTTGGTGCAGGAGGAGTTGCCAATTTGTGGGAGGCTGTTATTGCCGATGTAGGTGTTGCACTGCTTGCTATACTGAATGCAGTAAGAATACAGAAGTCTGACATTTAGACATTTCCTTTAAATATAAAGTTGAGAAATAAATACAGGCTAGTATTTTCACTGTAAAATCAATTGTAATGGATACTTTAAGTTATTGGTTAATTTGATAAAGAAGATAGATTTTACAATGTTTTCTGTGACAGTCCACTTTTTAGTATGAAACCCAAAATGGCAGTCAGGTACAAAAGTGGTATTGTCACAAAAATTATTCGATCTTCCATAGTTATTCTCAAAGGAAAAGACCGAAAAGCGTCATGTGTTTTTTCTTATAACAATGATACTTCAGTAAATAATCAGAATCCTTACTGAACTTCGCCTTAAAACAGGTAAAAACTGAACTTTGAAGCGAAAAGGTGTAGAATTAAACAATGCAAAGACGACTACGGGATTAGAATTAAAAGTACATAATAATTTTTTAAAAATTGTGCCTGCGTATTTCCTGCTTCCCATATTTTTTTTAATCATTATATTCCTGTATCTCTTTATTAGGGATGCATTAAATGTTCATGCTTATATCAATATTCAGAAAGAGCAATTCTTTAGTTTAAATGCTATGCTGTCCCAATTCCCGTCCACCCAGTACAACCTAACACAGTTTGGGGATCCCCTAATTTTTTTATCGTTGTTGTCAATTTTAATTATCCGTAGCCCCAAGATTTGGGAATGCCTGATATCCGCACTTCTTGTCTGCGCATTACTTTCCTATTCATTAAAAAGAATATTTGCAGTACCCAGGCCTGCAGCTGCATTTCCTGACAATAGTTTCGTCATCATTGGGAAAACCCTATTAGGAAACACAAGCCTGCCATCAGGACACTCTATTACAATATTTGCTGTCCTTACTGTTTTATTGTACGCGTTTCTACCCAAGAGAAAGAGTTCAAAAATCATATGGGTTGTTTTTGTATTTACTTTGGGGGTAATTTTAATATTTACAAGGGTTGGAGTAGGTGCACACTATCCCCTTGATGTCATTTCAGGTGCTATAATCGGTTATTTATCAGGTATTTTAGGGGTATTCATCAGCAGGGAAAATAATATTTTAGGATGGGTTAAAATCAAAAAATATTATCCGATAGTATTTATTTTATTTCTAATTTGTTGCATCTTTTTGACTGTCAAGATTGCCAGAGAAAATTTAGTGATTTTCTATTTCGCTTTCATTAGTTTAGCCGTTACAACCTTTAAAATAGTACACATGTATGTTAAAAAATAGTATTGGGATAACGAATTTTGTTTTGCTTATGAGCGTGCTAATGTTCCTGCTGTTCCATCTTCCGTTTTACAGGTATGTTTTTGGCAATATTGATTATACGGGCTTTCACGGAATACTGCTTATTATTAGTTTAATGCTTCTTATGCTGTTGGCCAATGCTTTTGCACTGTATCTGATATTTTCGCTTTCACGTATTGTCGGGAAATTTTTATTAGGCCTGTTTTTTATGCTGAATGCTGTGGCGGTATACTTTGTAATGACCTATAATGTCATAATTGATGAAAGCATGATCGGGAATCTGCTAAATACCAATTACGAAGAATCAAGCAGCTTCTTTTCCTTTACTTTGGTACTTTATGTCCTTATACTGGGAATCATACCGTGTATTTATATCATAAAGGTGCGCATTGTATCCGTAAGCTGGAAACGTTTCCTGAAAACTTCCTCGCTAGCCCTTTTATTCATGCTGGTATTGGTCTTTGCCAATGCAAGTAACTGGCTTTGGATCGATAAAAATTCAAAGCGGTTGGGAGGGCTGGCAATGCCTTGGTCATATACGGTTAATACATCGTTGTTTTACATCCATAAATATCAAAAAAACAGGAAGGAGATTTTACTTCCGGATGCCACTATAGCAGATAATGAAAAATCAGTAGTAGTCCTGGTCATAGGTGAATCAGCAAGGAGTGGGAACTTCTCATTATACGGCTACGGTAAAGATACGAATCCCCTGCTTTCAAAAGAGGACAACCTCTATCACTTTAACGCTACATCATGTGCCACTTATACGACAGCAGGGGTGAAGTGTATTTTGGAGCATACAGACTCCAACCAATTATATGAGATTTTACCCAACTACTTGTACAGGAATGATGTTGAGGTTGTATGGAGGACAACCAACTGGGGTGAACCGCCGGTTCACATAAAAAACTACCAAAGAAGAGAAGATCTAAAACCCGGTTGCACAGGCCCCGGCTGTGACTATGATGAAGTTTTGCTGACCGGCCTGAAGGAACAGATACTCGCGAGCACTAAAAACAAAATTCTGATTGTACTGCACACCAGTACAAGCCACGGGCCAACTTACAGCAAGAAGTATCCGCCGCAGTTCGAAGCTTTTACTCCGGTATGTAACAGTGTTGAATTGGGCAATTGTTCCCATGAAGAACTGATTAATGCCTACGATAACACAATTCTTTACACGGATTTTATATTGAGCAGGATAATTGAGAATCTGAAGACACTTAATGGATATAAAAGTACCATGATTTTTGTTTCAGATCACGGTGAGTCGCTTGGTGAGAAAAACCTGTATATGCATGGCATGCCCATGAGTTTAGCACCTAAGGAGCAGTATGAAGTCCCTTTTATCGTATGGGTTTCTGATAGCTCTCAAAAGCTCAAACCGGAAACTACCTTGTCACAAAACCATGTTTTTCATAGTGTGCTGCATTTTCTTAACGTCCAGACTCCTGTTTATAATGAAGGTATGAACATCTTTGAATAAGGAGTAATAGAAATTTCTATTACTTTAATCAGGTCTTTGCAGGCAATAAAATTCAGAATTTCTCCCAATTCTGATGTTAGATTCGTTGAAAAATAGACCGTCATGAAAAAATTACCTGAAATTACACTGGCCTTCTGGATTATGAAGATATGTGCAACCACCCTTGGAGAGACTGCCGGGGATATGTTTTCAATGACGATTAACATAGGTTATGGAATAAGTTCGATGATGTTAATTAGCTTCTTCATAATAACACTTATGTTTCAGCTGTTTTCAAAGCAGTACCGCCCGGCGGTGTACTGGTCGGTAATACTGGCGACAAGCACGGCCGGTACAACCGTTTCCGATTATATAGACCGTTCCCTGCAGTTGGGCTATGCAAAAGGGGCATTGTTGCTGGTCACTTTGCTTTTTATAATATTGCTGGTATGGAAGAAAGTCGAAAATAACCTTTCCGTTGAATCCGTTACCACACGAAGGGCAGAAATATTTTACTGGACAGCTATCCTGGTTTCCAACACTCTAGGGACGGCACTTGGGGATTATCTGGCAGATGATAGCGGTTTGGGTTTTTTAGGAGGAGCAATTCTTATTTCATCACTAATTGCAGGGATAGTGCTGTTGTATTATTTTACAAAAATTTCTAGGGTAGTGTTATTCTGGGCTGCCTTTATCCTAACGAGGCCTTTTGGAGCCACTTTTGGAGATCTATTGACTAAACCAGTAGAGAAAGGTGGGTTTGATTTGGGTACGATAGGCTCTTCCTCTGTGCTGTTTACACTATTACTTGTTCTGGTCATTATTCAGATTTTAAACAATGACTCAAAAACCGGACAGTTAAGCTAGTTTTACGACTGTATGAGCCTGTTGTTATTTCGATTGGTACTCTACTAATGATGAGGTAAGCTTAGCCGTTCTGTTCTATTGAATTACAATTTCAAATACATGCCTTCCCTTTATATGTCTGTATTGTATTGCCCACTGGTTCAGTTCACATATCTTCTTAACAATGGCAAGGCCCAGGCCCCAGCTTTCTTTTCTTTGTGAATTTTTATAAAATCTCTGATACATATGTTCTTCGGGAATAGCCGGATTTTTTGAAGTATTCGAAACGGTAAGGGAGTTCCCTAAGAAGGTAATCAATATTTCACCTTCTGTATTGTTGTGTATAAAGGCATTTTTTATCAGGTTGGTAACGAGTAGTTCCGCCAGCACGAGATTCGCTTTTATCGTAACATTTTTACTGATCATGACTGATACGGAAAGTTTCATCTCATCCTGTTGTTCCTCAAAAAGTAACAGTATATCATCTACCAGTTCCCTTACCCAGATGGTCTGCCTTTCGGGGAACTGTCCGTTTTCGATTTTTGAAAGCAGTAACAGGGTTTTGTTTAGCCGGGACATACGCTGATTAACATTGATCAGTACCGTTATCAGTCCTGACTGGTGCGCTGTAAGGTCCGCATCGCTTGCCAGTTCCTCAAGTTTATTCTGGCTTACGGCTATAGGGGTTAGAAGTTCATGGGAAGCATTTTCTATAAATGTTTTCTGATTTGCAAAAGATTCCTGTGCCCGTGCGGTCAGATCGGAAATGGCCTTGTTGAGAATGGTAAATTCCTGTATTTTGGAATCTACCGGTATGTACTGTAAAGATTTGTCCACTTCAAAATTCCTGAGCCGTTGTAAAGTGATATGAAAAGGTATAAATATTCTCTTGGACAGGACTAGCGATGATAGGTAGAAAACAACCACAATTATTACAAAAACCAATATGAGTGCCACTACCACACTTTGAACCACATCGTCTTTTTCAACCAGAGAGAGTACTATATCTATCCTGTAGTTTACATTATTTATTTTTTGCAGTGCAGAGAGCTTTCGGTACATATAAGATTCATCATCTGATTTGTCAGTAATCAGGGTATCCCTGAACACCTGGTATTCGGGGATATTCTCATCAACAGGTTGTATAAAATAATCAGATAAGGCCAGCTGGGTTAAGGGTAGTGGTTCTTCTGTCGCCTGAAATAGGCGTACTATTCTTTTCTTTTTATTTATCAGTAATTCATCGGTACTTTCATTAGCGCCCAACTGAAGAAATCGTAGAAAGACCCAAAAACTTACAAGAAGCAAGAAGGTAAAAATAAGCAGATAACTTAGTGAGGTAAGGGTGAGCAGCCGTATTGTTTTCATATTTCAGCAATTTGGTATCCCACGCCGTAAATATTTCTGATCTGTATAGCAGCCTGCCCCTGCCTGAGTTTCTTTTTCAGGTTTTTCAGGTGTTGGAAGAGAAAATCAAAGGAGTCCGTATTATCAATACTGTCTCCCCATATATATTCTGCCAGTGCATTCTTTGTAATTACCCTGTTTTTGTTGGCAATCAGATGCAACAGTATATCGTATTCCTTTTTAGTGAGGTTCAGCAGCGATTCTCCTGCCACGACCTTCCTTTCATTCAATTCGATGGACAGGCTGCCAAAGCAAAGCAGATTGGGGGCGTCAAATTTCCTGCGCCTAATTACAGCCTGTATCCTGGCACTTAGTTCTGAGAGATGGAAGGGTTTGGTAAGGTAATCATCAGCCCCCAGGTTTAATCCCTTTACCTTGTCGGTAACCGAATTTCGTGCGGATACAACAATTACACCGTTATTTCTGTCCATCTTCTGCAGGTCCTCCAGAAGCTGAAGGCCGCTTGCATCGGGAAGGTTTATATCGAGCAGGATACAATCGTATTCGTACAAATACACTTTTTCTGAGGCTTCCTGGTAGGTCGTAGCCACATCAGCAGATATTTTTTCCTGTTCTGAAAAGGTGAGAAACCCGGATATGAGGTCTTTTTCGTCTTCTACTATTAATATTTTCATAGGCTTAAATTAGCTTGGAATTTACCGCTCAATTCTGAATATTTTCTGAATACTTTTTTTTTACCCAAGCTGCCCAATTTTTAGTATTTAATCAGAATCACGTAGTAGCTTTGGAATAACATTAAACATATAATTATGAAAAGATATCTTATTATCGGTACCCTGGCCCTGACCACGCTATCGGTAACAGCCCAGGAAAAAAAGGTTCAGGTACCGCAGGCGGTACAATCCGCATTTACCAAAAAGTTCCCGGGGGCTAAAAAAGTAGAATGGTCAAAAGAGAAAGCGGATGAATATGAGGCCGAGTTTAAGTCCGGTGGGACCGAACAATCCGCCAACTTTGACACCAACGGAAAATGGCTGGAAACCGAAACTGAAATAAAAGTTGCCCAGTTACCGGCAAGCGTTGTAAAAGCTATTTCGGCCAAGTATCCCGGCTATAAAATTGAAGAAGCAGAGATGACGGAAAAACCGGGTAGTGTATCCTTTTATGAGGTGACAGTTGAAAAAGGGGAGACCTCATACGAAGTTCAGTTATCAGGAGACGGTAAAATCATCGGTGAGAAAAGGGAAAAAGAGCATGAGGATAACGATGATGAGGACAATGATTAGTACTTTTTTGGGTTATGTTTTTTTGAGGCGGCCGGAAATATTTCCAGTCGCCTTTTCTATTTAATACCAGCCACAATTCATATAATTTCCGGCATTAGCCTAAAAGCGGGACAGCACCAATTTTTCCGGATGTTGCGTATCTTCGTTCAACAACTCAATTTTTTCCATGCTGCGCGCCATTATATGATAATGATGCCCAAGTTTTTCAAGCCGATGTGGGGCATATGCCGTAAACAGCAAATCCATTCCTATGTCAGCGGCAGGCGCATCGTCTGTACCATCAACGCTGTAGACATCCCATTTTCCTTTATATCGTTTTTCGTGGTTGCTTATCGTAAAAGTAAAGTCAGTATTGAAATGCAATACGTACTGACTATAATCATCATCTGCTTTCCCATCGGTAACCGCCATGTGCCAGAGACCTTTGGTAAAGTCTTCCCTGAATTGCGGATAGGTTATAAAGGAATGCCTTTTATTGTTGTTTGTACATGAGATTATACCTACGGAAGCGAAAAGAAAGAGTAGGGTTGTTGTTTTCATAATCAAAATGTTTTAGCAAAGCTCACACCGGCCATTTTTCCGTCATAAAAAGGCATGATGAAGGCAGATGATTTATTTTCACGGGATTTTCCGTTAAACAGTACATTGGTAAGCCAGGGGTTGATCCAGTAGGCGATTTTAGTGCTCAGGATGCCTATTCCCGCCCCGGCCGCTATATCGGTAAACCAGTGCCTGTTGTTGTATACCCTGAAAAGGCCGGTACCGGTGGCCACGGCATATCCCGCTATCCCATACCATACGGACTGGTCCTTGTATTCCTGGTAAAGGAGTTCAGCACCGGCAAAAGCTGTTGCGGTATGGCCCGATGGAAAGGAATTAAAAGAGGTACCGTCCGGGCGTTGTACCTTGGTGATTGATTTCAAACTAAAAACAGTCACCGACATTATTGTAAAGGACGTTGTAAAGAGTACGGCACGGTCCCTTAAGTTGTGTTTTGCCTTAATACCCAGGGCATCCAGTGCAAATACAGAGGCAGCCGGTGCCCACTGGCCAAAATCGTCAACAGTGGTCTTATCGTCAATGTGCTCCTGCACTTCTTCGCGAATTTCGCTGTTAAAGCTTTTTAGCTGGTCACTTTCCAGCCCGACCAGGCCATAACCGATGAGGACACCGGGAATTATCAACTGTTTGTAGTTAAAGGTAAGGTTGGATGTGGTGTCCTTTGCAATGGAATCGGCAACCGATAGGTTTTGCGCCCATAAGCTACCCATACAGAAGTATAGCGCTAATAAAACAACGGATTTTTTCATTTTTAGGAGAATTTTGAATTAGCGTAGTTCTACTTCATTTGAGTCAGTTATTTTAGCGGCAAGATCAGTATGGATTTTGAATTTTTTCTGAACTTTGACTACACTACAACTTTTAAGGCAGCACGAAGGATTTCTATATTAATTTTATTTGTTTTTAAACTATGATATTCGCCGTCAATTTGTATATCTGTATAAATTCTTTCGGGCTGATGTATAAAAAGAGACTGCATACGCAAAGACTGAGCTTTGTTGAACTTTGGGAACGAGCGGTTCAATACATGAAGTCCCAGTAAAAGTTTTTGTACAAAGGACAATCTAGGAATAACAACAAGATCGAGATAACTGTCGTTTAGTTTTGCCTGAGGTGTAAGGCTCATTCCATATCCCATTTCATTACTGTTTGAAACAAAAAGCATTAGCGGGTTTATTTCATTTTCTATATTATCTATACGTACAATAGTTCGATAATATCTGAACGAAAGGGAGGCTTTTAATGCGGCTGATATATAAGCCAATAATTTTCTGGAACCTCCCTGCTCATATTTTTTTATTATTTCTGCATCAATACCAAGTCCGGTATTACTGAAAAAATAGTGTCCGTTGACATGACCGCAATCTATTTCAAGGGCCTCCATGGCCTTAAGTTTCGTTAGTATTTGTGTAAGGGAACCCTGTATACCCAAATTGGAAGCAAGGCCATTGCCTGATCCCATAGGAATAATACCTAAAAGTACCCTTGTGCCTACAATAGCAGAGGCTACTTCATTTACGGTACCGTCACCACCACAGGCAATAAGGCAGTGTGCACCTTCATTTATTGCATTTAAAGCAATTTCGTGTGCATGGCCTTTTCTTTCGGTATAGCTTACCGCTATTTTATACTGTTCTGAAGGGAAAAGATTTAATAGTTCAGTCTGTTCTAAAGTATTATGACCTTTCCCCGAAATAGGATTAACTATAAAATGAAGATATTTCACTATTACTGCAGTAGTTTATTGTTATACAGATAATCTGCTGTCTGGTACCAGGAAATGGTTTCGTTAAGGAAATCATTATTCATACCGATAGGTTTTAGTTCATTGGTTTTCTTGTTCCAGCTATAAAAATCCTGTTTCTTTTGGTCTGACAGCACCATTACTTTATCCTTTTTCATCAGGACAAGTTTTCTATAGGTACCCAATAACGAACGTTCTTCAAAATCATTACAAAGTACATCTCTTCCAAAGAAGTCTGACTCATAGTTCCAGTGAAATAAAGTGAACAGGGTAGGGAATAAGTCAATTTGCGAGCATTGTTTGTTGATTTTAATACTACTGGTTTCATCAAAATTTACGATAAAAGCAGGTATGTGATAATTGCCCACATCAATGGCATCCTTACCGGCACTGCTGGCGCAGTGATCGGCTACAATTACAAATACTGTATTTTTAAACCATGGTTTTTTAGAAGCCTGTTCAAAAAGTTGTCTCAATGCATAGTCAGTATACTTAACGGCTCCGGCTCTTCCTGTACCTGATGGAATATCAACTTTCCCGGATGGATAGGTATATGGCCTGTGATTAGAGGTAGTCATTACGAAATTGAAGAAAGGCTGTTTCTTTTTGTATTGCTCATCTGCAACCGATAGCATCTTATTAAAGATATCCTCATCACAAATTCCCCAGGCATTTTCAAAAGTAACTTCCTCATCGGTTATGTTATGACGTACCGTCTGGATTTTGTCGCTTAAAACACTTCCTCTGCCACGGTCGTAAATAGAGAAGCCATTTCCACCGAAATAGGCATTCATATTATCAAAATAACCATCACCACCGTAAAAGAAATTACAGTCGTAGCCTTTAGAACCAAATACATTCCTTATAGTGTACAGCCCTGAGTTTTCGGGACGTTTTACAATACTTCTTCCCGGTGTGGGCGGAATACATAAGGTAACAGCTTCCATACCCCTAACCGTTCGGGTACCTGTAGCATAAAGGTTTTCAAAAAAGATGCTTTTTTGAGCCAGACTATCAAGGAAAGGAGTAAGGTTTTCGTCATTACCAAACTCTTTCATAAAACTACCACTAAGGCTTTCTACCAGTATAAATACAACGTTTTTCTTTTCTGAAGATGCCACGCTGTCCGTGATGGTCCGATGTATGGAATGGCTACTGTCTTTAAAACTACAGTTAGTGCTTTTTAACTTCTCCTCAACTATACCTAATGCTTTGTTCTGGTCTATACTTGTATAGAAGTCGGTATATTTCATTTGGTTGTTTCTGAAGGCAGCAAAGAATGAATACACCCCATTTTTTGAAATTTCGGAGTTATACCTGTTTTCAGACCATTCTGCGGAAGAATTAGTAATAAAGAAACCGTAAAAAAGTGTCAGTATCATTACACTACTCAATACAGTAATACGTTGTCTGGTGGTAACCTTACTTGTAAATGTTAGTGCAAACCCCTTTGTTTTATAAAAAATGAAGAGGATAACCGAAGTTAAAATTATAATTCCGCCAATTAGTAACGGCAGGGGATATGATTCATTTATGTTGGCTACAACCTCATGAGTATAAATAAGATAATCTACAGCTATAAAGTTAAAACGCCTTGAGAATTCTTCCCAAAAGGTGATTTCTGCAAAGAATGAGAATGTGAAAATAAACACATTAAGGCCAACAAAAAACCACACTATAGCCTTATCGACTATACTGCCTATCCATTTATTAGGTAACAGGGCAAAGTATAATGCGGGTAATAGGGAAATAAATGCTGCACTGCCTATGTCAAAAAATAAGCCTGTAAGCAATGTGCGTAGCAAATCGGTAAAGCCCCATGATACTTCGTTATGTTCCCATACAAAAAAGGTAAAACGCAATAGTAATGAAACGGTTAGGAACCATAGAACAAAATGTGCAAGAAGTGTGAATCTTCCTGTCCTGCTAATTTTTTTGCACATATATAAACGTGTTTTTCAGACAAAATTCCACACCAATTTTGAAGAAATTTAGAATTTTTGACCAGGGCTAGAATTTATAATTGTACCCTACACGAATTACCTGTGTTTCGTAGTAATCATTGCTCGAATAACTAAAACCGTTACCCTGAACTGTTTTTCTTATCACAAGGGTACCGAAGAGATCGGTAGCATTAACATATAGTTCACCACGCCCTTTCTGAATCGCTTTTTTAAGGCCTGCATCAATTGAAAACCTTGATAGTGTGCGTCCCTGCGGTACAATATCGGGAGCCAGATAGACCATACTTACCTGTCCGCTCAGGTTATTTTTAAACTTAAGCATGCTGTTCCATTTTACATTACCCGATGTCACCTGCTGTTTCTCCGATGCATATGTGGTAGGAGATGGATACAATATATTAGCTGTAAAAGGGTCGATAGTGTTTTGATAGAGCGTAGCATTCAAGTTAAAGGTATACCAAGAGGTAATTTCCTTAGAAAGAATGATTTCCGATCCCATCATTCGGCTTTTACCTGCATTTTCAAAAACATTATAAATAATAGTATTTTCAGGAACCGTTGTGGCAATCCTTGTAATTGTACCGTCTATGAACTTACTGTACAGGGAAGCAAAGAAGTATCCGCCACTAATGTGTGCCTTATAACCCAATTCAACCGAGTTGGTATACTGGGGGCGCAATCCTGGGTTACCTACCTTAATAATCTCGGCATCATCATATTTTGGAAATATCCTTATGTCTACCTCATTAGGCCGGTCTACCCTTCGGTTGTAAAAAAGGGAAAGTTTATGGTTGTTGTTTATTTTATATCCGAACCGTAAAGAAGGAAAAGGCTGAAAATAATGGTAGCCGTCAGTTTTGTAAACAGGATGGTTGGGATTCACCTCATATTCCAGATCGAGATATTCTAAACGTACACCTGCCTCAGCTTCAATTTTTTCGGTTTCATATACATAGTTGCCATATACGGCAGGAATTGTTTCCTCATAATCTGCCTTACCTCCGGCATCTGCATCTATAACCGAGTTGGTTCCCGGATAAAACTGCATGTCGGTAGGGATTACCCTGTTCCTGAATTTGAAACCTGTTTCAAGACGTCCCTGCTTTAAAGGTCTGGTATAATCAATATTAAGGTCAACCACATTTTCATCAGATAATAATTTAAAAGCATCAGTACCGGTAAAATCAGGCATTATATTATCAAAAAAATACTTCTCATCTTCCCTGTGAAAGGTATAGTTCAACCCTGCATTGAGTATATGTCCCGGCTGGCTGAATTTATGCTGATAACTTACCGATCCCATAACCGTGGTCTTAACCTCGTCCTCCAGAAATTTCCAAAACCTTAAGCGTTCACTGTAATCGCCATTAAAAAATGGTTCTTCACCATGATCGAGTATTTTTTCACGTCCGTACATTACTGACATTGATAAGGTATTGTTAGGATTATATTCCCAATCAATACCACTTTTTAATGTAGTAAAACGGGTGTCCCTGTTACGTTTTGTCTGTTGATTAACTATCGTGCCATCATCATACGTACGAGTTACAAACTCGTTCTTATTAAGTGTTTCGGTATACAGGTAATCTCCCTGTACATAAAAGTTTATCTTTTCCTTTCTGTAATTTAATGCCAGTGAAGGGTTGATTTTGGGTGTAAGGCTGTATTGCGGAGTCATATCCGGCAGATTGGATTTTCGTTCCCATAAGGCGCCATAGCCTCCTGCCAATCCTGCTTTACCCAATAAGCCTTCGCTTTTATTTTTTTTGTAGACAATATTTATTATTCCTGCATTACCATTGGCATCATATTTTGCAGACGGATTTTCTATAATTTCTATTTTATCAATTGCCGAAGCCGGGATGTTATCCAGTCCATATTGGCTGTTAAAACCTGTAAGGGCTGTATGTTTTCCGTCTATTAACACCATTACCTTATCATTTCCCCTTAATTCCAGCTTGCCGTTATTTACCGTGACTCCGGGAAGGTTTTGCATCGCCTGTAAGACGGAGCCGCCCGCTTGTGTAACATTGTCTCCAACAGAAAACACTTTCTTATCCATTTTTTCTGATACGGCATCCTGTTTTTTATCAATAATTACTTCATTAAGAGTTGAACTTTCCTGCTGTAACATAGTTTCTCCCAAATCCTGATAATCACTTAATGTCCCTACGTAGACTTCAGTTACGGATTTAGCATACCCAATACTGCTGATTTCCAGATTGTATTTTCCTGATGGGATATCCTTTAGCGTATAGACTCCGGTTTCCGAACTCAATGTTCCTCCTATAACCTTATTATCTTTTTGTGTTGTAATTATTACATTAACATAGGGAATAGGACCCTGAGAATCGGCGACGGTTCCCGAAAGGGTCACTTTTTTACCCTGTGCAAACCCGGGTAGGCTTAAAAACAGTAAACAGATTAATAGTACTTGTTTAATGTATTGATAAACGTTTTTCTTTTTCACAGTTTATAGTTTGATTTTGGTGTAAAACTATACTGTGATTTAGAAGGAAATCTGAATTTTAAAATTTGATGGTAAAACTATGGGCATTATCATTAAATTTATATTCTATATTCCAGTTATTTATCTCTGTTATCTTCTTGATAATGGCAAGCCCTAAGCCATTTCCGGATGATGAGGGGTCTGATTTTGAAAAACGTTCAAAGAGCCTTTCTCCATCAAGAGCAGTAGTAACCCCAGTATTGGTAAAAGTAAGACTGTATGTATCAGTAGTTATTATAATATCCCCTTTTTTTACATTATGCCTTATGGCGTTTAAAAAAAGATTATTAATTAATACTTCTGTTAGTATAGGATTTGCTGTGATATTAAGTTGCTCCGAAAGATTTGTAGTAACAGTAATTTGCTGAGCATTGGCCTGTTCTGTAAAAAAGTCAAGGTGTTTGTTGATTACAGCATTAACGAAAACACTTTCCTTGTCAAAATATACATCATTATCAATTTTAGATAATAGCAGCAGATTCTTATTCAGGCGGTTTAATCTTGATACATCATTATTAAGAGATTCCAGTAGTTCAAACTGCTCTTTGGTAAGGTTTTCCGATTGTGAAAAATTATCGAGCTTAGCCTGAAAAAGAGCGAGTGGTGTCTGCAGTTCATGTGCTGCATTTTCAACAAATTCTCTCTGATTTTTATAGATGGCAGTATTTTTTTCTATAAGACGCTCCAAACTTGTATTTAAACGTTTAAACTCTTCTATAGTTGTGTTTTGAAAATTAGGTTTAGTGTCCTTATCTATTTCAAAATTGCGTATTTGTGAAAGGGTATCATAAAACGGACCCCATAAATTTTTAGCCAGCCTGTTAGAAAGAAAAATTATCCCCAACAGCAAAATTAAAATGATAAGCAGGAACATAAGTGCCACGGTATAAACCATGTCTTCCATTTCCACCAGGTTATTTTTTTCTATATAGGTATAGTACTTGCCGTTTATTTCAACCGGAGCCCATAGTTCCCTAAAAGGTTCTGATTCATTAGCAATGGAATCAAAATAAACCGTTCCGAAAATAGAGTCTTTTCTGATGCCGGTATCAGGTACAATTTCTACATCGCGGTTGTATTTATTCCACTCATTTATATCACTATCTGAAAAATTGCCATTGTGAATTTCATCTTCTATAAAAGCATTCTTATGGAATGTAAGTATTTCATCGGTTTCATATACATAAAGCCAATGGCTTATATAATAGAACAATGGAGCACATATAATCAAAATGATTATCGAGTAACGCAAATAGCTGCGCGTAGTTATGTTAAGCAGTTTTTTATTCATCACTCCATTTATAGCCTAGTCCGTAAACAGTTTTTATATAATCGGTACTTCCTGCCTTAGCCAGTTTTTTCTTCAGGTTCTTAATGTGTGCATATACAAAATCATGATTATCCAGCATATCAGCCATATCTCCCGATAGATATTCGGCTATTGCTCCTTTAGAAAGAACCTTGCCCTGATTTCCTATAAGAAACAGCAACAGGTCAATTTCTTTTTTAGTTACTTCCAGTTTGTTACCTTTTACCGTTACAGTACGGGCAAGTATATCCACTTCAATTTCATGAAAGGTAACTGTATTATTTCCGCTGAAGTTCTTACGACGGATAATTGCCTGTATCCTTACCAGTAATTCAGAAAGATGAAAAGGCTTGGTAAGATAGTCATCCGCACCAAGTTGTAAGCCTTCAATACGAGTGTCTAGTGCTTCCTTGGCAGAGATAATTATTACACCGTCGGTTTTCTTTAGTCTGCGAAGCTCTCTCAATACCTCAAAGCCATCTCCGTCGGGAAGCATTAAATCCAAAAGTATACAGTCATAACTGTACAATTCTATCTTTTCCATAGCCACCGCTGCAGTTGGTGCAGATTCGCACATAAATGCATTGGGAGCCATATAATCCGCTATACTTTTTGCAATTGCCGGTTCATCTTCTACAATCAGGATTTTCATACTGCAATTTAAACAAATAGATTTTGAATTTATTTTGAATATCTAATAATTAGGGTTTATGCATCGTTAATGACAAAAATCGCTATTTATGATTGTAATGCTTTTTCTGATATTCTAACATTGTTTCATTCCCTAGATGATTATGTCTCCTTTTTGAATTGTAGTATACTTCAATATATTCTTTTATTGAGGATTGTGCTTCACGTCTACTTTGATAATTATTCTGATAGAGTAACTCGATTTTAATTGTTTTGAAAAAACTTTCTGAAACCGCATTATCCCAACAGTTACCTTTTAGGGACATGCTTCGGATGATTGATTTATACTTATTGAGTTCTTCTGCGAATTCTTTACACGCATACTGTATGCCCCTGTCGGAATGAAAAATCAAATGAGAACTTTCTCTAATCGGCCTGTTTGTAATAGCCTTTTTAAAAGCTTCTATAGTTGTATATCTTGTTTTTAGCGTTGTAGACAGAGACCAGCCTATTACTTTTCTATCATAAAGGTCAATTATAACAGTAAGATAAAGCCATCTTTTTCCCGCCCATATATAAGTTATGTCCGATACCCAGACTAAATTTTTATTGTTTACGATAAATTTCCTGTTCAATATGTTTTCAGCTACAGGATATTTATGTGATGAATTAGTCGTGACCTTATACTTACTTTTAAAGACGCTTTTAAGCGAGGCGGCTTTCATTAGCTTCCTTATCAGTTTTTCCGAAGCATGAAAGCCCAAAACTTTAAGTTCTTTGGCAATTCTAGGACTGCCATACCTTTTTTTGTTTTGAAAATGTATTTTCTTTATTTCCTCAAGTAATACCAGATTGTGTTGAGCTCTTTTTGATTGTGTCCTGCTTCTCCATTTATAATAGCCGCTGGTACTTACACTAAGAATTCTGCACATATCTTTTACTGCAAAATTGGACAACTGACGGTCGATAAATTCAAATTTTACCTTTGTGCTGACTTGAAGGCAGCCAGCACATTTTTCTAATATAGCCTTTTCAAGTTTTATTTTTCTTAGTTCTTTTCTAAGTTGTTTAAGCTCAGCCTGTATTTTTATTTTCCTATTACTTTTGATACTCTTTTTTTATTTAAAATTTACAACGCCACGAAACTCGTTATTTCGTGTCCACTTTTTGGTATGAAGACCAAATGGAAATAAAATCAATAAATACACAGGACAATAGAAAATCCTTAAAGGAAATTGCGCTGCTTTTTATAAAGCTCGGCTGTACGGCCTTTGGTGGCCCTGCTGCCCATATTGCAATGATGCAAAGAGAGGTGGTACATAGGCGAAAATGGATGGATGAGCAGGATTTTCTGGACCTTATTGGGGCTGTGAACCTTATTCCCGGACCGAACAGTACCGAACTGGCCCTTCATCTCGGGCAAAAGCGGGGAGGGGCTAAAGGGCTTATTATCTCAGGGTTGTGCTTTATCCTGCCGGCAGTCCTGATTACGGCGCTTTTGGCCTGGCTGTACCATAGTTACGGGCAGCTGCCACAGGTACAGCCGTTTATTTACGGTATCAAACCAGCCATAGTTGCTGTCATTCTTTCTGCCATATTTCCCCTGGCCAGAAAGTCAGCCAAAAGCACAATGCTGATTCTTTTGGGATTGGCGGTGCTCGCACTTTCCCTTTTGGGGTGTAATGAAATTGTCCTGCTCTTTGGTGCGGGCCTATTGGCACTTGTTTTTAAAATGATCAAAAGGGGCCGTGATACAGGGCTGCGTTCCCTCCTAATTTGGGGTGTCATACCGCTGTCCGGTACAAATTACAATACGGAACTGAATTACAGGTTATTTTTTATCTTCCTAAAGATTGGTGCGATTCTTTATGGCAGCGGCTACGTCCTTTTTGCCTTTCTCGAATCGGAATTGGTTGCTGCCGGAATGCTCAGCCGTAAGCAACTGATGGATGCTATAGCAGTAGGGCAGTTTACCCCGGGGCCTGTCTTCTCGGCAGTAACCTTTGTAGGCTGGCAGGTTAACGGGCCTGCAGGTGCTTTTGCTGCCACGATAGCTGTTTTTTTGCCCTCCTTCATTTTTGTGGCCCTGTTGGGTATATTGGTAAAGAAGTTGCGGAAGTCACCCCTTATGACGGGTTTTCTTGATGCGGTAAATGTCGCATCGGTAGCCATCATCCTCTCCGTTTGCGTGACTATGGCAGCCGAAACGGTTACCGGCTGGAGGACGATACTTATCTGTGCTCTTAGTCTGTACGTTACCTTCCGCTACAGGGAACTCAATACCGCTTATATAGTAATTGGTGGTGCTGTAAGCGGTTATCTGCTAAGTTTTCTCTAAAAACGATTCTTTCCAGTTATCGTACAAATCAATAATTACGTAATATATTTCCAAAATTTCGCAAGGCGTTACAGTAAGCGAATACTAACTTTGTACAGGTTCTGGTTCGAAGCGATTGGAATCCTGAATAAAGTTTTAAGTTGTTTTTAATAAAACTGACGATAAAGTGTTTTAACTTTAGGTCGCTAAAACAAATTGATGGTGTATCGACTGCTAATAGTATTTATTTTCGGACTGTTTTTTACACCTTCGCGGGCATTTGCTTGCGGGGGCAGCCCGCATACTGTAGTGCATTCGTCCGTGTCGGCATCTTCCTGCCGGGAAGATTGCTGCAGGGATAGATCAGGCTGTAGCGAGCACCATCAGGACCATAAGCAATGTAAAGGGGAATGCGGGCATGACTCATGCCACTGCACCCCGAGGCATCACAGCCCCGCAGTACTGACGGTCTTTCATTTTACCTCCGGCAGTACATTCCCAAATTTCAAAAAGCAGATTTTCAGCTACAGTGAAAGGATTGTACAATCCGCCTGTATTGCGCTGCGCCTTCCGCCCAAGATAAGTTAAGC
The DNA here is from genome assembly GCF_036347315.1 of Flavobacterium sp. C4GT6. Lineage (NCBI taxonomy): Bacteria > Pseudomonadati > Bacteroidota > Flavobacteriia > Flavobacteriales > Flavobacteriaceae > Flavobacterium > Flavobacterium sp. C4GT6. Next base: position 106,599 of record NZ_JAZGZU010000001.1, read on the forward strand.
ACATTACCGTACAGCCATAGGTGTGCCCGTTCGGGACATCTCATTTCTAAGCAAGACCCGTTAAAGGGCTCTGCAATTACTAACGTTTTATATTATCAGATCATGAACCTATATAAAAAATTGGTGATGCCTGTACTTGTACTGGTATCGCTGCAGCTCCATGCACAAATAAAAAACAGCCAGTCCGTTACTGCGAAAGTATCGGGTAACTGCGGTATGTGCCAAAAAACAATCGAAACCGCCGGAAGCGATAAAAAAGATGCTGCGGTAACCTGGGATAAGGAAACAGGGATCGCAACCATAACCTATGATGCCCAAAGAACCACCCCGGACGCCATACTCAAAAAGATTGCCCTTGCCGGCTACGATAACGAAAAATACCTCGCTCCTTTAGATGCCTATAACAGGCTGCCGGGCTGCTGCCGTTATGAGCGCAGCGGGTTAGCCGCTGTAAAACAGGACGAAACAGCCCCTACGGAGCACAACAGCAAAGCCGTTATGGAAAAGCAGGGAGAGGATACCCTTCTCGGGCCGGTGTACACCGCTTACTTCTTACTGAAGGATGCCCTTGTCAGCTCAGACGGTGTTGCGGCAGCTACAGCGGCAGCGCAATTGACAAAAGCACTCGAAGCGGTACCCATGGACAAGATGCAGCACGGCGCGCATATGGTATGGATGAAAAACCTGCCGGCCCTGAAAGAGGATGCAGCGCACATTGCCGGCACAAATGATGTTAACCACCAGCGTGACCATTTTGTGACCCTGTCGGGTGCGTTGTACGTCGTTGCCAAAGCCTTTGAACCGGAGGGCACGCTCTATTACCAGCACTGCCCTATGTACAATGACGGGAAGGGGGCCAACTGGCTCAGCAGGGATAAGGAAATCAGGAATCCCTATTACGGGGCACAGATGCTTTCCTGCGGAAAGACTGTGGAAACCCTGCAATAGTCCCCAGAATAGACACGCAATACTAACCGTGAAAGCATCAAAATTATGGTAGAAAAAAACAGAATAACGTATCATAAACTGACACTAGCGCTCTTGGCCACACTCCTGTTTCCTGCAATGCTGCTGGCCCAGAGAACCGTTCATTATGACCTGCACGTCAGGGATACTGTAGTGACCTATGGGGGTAAGCCCAAGCAAGCCATAGCCGTAAACGGACAAATACCCATGCCGACTTTGGAATTTACCCAGGGAGATAGGGCTGAAATTACCGTGTATAACCACCTGCAGGAAAGTACAGCACTCCACTGGCACGGCATATTCCTGCCCAATAAGGAGGATGGCGTGCCGTACCTGACCCAGATGCCAATTGCCCCCGGAGAAAGCTATACCTATCGCTTTCCAATTATCCAGAACGGCACCCATTGGTACCATTCCCATGCAGGTTTGCAGGAACAGATTGGAATGTACGGAAGCTTTATCATTCACAAAAAAGAGGACGATATCACCTTCCGTAAGGGGATAGATGATTTGCCAGAAGTGCCCATTGTACTGAGCGAATGGACCAACCTAAACCCAAAGAACGTAAACCGCATGCTGCATGCCGCCAACGATTGGTTTGCCATAGAGAAAGGGGCTACGCAAAGTTATGTTGAGGCTATCGCCAGCGGTAATTTCAGGACAAAGGTCACCAACGAATGGAAAAGGATGCTAGCGATGGATGTAAGTGATGTGTACTACGATAAAATCCTTGTGAACGGCAGTAATGAAAATACCTTTGAAAATTACAAGGGCCAACCCCTCAAAGGAGGGGATAAGGTGCGCCTGCGCATCTCTAATGGTGGTGCCTCATCCTATTTCTGGCTGCGCTACGCAGGTGGGAAAATGACCGTTGTCGCCAGTGACGGTAATGACGTTGAACCGGTAGAGGTGGACCGGCTCATCATCGCGGTTTCGGAAACGTATGATGTAGTGGTTACCATTCCCAATGACGGGGTGGCTTACGAATTGCTGGCCACCACTGAGGACAGGACGCAGTCGGCAAGCTACTATATCGGAAACGGCATCCGGCAGCTGATTTCGCCCATGCCGCGCCTGAAGTATTTTGAAGGGATGAAAATGATGAATGGGATGATGAAAATGAACGGGGACCTGGATGATATGGGCATGAACATGAGCTGGAACCGTATGGATATGAATGTAGTCATGTATCCGGAGATAACCGGCGAAAAAGACAGCCGTATGGACCACTCCCGCATGAACCATAACATGGATATGGGAAGTAACACCAATAAGTACAATGCCAATGCGCTGAGTGATATCGTAACCCTAAACTATTCCATGCTCAAATCCCCAACCCCCACCAGCCTGGACACTGCGGCACCTGTTAAGGAACTGCGCTTCACCCTGACTGGTAATATGAACCGCTATGTATGGAGCATGGACAACCGCGTACTGACGGAGGCTGATAAAATCAAGGTAAAGAAAGGGGAGGTTTTACGTATTACCTTTTATAACAATTCAATGATGCGCCATCCCATGCATTTGCACGGTTATGATTTCAGGTTACTGAACGGTCAGGGCGAATATGCGCCCCTGAAGAATATCATTGACATTATGCCCATGGAGACCGATACCATAGAATTTGCGGCGAATGCCGAGGGGGATTGGTTTTTCCACTGCCATATCCTTTATCATATGATGGCCGGGATGAACCGTGTGCTTTCAGTGGGGGAGTACCCGAACCCAAACCTTCCCGACAAAGAAAAGGCATACGACATGCTACAGCGGGAAAGCGACATGCCGCACCTGACGGCTCAAAATGACTTCGCCACCAACGGTAATGACGGGGAAGCCATGCTGATGAAAGCCCGATGGAATCTGGGAACCGAATGGAGGCTGGGGTACAATGACATGCACGGCTATGAGGTGGAAACCCATCTGGGACGCTATATCGGTAAGATGCAGTGGCTGATGCCCTTTGTAGGCTTTGACTGGCGTTACCGTAAAATGGGCATTGACGGGCAGGAGAAAAACCTCTTCGGGCAAAAAAACGAAAAAGATACCCGCAGGGCGTTCAGCCTCGGGGTGGTCTATACCCTGCCGATGTTGGTGAACTTTCAGGCAGAGGTGTATCACGACGGTATTGTAAGGCTTTCCCTTATGAGGGAAGACATTCCGGTATCCAGCCGCCTGCGGGCTGGCTTTATGGTCAATACCGATAAGGAATATATGGCCGAACTGCGCTACATCGTCACCCGCAATATCGGGATCCGTACCCATTATGACAGCGACATGGGTTTTGGGGCAGGAATCTCCCTGAATTACTGACAGCGGCGCCCATAAAGGATATAGATAGCCAAGGGTGTGCTGCCCTTGTGAAAAAGAACAAAGTAACTAAAAAGATAAAATTATGGAACACACAGCAACGGACAAGAAAAAGAACCACTACCTGACTTTTGTACTGATGCTCGCCGCATCATTTATTGCCATGTACATTACCATGTATTTCAATACCTACGCCTGGGACCATATCTATTTCAGTCTCACGCGCCTTTATATGACCTGTATGGGAATCTCCTTTATGGCGCTTATCATGTGGTTTTTTATGCGCGGAATGTACCCAAGTAAAAAGAAGAACCTCGCCATAGTATTAGGTAGTGTCGCCCTGTTTTTTACGGCATTGGCCCTTGTACGGGCTCAGCGCCCTGTTGTAGGGGATGTGTTGTACATGAAAGCCATGATACCGCACCATTCCATTGCGATACTGACCAGTGAGCGGGCAGATATTAAAGACCCGGAGGTACGTAAATTGGCCGATGGCATCATTGAGGCACAAAAGAAGGAAATCGCGGAAATGAAAAAATACATCAAGCGCCTTGAAGCGGAAAAATAATGTACGTTAATATACAAATAAGGACCGGCACTAGCCGGTTTTTATTTGTAACATCTTTATAGCGATACTACCCTGGCGCATATAAAATTAACCCTGAACCATTAGTGCTGTACTTTTGATGATAGGGTACAGTTGACCTACAAAACAGCCTGCCCTATAGCATCAGTTTTTGGATTCTTTTGTCAATAAGTTCAGTTGATTCCTTTGAAACACCTGCATCCTTAGCGAGCGATTTCCATTGCGATACAGCATCTGCTACCTGTTCCAGAATTGGCGCTGCATTTCTCATACCGAACTCAGAGGCCAATTCCCTTAAGTGCCTTCTTGTTGGATTGGCACTCTCACCGGCTATAGCGGTACTGTGCATGCCATGTGAGGAATTGGAGTAGGTGAGGTCATAGGCGGGTGCAAGCTGCCAGTTCCCTTTGGAATCCATCAGGTAGGAGATGTTCTTGCTATGGTCGTCACGGTTATGCGAAAACACATTAAATGCTGCTATTCGTAGCACCTTTTCAAGCCCGGATACATTGCGTTCCAACCTGAATGCGGCATCCATAAGATTGCCGTAATCCATGTTGCTGTACCTGAAGTTGTCGTTGAGCATCGCGGCAGCGGAATGCAGATGAAATCTTCCGTCCCCCTCGCGGTCAAATCTTTTCGTGCCGAAAAACTTATGGTCTGATGCGGAGCTGAATAGCCTGCAGTCGGCCATCGGAATTCCGGCAGCCACTGCCATTTTATGGTAGGCATATTCTATTTGCGCAATATCCTGCCGGTCATTCGAGGAAGGAAACTTTATGAGCCAATGTTCATAGGATTCCGGCAAAGTGTCGGTGCCGTGGATCAAATGGTCAGTTTTGGGATTGTATCCGACAAGTATTTTAGGCCGGGCGCCTCCCGATGATCCACCCATTTCGTACAGTTCGTCGATAATCGATGAACTTGATCCCTGCAATACAGCATTCATTTCTTTGGATATCGCATCCAGTTCGACCTGCATTATTTCCTGTGCTGAAATTTCGAGCTGGGGGCGGTAGGTCAATGCACCCATACCTTTCAGGCCCACGTACGCCAGGCGCTGTAATGCGGTTACATCCTGTAGGAGCATGCCTTTCGCTGTCAGGGTCCTGTCCAAAAGCAAACGTCCCCAACCATCAGGCAGGGAGTCATAAAAAACGCCAAATAAGCCTTCAAAGGGCTGTGCGGGCGCTTCAAAAATTTTATCACCCAATGGCAGGTGGAAAGGCGATATTTCAATACCGGACTGTATAAAATCGGTATAGTATTTAAAGAAAATGCGCCTTCCTTGTTGTATCAGTTCACCTACCTGAAGCTCTTCATTCCCAAAATCAATGGAAACGGTAATCTTTTGGATCGGTTTCATTTTTATCGTGTCTTATTGCTGAATAATTTTTCCACTCTTTCCAGGCTTTCTTCAATCTGGAATACCGGGGTAAAATCCTCAAGGCGATTAAAAAAATAAGCTAATTTCAAAAGCGACTCCAGCGAGATGTGCCCTGATGTTTCAAAACGTTTCAGGCTACCGAAAGACACGCCCGAACGTTTCGATAGTTCAAGTTGCGAAATACCGTTTTTTTTACGTAATTGTTGTGCCTTTGCAGCAAGTTCCTTCATTACGGTCGCAGGTGTTTTTGTAACGCTGTATATTGACATAAATGGATAATATATTATACAAATATAGTGAAAATTCGTGATAATAGATAATATATTGTATATGATAAAGTATCTGAGAAATTGTTGTTATCCCGCGCTGACTAGATCTGATGTTTCTGCCTTAAGAAACTGGTAACACCTGTCGCTTCCGGTTAGGGATGGTTAAATGTTTTATTGGATTCTATAGGCTTTGTCGTGTAGACTCGAAGATTGCTGATACAGCACTATTGAAAACCATATCACTAAGTAGCCAAGAAAGAATCTTTTTTGAAATTATGTGCTGTATTCTTGCAATGCGATTTATCTAATAGCATACTACTTTAGTTGTCAAAATATAGTACAATGGAACGATATCCCATGACCCAGGACGGCCTGGAAGCTTTTTTCATGGAACTGCAACCTTATGGGGCTGCGGATCTGCTCCTTGAAGCGGATGCAGTCGCAAAGGATCCCCTGAGCTACCTGACACTGAAGTTTGAACTGGATGTTTTCATGGTGGAAAGGCTACGGTCAATTGGCATTGCCGGACTACGTACCATGGGCTGGTGCCTGGCTACGGCAATCCTCCACAGGGAATCTTTCCAGCCGACCGGAGAAGGGATCCGCATTAGCGCAGCATTGCTTCTGGGAGACGGTACAACCCCGGCCCAGCTGGCGTGCAGCATCACCCTAAGGGATTTCTCCTGACACAGGCGGGGTATAGCACTGTTGCGGGATTTACATTTGCCTTTTTTACTTTAGCGGCTAATCATCCAGGATACTGTCCGGTGCCGCTATTGTCGGGTCATACCAGTCAGCCTTTGCCCGTGCCCAGTCCATCCACTGCTTTGTTTCTTGTGAGATTTCACCCCCTGTCAATACCTTACGCTCTGTCTCTGCTACAAGAGCCCTTATCTTTTGTGCCTTAGCAAAGTTATCGGCCTGCGTGAGCAGCGTATCCAGCCTGGCCTGTTCGGCCCTTCGTAACCGTTCCTTTTCCTGTCGCAGCTGTTCTTCCTTTTCACGCTCTATGGCAGCAAGTCTTGCCTGTTCCCTCCACCGGGCTTCCTTTTGCCCGTCAAGTTCAAGCCGTGCTACAATCCGTGGAAGCATGTCCTCAAGCCTATTTTTATTATCACGCCATTCCTTATCAAAGGAATACTTTCCTGATTTCAGGATGAGCTTCCCGTTGGGTACCAGTTCAGAGGTAAGCCATTGTGATTCGGTGTTGTAGACCCTGTTGGAAGCTTCCCGAAGCGAGAGCTTTATCTCAATGCCCTCGATAAGGGCAAAAGTACCCCTTTCGTTGATGGCAACTCCATGCCCGCGGTATTCCAGCAATTTTATAAGGGTATCAAAGAAAAGCAGTGCCCTTGGTCTGTTGGCTTTCTCTGTGCCGATACTCAGGTGGGGCATGGCATTCCCAAAACGGAAGCGGTCGCTGTGCTTGTTTTGTTCCGCCCAGTAGCGCTTGGTTTCCCTAATATGGGAATGCGGTTTGGTAAGGGTTTCGGGTACGATCAGCGGTGCATTAGTGTCAGCCTTCAGTTTCCGTACCAGAAGTGTTTCAGGCGAGGCGTCAAGGTTAAAGGGATTTTCATGTCCGCGGAGAGTGAGTTCAATGACATCGTTACCCATAGCAAAAGCAGGCAGCTTCTCGGGCTTTACCGGCTTGTTGAACTTCAGTTTCTGCCAGTAGCCGTTAGGTGGTATCGGGACCTTATATTTTTTACACATCTTACGAAGGCCGTTATCCTATATGGCATAGGTCTTTGCCAGCTTGCTCAGCGGAGTACTCCATACCAGGTTATAAAATTCTTTTCGGGTTAAGGTTACCTTTTCCATCCTTTATATTTTCAGGGGATAAACAGATGCCTGTTCCCTTCCAGTAATCCGATTACTTCCCGAAGGCTATAGGCTTTCGATTTATGTTTATAATAAATTTCCATAATATCATTCTTCAGGCGGTGATAATAAAACAAGTCACCCCCGGTTGCATTTATTTTTCGGAAATCCATTTTAGAGAGCCTTTCAATTACCATAGTACAGGTAGCAGCATCATAATTCTTACAGATATTTATCAGCGCTTCCGAGGCAATGCGGGTCGGTAGTGTAAACCTATCGTAAATTGCCTGGCTGTCGGGAGTTGTAAGGTACAGTTCCATCAGAGCTACAAGATCATCTATGCCCTCAACATTGCTGTAGCGTTGCCAATCATCGTTACGGAATTGTATGGTTACAATCTTTTTTTCCTTAAGTCGTGCAGCAATATAACCGAGCAGACTATTGAATGCATTTGGGTCGTTGCAACCGACCATGTGCCTGATAATATCAATCTCATCATATACCTGATTATCTATCAGTTCCCGCTCATTCTGTAATAGGAATGTCCTTATTTTGTCATTTTTTTCGCTCTTGCTCCAAATATCAATAATTGTATCATAGACCATGCGGCGTATCCTTGAATCTCCCTGGTAGTGCATAAGTTCGTCAAGTACATTGTCGTCATTTTCGTAAAGCCGCTTAATTAATTGTATGGCAGTTACTTCACTGCCGTAATCAAGATAACGGTAAATGATATCCAGAAAGTTTATATTTAGGGACAGAATGTCGATATCATGGTCCAGGCAATAGGAGAGGTGACCGTAAAAACAGGATGCCGGCAGCTGGGCATGGACAAGGTTCCAGACAACACGCTGCCCAATCTCTTCATTGGTCAGACCGTCAGAGGTAAGGTTCTCAGATGGATTAGCCTGTCCCGAAAGTTGAATGTTTATGCCTTCCCATAGTTTAAAATACAGGAAATTCAACAGTGTCTCCTTATCCAGCGGAAACCTGAAATATTTCTGGAAATTGTGGATCAGTTCGTAGACTTTAAATTCTTCGGTATAACGCAGCTCTTTATCTTCAATTAATCTTGACTTGTAGAACTCTCTTAGATTATCCGCCGTATTTACACACCAATTTTCAATATATTTCACCTGCATCTGGGAAACCTCGATCTTCTGGTCTTTCTCATCCTTTTTGGGAAGAGCCTGATAGATGTCAAACATGATGTCAGTTTCCATAGCGGCTAACCTTTTCGGGGCATCAGAAAGCTTCATTCCTTTTTTGCGGCGTATCATTTGCCCGAGCAGGTACTTGGCATTGCTACGGACTGCCTTAAAAAGGTCAAGGTCGTGGTAATACTGCCTGTAAATAGTTTCCAGATCCTTATTGGTCATGGTATCCTTGCCGAGATACCCATACATATAGTTGATCTGTCCCAGCAATCCCTCCCGGTCAAAAAGCAGGTTGAAATTCTCCTGTTTGTCGGTACTGTGCGCGGATGCCCAGTTATCGGCCTCGCCGACGCTTAGCTTATCTAGAAAGCGGTAGCTGCTGTATTGTTCCATAAAGTCCTCAAAACTTTTGCTTAAAGTGAAGTTGCGGTGGCTCAGTACATTCCGGTATTCCCTTATAAAATCATCATTCACACTGCCCTTATGATACTGTTCGGTAATCATTATGAAATCCTCTTCCTCCATGATTTCAACCAGAAAATGCTTGGTGCTACTGTTGCCCTTTACAGCTTTAAGTACAGCTGTTGCCACAGGCCTTGCTATTGCGCATGCCTTTACAAGATTCACAAGCAGGTCGTCCTCATAATACCGAATATTATCGTTGATAACTGCATTGCTGATCATATCGGTTAAGACATCATTGTATTCCGGCCTTTCTTTGAATACGTTTTCCATATGCTCCAAAAAATCCTTCAGTACACTTTCCTTAAGGGAATTCTCCTTATGCCTGGCCAATAGGAACCGGTAAATACGAAGAAGCTTATCGGGATTGGTAATTCGGCAAAAATGCTCAAATAGTGTATCCTTAGTGGAATTTATCGAGCGCGTCCTGGCAGTAAATTTCCATTGCTTAAAACCAAGTGCTTTGTCGAGTATGCCCAAAAAGTAATCCAGATGATTCTCGACCGTAGCCTCAGGGACAGCCCTGAGAACAGCTCCAACCACTTCTTTGTGATCATCCTCCCTGACTATTTCTATTAGTTCGCCAAAGAATTCCCGGTCGTCACTCAGCCCCAGGCTCTTACTGAACATTATTATGTCCTCTTTAAGGTATATGTAATCTTCATCCATGTAATCAGCCGAAAGAACCTGTTTCACCAGTGTCTTGACACTTTCAATATGGTGGTGCGCCGTTTCCATTAGCGAAAGGATTTTGACCGCTGACATTCGGGCACGCCTGTGAATGCTCTCATCTGCAATTTTATTGAGCAGGTAGGTGATATTGGCTTCGGTCTGGCTGAAACGTGCGATCTGCCCGGCATCATTTATCCATAGGGTTTCCTGTTCGCAGTGCCTCTCAAAATAGCGGACCAGCAATCGTTCCTTGATATCATCACTGACCAGGTTGGCGTCGGCGTTAAAAAGCACTTCGTAATCATGTTCAGCCAGCCAGTCGGCAAGATCTGCATACACCTGCTGTGGCAGGTTCAGGTTCAGGGTAAAAGAAACAACGTTATACCAGGAGGGATGTACTTTATTGATATCGGTGTCGATGCGGATCAGCTCAAGAATCTCTTCGAACGAAAGTTCCACCATAAGGGTTGCTACAAAATATTCCTGAATGTTTTTATTTTCGAAAGCCCACGTACCATTGGTGTTTTCTTCCAGGAAAGGGTTTTTTGCCAATGCTGTGGCCTCCATTCCTGTAACTTTTTTAAGATCGGCGGCACTTAAGTTTGTTTTTTGAAGCGACTCAAAGGTGAAGGCAGCCCGTCTGGTATCCGAAATAATCCTGTCAATGTCAAAGCCGGCATCATTACGGAATTTATTATCCTCATCGTGCTTTAACCGTGAATTCACGAATTCACGAATCAGTGTGGCCTTATCGGTACGAAGGCTTTTATGCTGTAGGTAGTACTTTCCTATCAGTTCCAGATAGAAAGGATTCTCAAAGAGCTGTCGCTGCTGGCTGTAATCAAAATTTGGCTGGGTTCTCAGATCCAATCCGAATTTTTCAAAAAGGAATGGCGCCGCCTGAGAAAAGGCAACCTCGTTCAGGTAGTATTCGCTGAAGGCAGCTACCTGTTTGATGTATTTCCTATAGACATTGGTGCGGCAGCTGATAATGAACCTTATTTTGTATTTTTTGAGCTTGGTTTCGTGCTCATCGATATAAGCCCTGAGTTTGTTGGTAAAATCAGTAATGTTTTCCACCTCATCGACCCCGTCAAGAATGATAACAAGCCCAGCCGTACGCAGTGCCTGTTTGGGAAGCAACTCTTCAATGGAGCTTGACGTGTTAAAAGTTTTAAGCTGGACAAAAAAGCAAACGTTGGCTTTGCTGTTTCTGCTTTCCCATGAAGACACCGCAAAATTGCGCAGTTCGGTCGATTTGCCATAGCCAGCACCCCCCGGGAGGACAATACCCTTTTCAGCTGTCGCCAATGCCCTTTCCAGGCTGATTCCCGAGGGATTATACATCTCCATAAGACTCCGCTCCTTTGAGGGGCGTAGGGTACGCGATATTGTTATCGGGTCTTTAAGTAGCTTTCCGATATAGACTTGCCGGTCGGTCTCCTGTATGGTAACCTGGCTGAGCAGGTTATCAGAAAAGAGAAAGCTCCTGAAATTAGCGATAAGTGTACGGCGTTGTTCCGCATTGAGTACTAACGCCTCTTTGCGGTAGATTTTTTTATATAAGTCAGGATAAAGGCTGATATAGTCCTGTATCCTCTGGTCCGGTGTCAGAAAGGCTACAGAGAACAGGTTGGTTACAAGGGCTTCAAAGAAGGGCTTGTTCCTTGTAGGTTCCATAATATTACTGAAAGGCTGAAAAGGGGATAGGAATAGCGCCAGGTCGATATCCCTGTGTGTGGAAGCGAGTTGAGGAAGCTTTGTCATGGCCTCCGAGTAATTAAGCTTAGTTGTGTAGTCCTTGCACTCACAGTATATGGTAAAGGTAATGCCCTTTTGGTCAATAACCTGTATCAGGTCATCATAACCATCCTGACTTCCTGAGCGCTGTATACGTAATGTTGCTACCGACAGCCCCATTTCCTTGCAAATTCGCTCAAGAAAGTCAATGGCAACTGTTTCTAAATCTCCGCCTTTTTTCACATGTAAAAATTTACTACTAATATAAAGATTCACAGGGTCAGATTGGTGAAAGCGGATGAGATTTTATGAACAGTGAAAATCATTCTGTAACGTCGGTGAGGAGATATCAGAGGGTTAACTGTTGAAAAGTGGGAGTGAATGACTTTTCCGTAAAGTAATGTATCGGTTATTAAGGTAACAGCAGTCCCGCGCCGCAGGAAACCCCGGGAAGGTTCCCTGTGGCGCGGCGCCGCCTAAATCGGCAAGGGCAACGTCCTGAATTCTGTAAGGTTGACAAAGATACCCCGCTGCTCGGTAAAGCCCTTTCTAATAAGCTGCCACAACAGGCTGCAACCCATTTGTGTCAATACGGAGTTGATGAACAAATCCTGCTTTTCGAGGGCCTCGGCAAGGGAGCAGCTTGGCAGGTCTTCGGTATCGCCCTGTGTGAGCAGTTCGGCAAATTCTTTTGTAACCTGTGGCAGGCTGCCCACAGGTGTGAACTTTTCCGAAGCAGGCTGTTTAATACTGCCGATTGTGGAAAGGATAACCTGCCCCGTGTCCCTGCCATTCCCGAAATCCATCCAGTAGCGGGGCGTATCGGTACGGTGCGTACTTAAATCCAAATCGTTCAATACTTCCGCTATCTGGAAACGGGCTGCTGCGGTGTCCACGCAGGAAATATAAATCGCATTCCTGCCTGTTGCGGTATCGGCGGTAAACGGCTTTTCGACGGCTTTCCATGCTGTGCCGAAAAAACGATTGGTACGGGTAATGAGGGCGGTGGCTTTGGATAAGCCGACCTCGCATTCCGCAAATAACTGCCTGCCACGATTGGCATCAGATATTACATCATCATCCCACAGGCTGACCTGAAAGCCTGCGTGTCCCAATTGTTGCAGGCTGTGTGACATCCGTGCCAAGCCTGTCAGCACCTGTGAGCCTGTACCGCCTGCACCAATCAGGCATACGCTTATCGGGTTGGTCGGGTTCAATAGTTCGGGGGCTATAAAGTGGGCTTTTTTCGTTTCCATTACAATAAATTTCTAAGGGTTAGCGGTGTCGGTCTTAGGGTGTCGGTCGGAAATGGCTTTTCAGGGTCTGCCATCAGTTCTTTGTAGAGGTTAAAGAGGTTAACACCTACGGGGTTGTGTTCGTTGATGTGGTGGGAAAAATAGCTTTCAAAAAAATACCCCTGCCATGCCGTAATGAATTCCTCTAAGGTGGCAGCCGATTTAATGGCAACGTTTACATTACCCATACACACATTGCCTTTTTGGTAGAGGTTAAAGAATGGGGCATGGTATAGCGGTGTTTCCACTTTGGGCTTGGTCTTGCTTTTGAGCGCAAAAAGTTGCAGTTCCTTTTTAGTGGCTTTCCAAAGGAGCGCAGGCAGGGCGATTGTTCCATTGGCTAAGCTGAGGCTTTCGGCAAAGTACAGCTTTTGGCGTTGGGGCTTAGTGTACCATACTACGCTGCCATTGTCGGAGGGGTCAAGGTGCAGCACATTTTCAGGTAGTATGCCCTCGGGGTGCAGGAACGCCTTGCCAGCCTGCTCACGGGTGTCAAGGGCTTTGGCAAGGTTTTGTGCTTCCCTTACTGTTAACGGGTGTGGGTTTACAGGGCTTCCGCTTTCATCCATATCGTAATACTCAATGTATGGGGTGGCAAAACCACTTGCGGCAAAAACCACAAGGGCTGCTTTAGGCTGGTAGAGTGGGACGTTTGGTGTCATAATCGTAGTTGTTTAAGAGGTAACACAATTCATTCAGGAGTGGGAACAGTCGGCACTCAAAATCAAGGGTATCTTTGTCCTGCGCTTGCCTATCAAAAATGCGTTTTAGAACAGGCTCCTGTTTGGAGGTGCTTTCATTAAAGTAGGCATTTACCGATTGTTGTACGTTTTCATACAGCCACCCGTCGGTAGCTGCCACAAAGCCGATGTATTTTTCCATAGTGATACATTCGTAATCATCAAAATCATCGTTTTCATAGTCGGGCAGGCAGCTTGTATCAGCGTGTTTGTATATGGAAGTTTTAGGATAGTCCTGCCACAGCGTGTAAAATTTTTGGGCGATACTTTGGCATTCCCTATCCAAATCATCACAGGGCGTAAAGGCTTCGAGCCATTCCCCGAAGTGGTCAAAATGTACCGTGTTCCATATCCTGCGCAGCATGGTTTCACCGTAGTGCTGTGCAGCCCGTAACTGGCTTACATAGTCGTTGTAATCTGTTTGCTCCCAATCATCAGGGTCATCGGTTACCCATTCGGACACCATTTCATACTGCCAGTACAAAAAACCGTCCTCGGTGTAGTAGGGAATATTTACAGTATGGAACAGGTAGCTGAATACACAGAGCAAGAGCCGTGCGCCTTTACGGTACTTCTTGTCCTGCATCATATAATGCAGGGGTAGTACAGGAATATAAAACAACGTGTTTCCTGTATAACAGGTTTCTGTTGCCTGAACGGCAAAACTGCCGTTATCCTCCAACAGTTCCAAACCGATATGTTGGGAATACTTATTATTGAGCAGCCTGCGGGCATCGTGCAGGGCAACCTCCCTGCCGTAGGGGTAGGCAAAGCCTGTAGTGTCCACAGGTTTCACCTTATAATGTTCACATAGCAATTTTAAGCTGTGGTAAAAATCTTCCTTTTCTGTACCGCCTGCGATTGCCTGCCCTGTGTAATGTGGCAGGAAACGTGTTTTCAGAAAACCATAGGTAGCAGCCCCGCAGGGGCTGACCTCGGGCGGTCGGCAAGTACCTCTGCGGTGTCTTTCCTGCGCTGCAAGCCCATCAGGAACTCGGCTGCGTTTTTGTGCAGCAGCTTTTGCCTTTTGTTTTGGGACAGCCGTAACTGCCCCGCTAATACTTGTTGCATAGTCCATAACGTTAGGTTTTATTATCCTTTAGTCCCCATAGTGGTTTCAAAACGGTACTGCACGGTATCGTTGGTAATTTCAGGTCCTACCGCTTTTGCGGTGGTCAGTGTCGGGTAGGTATTCGCATAGAAATGCATCACGGCTTCTACGCTCCATTTCGGGTCGGGGTCGGTCAGGGTAAACTCATTCCCCTTGTCCTTCATCAGGAACACCCTCGGCAGTAGTGTGGTCTGTAGCATCTTGTTCGGTTTTAGGTTCAACATTCATTACTGCTGTGGCAGGCTGTCCTGCGCCAAAAAGGTCGGGGCTGAATTGAGCCGACAAGCTTGACCTGCGTTTTTGCATTTCCTCGGATTTGTCGGGGAACTCGGAAGTTTTGGGAACTTTTAACCACGCTTCCCTGAATTTGCCTGCTGCTTCGAGTTTATCGACTTCCACCATAATGCCGATATATTTCATTTCCTTGATTTCCTCGGGCGTGGTCGGCTTGTCCGATTTATCGGCTTTATCCACCTTTTCGGTTTTCTTCTTTTCCATTGCTGCATTTTTCCTGGCGGTTTCCTGCCCTTTCAGGTAGGCTTCCATATTCACGAGCAGTTTAGAAGTTTCAGTTAGCGGTGTGCTGACAGCATCAAAAAAGCCCTCACACAATTCCTTTGCGCTGCCTTTTATAATAAGTGGCGGTATATGGTTCTTTGCTGCATCCCCGCAGCCGTCATTTTGCACCAGTACAGAGGTGGTCAGTTGTTCCCCGTCCTTTTTGACGGTAATGTTCAGGCAGCCCTCAAAGGGTATGGCCGCGATGTGGGCAAAAAAATTCGTTACTGGCATGGCATTTATTTTTTGGGTTTACGTTGCGGTTCGGGGTTGCTTTCTATTACACGCCTAATCAGGTTCAGGGCAGTTGCGGTGTCAAAGGCATCGGCTGCGCTCATGGCAACATGGTCGAGCCTTTCAAAAATGGGCAGCACTTTTTTAAGGGTGGTTACTGCCTTGCGTTCTGTGGTCTGTGCTAATACGCTCAAAACATTTATTTTATGCTGCACCGCTTGGCGGTGCAGCGGTTAACTATCAGTTGCATTGCAGGGCAACCGCCCCGTTTTTATAGAAATCTCCGCACAGGTCAAAAGCTTTTTGCCCCCGTGCCTGTGCCGTACCACCCAAACAGATGCTTTTCAGTTTGTCCTCACCCGTTTTAAAGCTGCGTACATTTTGGTAATAGCCTGTAACGGCATTGTAGGCGCCAAACAACGTGCCTTTGGTGGTAACAAGGCTTTGCGAATCGTCAGCCATAGCGTACTCGAATGCCGCATCACAGGCATTTTTGTACATCGTTGAAAGTTCTTCGGTAGCCCCTTTCTTTAAAATGTTGTAGGTTTCTTTGTTGGGACATAGTGCCAACTGTATCAGTTGCTTCACCTGCTTATCTTCGATGCGTACGTTAGCCCACTCATTAAAGATACTTTCTAACTGCAACGACAGGTTATCAGCAACGCCCATCACTTTGTGCGCCTGTTCCAAACGTTCTTTAGCCCCTGCGGTGTGGCGTATGCGTACGACATTGGTCGCATTGCGCAACGCTGCATTAAGCGTGTTTTGGCAGACGATGCGCACAGGCGTAAAGGCTGCGGTAATTGACCCGCTGCCATCGTGGGAGGTGGTCAGGAAAATGTATTTTTCGGTTACATCGTCCCCGTTACCCACACGGATATAGCCGGGCAGCTTGGCGGTAATAAAAATGCGTTCCCCGTTGCCGAGTGCGCCTGCGGTCTCGTACAGTATGCCCTCGCCACCACCTACAATGGCATCGAAAAAGGCGAACGCATCCGCATTTTGTACGATTTGGTAGTCTTTACCCACCACACCAAACACGGTTTTGGTGTCGGTGCACATCGTGGCGTATTGGTCAGGTACGGGATAGGTGTCAAATAATCCTGCGCCTCTTGCAAAAATCGGGGCTTTGGTTACTTCATAATCCAAGCCTGCAACGGCTATGGCTTCACGGCTTGTAGGATAGTTTTCTACTATCTGCCCAAGCCCGTGCCATGCAGGCTGCTTTACGCTCATAAAGGCGTGTTGCCCTGTTGTTTCATTGAAATTTATATTATGTGCCATAATGTTACAATTTAAAGGTTAAACGGTTTTAAAATGGGAGGTCATCGTCAGGGGCTGTACCATTGGATACTACTTCGGCTTCGTACACGGGTGCTGCGCTTTCTGCGGTCTGGTTTACGGGCTGCGCTTTATCTGTGGCTGCCCCGCCACCGTGCAGGGTAATTTTGGAGGTGTGGAAGTTCAGCCCCGCCTTAGCGTTGCCTTCGCTGTCCACCCAAGCCCGTGCACTTACACGCCCCGAGAGTTCTACAATAGTTCCTTTGGTGAGGTACTGCGCTATGCCCGTGCCTATCCAGTAGGAACAGTCAAAGAATTCGGTCTGTGTGATACGTTCCCCGCTGCGCGCCTTGTAGCTGTCACTGACCGCCACGGAAAAATTCACCACCTGCCTGTTGTCGGACAGCGTACGCACCTGGGCATCCGCTGTCAGTCGTCCTGTAATTTCCATAATCGAAAGATTTTAAGTTTGACAAAATGTTCAATCTGCTTTCCCCAATCCCGCATACATTTTCCAAAAGAAAAAACGGAAAAAAAGAAAGCCAGCCCAAAGCGGGCGGTAAGGGCGCGGCGTGCTATAAGTCCCGGAGGGTGGCCCGCGCGGCAGCCGGAGCCATTATGCGCACGGAGCAACCGCCGCCTGCTAGCTTAGCTGCCTTTTTTGTCCGTTTTTGCATTGGAAATGCAACCTCTCCAAATCCTCATTTATTTTTTATCAATTTAATAGCCTGTTGGTACCATTTCAGATCTTTGTAAAATGTAATTTGATAAGTTGAAATTAATAGAAATTTATTGATGCCTTAAAAGCACAAATACAATTTTTAGGAGAGAGGTATTCCCGGATAAGAAATAGTTAAAATAAGAAATTAAATGCACAGGAAAGATAATTATCCAGTTATTCAAAAACTGATGTAGCAATGAAAGAAAGTGTTATTAGAAAGCCATGCTCAGGCCGTAAACAAAATTATGTGTTGATAAAAAATCACCTTTATTAAAGGCATTAGTTGTTTCAACAAACTTTATTTGCAGGATATTTTGTTAGGTAAAATTGTATTTTTGAACATTAGCCTTGCAGGCTTTCATTAGTATAGAATTGAGATATGGCAAAATAAAGATTGACAAGATTTTGATTTATGTGCGATCAAAAAATTTTTGTCAAGTTTTGTTGCAAGTGATCTAGAAGACCCGGATTGGGCTTCTATAATATGAAAAAAAATGTTAAATTTGCGAAGTGAGGCATGTTTTTCATAACTTTGCAGTAGCAATGAAAAAATGTTTTCATAAAATATCATCTTTTTGTTTAGCACTTATTGTGTTGTTGTCAACAGTTTCTTTTACTGTTGACAGTCATTATTGCGGCGATACTTTAGTGGATTCTTCATTGTTTGGACATGTAGAAACTTGTGGGATGGAAATTCAGCAAAGTAAGGCTTTTTCATCTGAGTGTAATATCTCCAAAAAAGATTGCTGTAATGATGTGCACGTAACCGTTAAAGGGCAGGAGACCTATAAAACGTCGTTTGATAAATTAGAAAAAAGCCAACAATTGTTTGTAGCGGCTTTTATTCACACGTATATACTTTTGTTTGTTGAACCTCAAACAGATTTCAATTCCTATAAAGATTATACCCCGCCGCCCCTGGTCAGGGATGTGCAAGTTTTAGACCAGATCTTCCTTATTTGATTTTTAAGTAATTAGTACCTGTAGTCCTGCATAAATTGTCTAGGATAGTACAGCTTGTTTATCACTTCTATAAACAAGATTTTATAATTATTTAAGAATTATATCTATGCTGAATAAATGTATTAAATTTCTTATACAAAATAAACTTGTTACGGTTCTTATACTCGTTGCTTTTGTAGGGTTCGGGACAGTTTACGCACCTTTTAACTTGGATACCGGGGTTTTGCCAAGTGACCCTGTGGCCGTGGATGCCATTCCGGACCTTGGCGAAAACCAGCAAATTGTATTTACCAGATGGGATGGTCGTTCGCCACAGGACATTGAAGATCAGATTACCTATCCATTGACTACAACGCTCTTAGGTATTCCAGGTGTAAAAACGATTCGTAGTTCCTCAATGTTTGGTTTTTCAAGTATCTACATCATTTTTGAAGAGGACATCGAATTTTACTGGAGCCGAAGCCGAATCCTGGAAAAATTGAATTCGTTACCAAGTGGTCTTTTACCGGAAGGTGTAAATCCAGCTTTGGGACCTGATGCTACAGGATTGGGACAAATATTCTGGTACACGCTTGAAGGGAGGGACAAGGAAGGCAACGTTACAGGTGGTTGGGATTTACAGGAATTACGGAGTATCCAGGATTATTATGTGAAGTATGCACTGGCATCTGCAAGTGGTGTTTCAGAGGTAGCTTCCATTGGTGGTTACGTAAAGGAATACCAAATAGATGTAACTCCCGAACTGATGCGCCAATACAATATTAGCCTTGCTCAGGTTGTAAAAGCGGTTAAGGAAAGCAACAGGGAGATTGGCGCACAAACACTGGAAATAAACCAAGCCGAATACCTTGTTCGGGGTCTGGGATATGTGAAATCTGTGAGTGACCTTGAAAATGCCGTTGTAACTTCTGAGAATTATACTTCTATTAAGATTGGTGATATTGCCAATGTTACACTTGGCCCTGCTACACGCCGCGGCATTTTGGACAAGGAAGGGGCAGAAGTTGTGGGAGCGGTTGTTGTGGCACGCTACGGTGCCAACCCGATGGCAGTAATCCGTAATGTAAAGGCAAAGATTGGGGAGTTAAGCAAAGGCTTACCTTCAAAAGTATTGGCCGATGGCAGGACGTCACAAGTAACCATTGTGCCTTTCTATGACCGTACCGAGCTGATACAGGAAACTTTGGGAACGCTCAACGAGGCATTAATCCTTGAAATACTAATTACCATATTGGTTATCATAGTAATGGTGTTTAACCTCCGGGCATCCATTTTAATATCGGGACTTTTGCCCGTTGCTGTACTGATGGTTTTTATTGCGATGAAATTTTTCAGTGTAGATGCTAATATCGTGGCGCTCTCGGGTATTGCCATCGCTATTGGCACAATGGTAGATGTGGGTATTATTCTGGCAGAGAATATTATAAGACATTTGGATGAGGATGATAAAAAATTGCCGATTAACACTGTTGTTTACAACGCCACGGCCGAAGTTTCGGGAGCAATCGTAACCGCTGTGATGACCACAATTATCAGTTTTATCCCTGTATTTACTATGATAGGTGCCGAAGGTAAGTTGTTCCGTCCATTGGCCTTTACAAAAACATTTGCGCTTACAGCATCCATTATTATAGCACTTTTTATTATTCCGCCATTCGCAGCGATTTTCTTTAAAAACAGGAACATTCGTAAAAACACGAATTACGGTATTAATGGCCTTTTAATTATGGCTGGGCTTATTGCTGTGATCTTCGCCTACTGGATAGGTGTAATATTGGTTGCCTTTGGTTTTGTTGGATTTGCTAAGCAACGTGGTAAATTTTCTCAGAAACGTGCCAACCGCTTTAATATCTATATTTCCGCAGCTGCAATTGTTTTTCTTCTGGCAGAATACTGGAGGCCATTAGGTGTCGATAAGAATATATTTTTAAATCTTCTCTTTGTGGGTGTTATTTGTTTTGGACTTTTGGGTGCTTTTTCATTGTTTCAGAGATTTTATACCCGAATTTTAAGATGGGCACTGGCAAACAGGTATCTCTTCCTGATTATTCCCGTTGCCTTGCTGATTTTTGGTCTCTTCATTTTTAAGAATACAGGCAAGGAGTTTATGCCATCCCTTAATGAAGGCTCCTATCTGCTGATGCCAACCTCTATGCCCCACGCAGGCGTGGAAGAGAACAAACGTGTGCTGCAACAATTAGATATGGCCGTAGCAGGAATTCCAGAGATTGAGACCGTTGTCGGTAAAGCAGGCCGGACGGAGTCAGCACTTGACCCAGCGCCATTATCCATGTACGAAAATATAATTCAGTATAAAAGGGAATATATATTGAAAGGAGGAAAACGGCAACGCTTTAAAGTGGATGATGAGGGATTTTTTATAAAAAAGGACAGTAGCCTGGTTGAAAACCCAAATAATCCGGTGGATTCTGAAAAAATAGAAAAGGTAAGAAAGAACGGCAAAAAGGTGTCTGTTACTGTCGATGTGTCTTCAGAAAAATTGATTCCTGATGACAACGGTGAGTTCTTCCGGAACTGGCGACCTGAAATCCATTCGCCCAATGATATTTGGAACGAAATAGTTCGGGTGACCAACTTTCCCGGAATTACTTCCGCTCCCAAACTGCAACCCATCGAAACCCGTTTGGTAATGTTGCAGACCGGGATGCGTGCCCCAATGGGTATTAAGGTAAAAGGTCAGGATTTAAAACAGATTGAAGCCTTTGGAGTTCAATTGGAAGGAATTTTAAAACAAGCAGAAGGAGTAAAAAAGGAAGCCGTATTTGCAGACCGGATTGTGGGCAAACCCTATTTGCTGATTGATATCAACAGGGAAAAGTTGGCTCGTTATGGTGTTACCATAGAGGAAGTTCAGAATGTGCTGAAAGTCGCCGTGGGCGGCATGGTATTGACTCAAACTGTGGAAGGCAGGGAACGTTATGGTGTTCGGATACGCTATCCGAGGGAACTGCGTGGCGACCCTTCAGATTTGCAGGGTATCTATGTTCCTGTTGAAAAAGGAAGTCCTGTTCCTTTGAGTGAATTGGCGACTATTAGATATGAGCAAGGTCCGCAGGTCATCAAAAGTGAAGACACTTTTTTGGTGGGCTACGTACTTTTTGACAAATTGGATGGTTTTGCTGAAGTGAATGTGGTGGAAAATGCACAGGCACTAATTGAAAAAAAAGTTGATAGTGGCGAACTGGTAATGCCAAAAGGAATCAGTTATAAATTCACCGGTACCTATGAAAACCAGTTACGAGCCGAAAAAACACTGTCTATCATTGTGCCTTTGGCACTGGCGATCATCTTTTTGATATTGTACTTCCAGTTCCGTTCGGTTTCTACAACGCTCATGGTTTTTACTGGGATTGCTATAGCCTTTGCAGGCGGTTTTGCCATGATTTGGTTATATAATCAGGATTGGTTCTTAAACTTCAGCTTTTTTGGTGAAAACCTGAGAGACCTCTTTAATATAAAAAGCATCAATTTGAGTGTTGCAGTTTGGGTAGGTTTCATTGCGCTTTTCGGAATCGCTACCGACGATGGGGTGGTGATGGCAACTTATCTCTTACAAACCTTTGATAAAAATAACCCAACGGATAAGGCGGAAATAAGAAGAGCCACGCTGGAAGCGGCTTCAAAACGTATCCGTCCCTGTTTGATGACAACGGTCACGACCATTCTGGCACTTTTGCCGGTTTTGACTTCCACCGGAAAAGGCAGTGATATAATGATACCCATGTCAATTCCTATTTTTGGGGGTATGCTACTTGATACAACATCATATTTCCTTGTACCTGTACTTTATAGCTGGAGGAAGGAACGACTTGCAAAGAGGGGGCTAAGAAACGAGTCACTTCCTATAACTATTAAATAATGAAAAGAGATAAAAAACATTTTAAAGTAGTCTTATTTTTCGGGGTATATCTTTTTGCTTTCAATTGCTATGGTCAAGAATTAAAGGGCTATACCGATGAGGCAGTTTCCAACAGTCCCGAAATCCAAAAGGTCCAATTTCAATATGAGACAGCAGTTGAAAAAGTGAATGAGAGCAATTGGTTGCCCAATACAGAATTAAGTGCAGGATACTTTTTAAGCGAACCGGAAACAAGGGTCGGGGCGCAGCGCGCTAGATTTTCACTGAAACAGATGATACCTTGGTTTGGCACTATTACGGCAAGGGAAAATTACACTAATGCTGTCGCAGCTTTACAATATGAAGAACTGATCATTGCCAAACGGAGATTAATTGTGTCCGTTTCCCAATCCTACTACAACTTAATGGCAAACAGGGCCAAACAGGAAGTGCTGGAAAAGAATGTAAAATTGTTGGATACTTACGAACGTTTGGCTCTGACGTCTCTGGAAGTGGGCAAAGCATCGGCAGTTTCCGTATTACGCTTGCAGATTAGGAAGAATGAATTGGAGCAGTCTAAGGAAGTCCTGCAACAGCAGTATTTGGCGGAACAGGCCGTATTCAACAATCTCTTGAATCGGAAAAGCGATATGACTGTTATAGTCGTTTCAGAACTTACAATGCCTTCAGAAACCGAAATGATTTCCGAGGAAAACCTAAAAGTACATCCGGAACTTACCAAATATGACAAGCTGTACGAATCCGTTTCGCAGTCTGAACTGTTAAATCAAAAAGAAAGCAGCCCAATGCTCGGTTTTGGATTGGATTATATTCCGGTTTCACAGCGAACGGATATGGACCCGTTAGACAATGGAAAAGATATCTTGATGCCAATGGTCACGCTTTCCATTCCCATTTTCAACAGCAAATACAGAAGCCAGTCCAGACAGAATCATTTGAAACAGCAGGAAATCACTTCACAAAAAGAAGAGCGCTTAAAGACTTTGCAAACAATGCTTTCAAGAGCAATTCATGATAGAAATTCAGCACGAATAAGTTACGATACTCAATCCAAAAACTTAAAACAAGCCGCTGATGCCGAGGAAATCCTAATAAAAAACTATGAAACGGGAATGATAGATTTTAATGATGTTTTGGATATACAGGAATTGCAACTAAGGTTGCAAATCAGTAAAATTGAATCAATAAAGATGTATTATATACAATCCACAGTCATCAATTATTTAACCAATTAAGACTATATTCTTTTGGATTAAATTGTTGAAAAAAAATGTTGCATTTATATAAAAAAGAAGATGAAAGACTTGAAAATTTTATTAATCCTACTGCTACTATCGGGGCAAACAATTACTGCCCAGTCCATTTACGAAAAATCGACAGAAGGAAATCCTGATCATTCACCTGTTCACGAATATACCATTACCTTAAAAGAAGAGATGGTCAATAAGGCTGGCAAGCAAGTGAAAGGGATGACGGTAAACGGGACCATTCCGGGTCCGACGCTAGAGTTTACTGAAGGAGAATATGCCGTCATCTATGTAAAAAATGAAATGAGCGTTGAGACTTCCGTGCATTGGCATGGAATAATTTTACCGAATTTTTACGATGGCGTTCCTTATTTGACCACGCCTCCCATAAGACCCGGCACTACTTTTAAATATGAGTTTGCAATCAGACAAAGTGGCACCTATTGGTATCACTCACACACAATGCTGCAGGAACAAAGCGGTGTTTTCGGTTCTATACTCATTAAGCCAAAAGAAAAGAACCTGGATTATGATAAAGATTTAGTACTGATGCTTTCGGATTGGACCAATGAAAAGCCAGTGAATGTACTTCGAAACCTAAAACGGGGAAATGAATGGTACCAGATGAAAAAAGGTACTTCTACCCCCTTAAATAAAGTGATTGCAAGAGGGGCCTTAGATGCACAGCTCGATTTTTGGCGTCAGCGCATGGAGGGCGCAGACATTGCGGACATTTATTACCCCGCTTTTTTGGTCAATGGAAAGGAAGTAGTTGAATATCCTGACTTTAAGGCTGGCGAAAAAGTGCGATTGCGAATCATAAACGGTTCTGCGTCATCACAATTTTGGATGACCTTTGGTGGTGACAAACCAATTCTGGTAGCCGCAGATGGAAAGGACTGCGTTCCGGTAAAACACAACAAAACCTTTATTGCTATAGCGGAAACCTATGACTTTATCGTGACTATTCCCGAAAATGGAAAGATTGAATTTCGTGCTATGGCGCAAGATGGTTCCGGAACAGCCCTGGCATATATAGGTTCCGGTAAAACTTTACCTGCGGAAATCGTACCAAAACCTGATAAGATTCAGATGATGCAACAAATGGCAAAAATGAAGATGAAAATGGGGGCGCATGCTTTAAAATTTCAACCAAAAAAAGATGAACGCTATGAAATGAAAGCCGAATATGGAATGCAGATGGACCATTCCAAAATGAATAGGAAGGACGAAATAATGAATATGAATATGACCAGGGATTCATTGATGAACGATAAAATAGACCACAGTAAAATGGACAATTCAAAGACACAGAAAGATGATGAAAAAATGAAAATAAACAGGTCCAAAGATACTATAACGGACGTAAAGACAGATCATTCAGAAATGAAAATGAATAAAGATGATCCCGAAATGGACACTATGCATATGGGCGGAAAGAATATGTTTTCTGAATACAATTACGATTATTTGAAGTCACCCGAAAAAACCAGTTATGGAAATGATATTCCCGTTAGGGAAATTTTGTTGAATCTCACGGGTAATATGAACCGCTACATCTGGAGTATGAACGGTGTGCCGCTGTCGGAAGCCGATAACATCCAAATAAATCATAAAGAAGTGACCCGTATAACTTTGAACAACCTAACGATGATGCACCATCCAATGCACCTTCACGGGCATTTTTTCAGGGTCATCAACAAGAATGGCGAGTACTCACCACTAAAGCATACCGTGAACGTACCACCGATGCAAGAGGTTACTATAGAATTTTATGGCAACGAATACGGTGACTGGTTTTTCCATTGCCATATTTTGTACCATATGATGAGCGGAATGGCAAGGGTTATGAGCTATGACACGCCAAGGGATGACCGTTTGAACGGATATCCCATAAGCGGTTTGATTTCCGAGGCAGATAAATATTACACTTGGGCAATAGTGGATGCGGCATCGCATATGACGGAATTTAACTTTGTAACCTCAAACATTCGCAACCAGTTCAATGTAATGGCCGAGTATGGCTGGAATCAAAATTTGGAAGCAGAAATAACTTACGAACGCTATTTGCACGATTATTTAAGGGTGTTTGGCGGTATTAATATTGAAAATGAAATGGAGGACAGTTTGGATGAACTATCTACCACAGCCATTGCTGGAGTTCGGTTTTTGACGCCTTATCTATTCAATCTCGATGTGCGTATTGACAATAAGTTGCGTCCACAGATAAGTTTGAGCCGTGAAATCCTCATTTTTCCAAGAACTGCCATTTTTGGCAGTTATGAATACCAAGCAGATTTTGGGTGGGTAAATGACCTTCCAGTTGGCGACAATTTTGCCAAGGAAGTAGTTTGGAATGCAGGTATCGAATATTTCCTATCAAGAAACTTTTCATTGATGGCCAGCTACGACAACCGTTTTGGTGCAGGTGGCGGCTTATCAGTGAGATTTTAATAATTCAATAAATGGTAAACTAAAACAAGTATTAATTTAAATTAAAAACAAAATGAAAAATGTAAAAGTAACAACAGCAATTTTGGCAATGGCTTTTGTAAGCCTAACTGCAATGTCCTGCAAAGACGGTAAAAAAGAAAATTTGGAAGATGCTAGGCATTCTGAAATGTCTTCTGAAGAAGGCGATCACCACGATGAAGGAATGGAACACGATGAGATGGACGGTTCCAGTGATTCGATGGATTCAAATGCGCAATCCTCTGATGCCAAACAAGTAATGGCATATTATATGGAATTGAAAAATGCGCTAGTGGCAACTAATCAGGAGGATGCCGCAAAAGCAGGCAAAAGATTGGAAAATACCTTAAATGGCTTTGATGTGAGCAGTTACAAAGCAGAACAGCAAAAAGAATTAAAGGACATTATCGCAGATGCCAAGGAACACGCAGAACATATTGGCAAAAGTGAAATGGACCACCAACGTGAGCATTTCAAGACCTTGAGCAAGGATATGATGGATATGGTAGCCATTACGGGAACTGAAAATACCTTGTACCAACAATTTTGCCCAATGTATGATGGTGGAAGTGCTTGGTTAAGTATGGAAAAAGAAGTAAAAAACCCTTACTACGGCAGCAAAATGATGGCCTGCGGTAAAGTGCAAAAGGAAATTAATTAATCATAACCCGTAAGGTATTCCCAGCATTGCGAGGTACGAAGCAATCTGCCGGGTAGCTTATAGGTTTAACTCAATGACTGAATGAAAATCCTAAAAACCATAGCGCTCATTTTATTGATTGGCTTTATAGCAATCCAATTTTTTCCAGTGGAAAGAAGCGAAAGTGATATTGTACCAAAAACCGATTTTCTGTTGGTCAACAACCCACGGGAAAATATCAGTACACTATTGAAGGAATCTTGCTATGATTGCCACAGTAACAATACCGAATATCCGTGGTACAATAAAATTCAACCTATTGCTTGGGTTTTGGAAGACCATATAAAGAAGGGAAAGGCAGAGCTTAACTTTAATGAATGGGAAAATTATTCAGACAGAAGAAAAAACAGCAAATTAAAATCCATTATCAACCAGATTAAGGATGATGAAATGCCCTTGTCGTCCTATACATTGGTTCACCAGGATGCGATTTTATCAGATGCTGAAAAGAAAACGTTGATTGATTATATGACTAAACTAAAAAATAGTTTACAGTAAAGTCCTGAATTTGGGAAGGTTATAGTTACTGGGTAGTTCTATGTTCCTTCCCTAATCAGGCACAAAAAAGAGTATACTATGGACAACTTTGTAAAACAATGGGGCGAGGCTGCCTATACAACCACTGGATTTTTTTGGATGGCACTATGGGCTTTTGCGCTTGGCTACATCATCAGCAGTATGATTCAGGTTTTTGTGACCGAAAAAAAGATGCAGGAAACGATGGGCGAAAATGAAGGCAAGGGCGTTTTGCTCGGTACATTTTTCGGCTTTATCAGCAGTTCGTGCAGTTTTGCGGCATTGGCATCAACAAAGTCACTTTTCAAAAAAGGGGCGAGTTTTGTGTCGTCAATAGCTTTTCTATTGGCATCAACCAATTTGGTTATCGAACTCGGAATTATCATTTCCATCTTTCTGGGTTGGCAATTTGTCGTTGGCGAATATGTCGGGGGAATTCTATTGATACTTATTTCTTGGCTGTTGATTCGGTTGACAAATCCAAAAAAACTCATAGAGAAAGCGCGAAAAAACCTTAAGGATAAGGGCGATGAGGATATGGACGGTTCCAGATCGTGGAGAAAGAAAATACAGTCGGAAAAAGGCTGGGCAAAGGTTTCAAAACAATATGGGATGGAATGGAAAATGGTGTGGAAAGACGTTACTGTTGGCTTTACCATTGCAGGAATCGTAGCGGCCTTTGTGCCGGATTCTTTTTTTCAAACTTTGTTTATCAATAGCGGAAGCGGCAATACCGATTTTACCTTTTTCCAAATCCTCGAGCACATTATTGTCGGTCCGGTCGCTGCATTTTTGACCTTTATCGGTTCAATGGGAAATATTCCGTTAGCCGCACTCTTATTAGGCAAAGGTGTGAGTTTTGCAGGCGTTATGGCTTTTATTTTTAGTGATTTGGTAGTATTTCCCATACTTCGCATCAATGCCAGATACTATGGATGGAAAATGTCACTTTTCATCTTGTTTTTACTGTTTACGGCATTGATCGGTGCATCACTTATTCTGCATTATTCATTCGATTTATTGAGCATTCTGCCAGACCCTTCACAAGTAAAAATTCAGAATAGCGAATACTTTAAATTAGATTATACCTTCTTTTTGAACATCGCTTTTCTGATATTATCTGGATTTTTAGTCTATCTCGGATTTTTCAAAAGGAAAGATGTAAAACAAATGAAGGAAATGGCACCCAAAAGCCAACTGTTGGAAAACATCCTGAAGTATGCCGCATTGATAAGCTACTTTTGGCTAGCGGGCGGATTGATTGTGAATTTTTTTATTAACTGATAAGGAAAAAAACTCTTCACATAAAAAAATACGGTCTGGGATAGGTGTTGATCAACTGTAATACGTGAGTTGAATGTTTTGGGTTATGACATAAAATCGGTTGAATCAGGGCAAATAATTTTAAATGAGAATATATCCAGACAAAAAAATTCCAAATTTGAAAAAAACTAAAAAACATGGATTTGAAATTATACAGGAGAAAACAGAAGTTTT
Organism: Flavobacterium sp. C4GT6; assembly: GCF_036347315.1. NCBI lineage: Bacteria > Pseudomonadati > Bacteroidota > Flavobacteriia > Flavobacteriales > Flavobacteriaceae > Flavobacterium > Flavobacterium sp. C4GT6. The sequence continues at coordinate 135,184 of NZ_JAZGZU010000001.1, forward strand.
TTAAAGAAATAAAGACTGCCCTGATCAAAAAAATTGAAAATCAGGATGATGCACAAATTTCTTCTTTTTTAACTCAAAGATTTAACAGATCCTATTCGGCTTTGAGCAAATTGTCCAGCAAAACCCTGAGAATGACCGATGCGAAAAATGAAATCAGTCTGAAGATTTGAAAAGGTAAAATAACTGATACAATTGGGGTAGCTTACTTTTTAAGAAATAGCATATTTCCTCAATGATAATAAAAGTGGCCATTTGACTAAACACTTTAAAAAATGTAGAGGGAATGTCGATAAAGAATTTAAGAATCTACAAAAATGGAATAGGAAATCCCCTGACCAAAGTGTATAAGGATTATCCCTACTTGTATATAAAGGGAAATTGGGGTACTTAATTCTCAATAATAATTCAATATAAGATAAAATGAAGCACACCTATCACATCCACGGAATGACCTGCAACGGTTGCCGAAACCATGTAGAGAGTACACTTTCAAAAGTTGAAGGTGTAACTTCTGCGTCGGTCGATTTGGAAAAAGCCGAAGCAACCATAGAAATGAAAAACCATATTCCATTTATAAAGTTTCAGGAGGCCTTGAAAAATGACGTTGGAAATTATAGTATCCATAATATCGGAGAACAGCATCATTCCGGAGACGCAAAGGTAGAAAAACCAAAAAGCAAAGGAACTGGAACTTTTTACTGCCCAATGCACTGCGAAGGTGATAAAACCTATGATAAACCTGGCGATTGCCCTGTCTGCGGAATGGACTTGGTGGAAGAGCAAAATCTAACAGCAACAACTTCCGAACAATGGACTTGCCCAATGCACCCTGAAATTGTAAAGGATGGACCGGGAGCCTGCCCGATCTGTGGCATGGATTTGGTGCCGATGCAGCCTGATATTTCTTCAGGAGAAAAAACCTATAAGAAACTGCTCAGGAAATTATGGATTGCCATTGCTTTTACTTTGCCCATTTTCCTGATAGCAATGAGCGAAATGATTCCCAACAATCCATTATACCAAGTAATGGAACAGAAGTATTGGAACTGGATTCAGTTTGCCTTATCGATACCTGTGGTTTTTTATGCTACCTGGATGTTCTTTGAAAAGGCTTACAGAAGTATAAAAACATGGAACCTCAATATGTTTACCTTAATCGGTATTGGCGCGGGCGCAGCGTGGTTGTTCAGCGTTTTCGGGATGCTCTTTCCCGATTTCTTTCCGGCACAATTTAAAACAGATTCTGGTGCAGTACACGTATATTTTGAAGCTGCAACTGTTATTTTAACCTTGGTTTTATTGGGTCAGGTTCTCGAAGCCCGTGCCCACAGCAAAACAAATTCCGCCGTCAAGGAATTGTTGAAGCTCGCACCAAACAAAGCTATACTGGTTAAGGATGGCAAGGAAGAAGAAGTTGCGATTGATTTAATTAAGCTGGGCGATATCCTTCGCGTAAAACCAGGCGATAAAATTCCAGTTGACGGCGTCATTTCCGAAGGAAATACAACAGTTAACGAATCTATGATTACAGGAGAACCCATTCCCGTTAGCAAAAACGAAGGCGACAAAGTAAGCAGCGGAACTATCAACGGTAACCAATCGTTTCTAATGAAAGCTGAAAAAGTGGGTTCAGACACCTTGCTTTCCCAAATCATCCAAATGGTCAATAACGCCAGTCGCAGTCGTGCGCCCATCCAAAAACTGGCCGATACGGTCTCGGGATATTTTGTGCCTATCGTTGTTCTTATTTCAATCATCACATTTATAGTTTGGGCAATTTTTGGACCCGAACCTGTTTATGTCTATGCTTTTGTAAATGCAATCGCTGTACTCATCATTGCCTGTCCCTGTGCACTCGGTCTGGCTACACCGATGTCCGTGATGGTGGGTGTTGGCAAAGGTGCTCAAAATGGTGTGCTGATTAAAAATGCTGAAGCTCTCGAAAAAATGGACAAGGTAGATACCCTGATTATCGATAAAACCGGCACCATAACCGAAGGGAAACCAACCGTTGAAAAGATTGGCACTTTCGGAAAGGAATTTTCTGAAAATGATGTATTGAAATACATTGTTTCCCTTAACAATATGAGTGAACATCCACTCGCGAAAGCTACCGTAAAATATGGAAAAGAGATGAGAACCGAGTTTTTAGAAACAGAAAACTTCGGTGCCGTTACAGGGAAAGGTGTAGAAGGAATCGTCAATGGAAAAAAATTGGATTTAGGCAATGCGAAAATGATGGCATACGCCAATGCTGAATTAACTTCAGATATGGAAACCGAAGCACAAAGGTTTCAAAAGCAAGGAAAAACCGTTTCCTATTTATCCCTAAATGGGAAAGTTACCGGGTATGTCGTTATTGGCGATAAAATAAAAGAAACAAGTGCAAAAGCAATTAAAAATCTGCAGGATATGGGAATTGCCGTAATTATGCTCACTGGTGATAATCAGAACACCGCCCAAGCCGTGGCAAAAGAACTAGACCTTGCCGATTTCAAAGCTGGAATGTTGCCCGAAAACAAACTGCAAGAAGTAGAGAAACTGCAAAGGAACGGAAGAATTGTAGCAATGGCAGGGGATGGTATCAACGACGCCCCGGCCTTGGCAAAAAGCGATGTGGGTATCGCAATGGGAACAGGAACAGACGTTGCCATTGAAAGTGCAATGGTAACTTTGGTAAAAGGCGATTTGCACGACATTGTAATGGCTAGGAATTTGAGTGCTAGTGTAATGCGCAATATCAAGCAAAATCTGTTTTGGGCATTGGGCTATAATATTCTGGGCATACCAATAGCCGCAGGTGTTTTCTATCCTGTTTTCGGATTATTATTGTCACCTATGCTTGCAGCTTTGGCAATGAGTTTCAGTTCGGTATCGGTCATTGCAAATTCCTTACGGCTAAAAAATATCAAATTATAATTAAAACTTTATAACTATGGAACTTTCAAATCAAAACAGAAGCAAAGGTAATTACACAAAATTCATTTTGATGCTGGCCGCATCTTTCGTAGCTATGTACATCACAATGTACCTTAACACATATCAAATTGACCACGTGTATTTTAGCCTGACACGATTCTATATGAGTTGTTTGGGAATAGCCTGTATGGCAGTAATAATGTGGTTATTTATGCGGAAAATGTACCAGAACAAGAAAAAGAATATTATTATATTAGTGGGAAGCCTGCTACTTTTTGTCAGCGCACTTGGGCTTGTAAGGGCGCAAAGTCCTATTATTGGCGATATACTTTGGATGAAGGCAATGATTCCCCATCACTCAATTGCAATTTTAACAAGTGAAAGAGCAGACATAAAAGATCCAAAAGTCAGAAAATTAGCAGATGACATTATTGCAGCACAACGTAAAGAAATCGGTGAAATGAAAGAAATGATAAAACGTTTGGAAGCTGCAAAATAGTATCAAGCATCAAACTGTCAGGTTTAAAATACCTTAGATATTTAGAAGTATATTGTATGGTTAAGCGCTTTAGAAACCTGTTGAATTATATATATTATGAAGAAATACATCATTTACATCGGCATTTTAGCCGTTGGTCTGGTATTGGGCTACGTCTTTTTTGGTGAGTCAGCTGAAGGAGGATCAAACACTAAGGAAGTTTCCGATGTGTCGGATAGCAAGCAGGAAAAGCAACTGTGGACCTGTTCAATGCACCCACAGATTATGCAGCCTGAGCCCGGCGATTGCCCAATATGCGGAATGGACTTGATTCCTGCCGTATCAGGCGCAGGCGGCCTTGCAATGAACGAAATAAAAATGACCGAAAATGCAATGGCCTTGGCAAACATCCAGACAACCATTGTAGGAAATGTTTCGGGAAATGAAGAAAACCAGATGAGGCTTTCGGGAAAAATTATGGCAAATGAAGAAGCCAATGCTGTACAAGCCAGTTATTTTGAAGGCCGTATTGAAAAACTGAACGTGAATTTTACCGGTGAGGAAGTGCGTAAAGGTCAGTTACTGGCCACTATTTATGCACCAAACCTTATTGCAGCTCAACAGGAGCTCTTAACAGCTTCTAAACTGAAGGAATCACAACCCGCGCTATATAAAGCGGTCCGTAACAAGCTGAAACTATGGAAACTATCTGAAAGCCTAATCGATCAAATAGAAAACTCCGGCAAAATACGTGAAAACTTTCCTGTTTATGCCACGGTATCGGGTACGGTTTTTCAGAAAATGGCAGAAGAAGGCGACTATGTAAAACAAGGGCAACCTATTGTAAAAGTAAGTGATCTGGGTACGGTCTGGGCAATGTTCGATGCCTATGAACGGCAAATTTCACAATTAGAGGAAGGGCAAAAAATAACGGTTACTGCTAATGCTTATCCCGACAAAGAATTTGAGGCAACTGTTTCGTTTATTGACCCCACGCTGAACTCGAAATCCCGAACAGTTTCTGTCCGAGCAAATTTGAACAATAAAGAAGATTTATTAAAACCAGGAATGTTCGTTACTGCAAAAGTAAATATGTCAAAAGCTGATGCAATGGAAACCAACATTACTGTTCCGGCAACTGCGGTTATGTGGACAGGCGAGCGCTCATTGGTTTATGTAAAGACCAATCCCAACGAACCCGTTTTTGAAATGCGCGAAGTAACATTAGGGCCTAAATACGGCGAGGTTTACACTATCACAGAAGGGCTTTCCAGTGGTGAGGAAATAGTTACCAACGGTACATTCACAATTGATGCTGCTGCACAGCTGCAAGGTAAAAAGAGCATGATGAATGCATCAGTTGGTAAAACAATGACAGGACACGAAAACCATATGGATATGCACGGGATTCAAGAAAGTACAGGAGATAAAATGAACAATATGGAGCTTGCACAAATCAGCGAAAAAATTGAAGTTTCTGCCAAATTTCAAAATCAACTAAAACAAATTTTTGATAAGTATCTTATTTTGAAGGATGCATTGGTAAAAGATGATGTCAATGGCGCTCAAGAAGCAGGGAAGCAGATAAATGAATTTTTGAAAAAAGCAAATATGAATTTATCATCCGATAACAAAGGACATGAACATTGGATAACCATTTTGAAAGAACTAAAAATCTCTGTAAATGGTATTGCAAACACTTCTGATATAGTAAAACAAAGGAGGTATTTTAAGCAACTTTCTGTCCATATTATACGTAGTTTGTTACTGTTTGAGTCTGATGAAAGAGGATATATTCAGTTTTGCCCGATGGCAGATAACAATAAAGGGGCTTATTGGATAAGCTTAGAAAAAGAGATTCGAAATCCCTATTATGGAGAAGTAATGGAAACCTGTGGCGAAGTAAAAGCAACTATAAAATAAGATTGGACGGAAAACCAGTCAATATATTTCCTATCGATATTGCGAGAAATGCTTTTGTTAAAGCTGTATATTAGGCCTGTTTTTCTCAGATATTTTCCTTGTTATTCTGCCTGAACGTCAAATTGATCCTCGGCAGCATCTCCTTTGCCGATTTCGGTATATGGTGTTCCCAATAGGTATTGGTAGTTCCCGACATAAGTAACAAAGTGCCGTGATGTAGGGGTATCTCAATCTGCGGTACTGATTTGTCGATTTTATGCCTGAACCTAAATGGCCTTGTCTGTCCGAAGGTTACTGAGGCAATATTGGGATTGCTGCCGATGCGGTGTTCCTTATCCGAATGCCAGGCTACACTGTCACTACCGTTACGATACAGGTTCAGCAGCACGGCATTAAAGGACAGCCCGGTTTCCTGTTCCACCTTTTTTCGAAGTAGAAGAAGTTCAGGAGTCCAGGGCAGGGAACCCTCACCGGCCTCTTCGGGTTCACCATACCAGGCAATCATCCTCGGTGCAGTGACTATCTTATCGTACATCGGCATTTGGTATTCCCGCCATGGTGTATTATGGAGTAATTTTTCATAATAACTATCCGCTTCCGCTTTTGGAATAAATCCGTCATACTGCATCAGCTCCATATCCGGCAGGTGGTAATAGCGTTTCGGAGAGTTACCAACAGTAAACAGTTCCGTATCGTCAAACAGTGTTATCATAATTTCATCCTTTCTGCTTTCGCAATTATTCTTGCTTTTCTTTCCGCACTTTTATTCTTCGACAGGCACTTCAGCCCGCAAGACCCTACCGGGATATTTCTCGGCATAGCCTGTAATAAGCTGCATGATATAGCGGTTGCTGTGGTAAGGTGTTACATAATCCTTTAGTTCGATAGCTTCTGTAATCCCCACATCTGACGGCATATAACCCATACCGTAGAAATGCCCGTTTTCCACCCAGATGCAGCTGTGTTCCTCACCGGATCGCCCCTTATCGACAATCCCGAAACTCAGCCTGCTGTCAGCAAGATAGTCTAGTGCCTCTTCCACCTTGGCATTGTGCTGTTTTACATCGGGCAGATCGGCCGTATCTTTTTTGATAATGAACTCTCCTGCATCCAGCGTCCCGTAATGGCAGAACCGGTGGTCGATACCGAACTCCCCGGCCAGGGAGAGGAGAAGGTTCACCCCCTGGTGCAGGGAAAAGAAGTGTTCCACACAAGTCTGTCCTTTGGCCAGTTTCCCAATGCCAAGGTACTTATACCCGCTACGCGCCTGGTAGTGGTACAGCCCGAACTTCGGTTCAAACTTCTTTAGTGCCCTGTTGTGCAGGGGCCACAGCTTTCTGATCTCACAGCATTCCAATAGCAGTGCCATAAACTCGGTGCCGCAGATCTCGTGGGAGATGGAGTGGATATCGCGCATAAAGTTCTGGCGCTGGGATGTGATCTTATGCCCGGAGAAATGCTGAGCCACCCTTTTTTTGATGTTCTTGGCCTTCCCGACATAGACCACTTTTCCTACCTGATTATAGAAATAGTACACCCCGGGCTTTTCGGGTAACTGCTCAAACTCGGATTGGGGCAGGTTGGGGGGCAGGTTCTGGTCGTGCGAGTTCCGCTTGATCATCTTTGCTATTTCCCCGGCCTCATCCCATAACAGTAATCGGGACAGCAGGATGGCCGTGGCATCGGCATCCCCTCCGGCGCGGTGGGCGCGGGTAAGGGGTATATCCAGAGTTCGGCACAGGTTGCCCAGGCTGTAGGAGGGCAATCCCGGGCGTACCTTACGGGCAGCCCGCACGGTGCAGAGCTTCCGGGTGGTCCATTTCAGCCCGGCATGCTCCAGTTCATGCTTTACAAAGGAATGATCGAAATTCACATTATGCGCTACAAATATCCGGCCTTCCAGCAGCTCCAATACCTTTTCGGCTATGTCGTCAAAGATCGGCGCTCCGGCTACCATCCCGTTATTAATCCCGGTCAGGGCAAAAATCGGCAGGGGTATCTCCTTCTGAGGATTCACCAGGGTTTCCCAGCGGTCGATCACCTTTATCCCGTCATGGATAATGATGCAGATTTCCGTAATGCGGCTCCCCGAGGCATTACCGCCTGTGGTCTCAATATCAACTATGGCATACTCGTTCTTTCTCATCCTGCTTATCCTGTCGTTTTCTGATATGTTGCTGTATTCATCTTATGCCTTGGCAGGCCGATCTCCTGTTCCTGCGGATAGGGCGCACGATGTGTCATCGAAACATCCTCGCGTAATCGCGCTGCAGTTCGTGTACTTTCCTCTTCGGTTTCCCTGTAGCGCGGATCGGCAATGAAAGGCAGTTTCTCCATTTTGGATATGGTAATGGTAGGGAAGTGGTAGTCCACCTCCACGGTACCCAAGAGCAGGTAACAGCCACCGCCCTTAAAGGGGTACTGCTTCAGACTGCCGGTAAAATGGGCGGTATCAAAGAATTCCCCGTTGGCATCGATCCACGTCCCGAAATACATCGCCCCCATCTTGGTGGGTACGTGCTTGCGCGAGACCAGATAGGCCAGCATCTTCACCTGCCTTTTATGGTACTGCACCAAATCCCGTGCCATGACATCCCCACGGTAGCCGGTTTTCAAAAGGTTGAAAGGGGTAACCGATACAGGGAAACCCAGCAATTCAATCTCGTCAAAGGCATCCTCAAAAGGGGAGCGTTTCAGTTCCGGGAGCCTGTACTGCTGCACCGGTTCAGGAAGCAATTGGGGCTGACGCTGTGCCGGCTTAAAATGCATCATGATACGGCGGGCGGTAACCAACAGTTCGTTCTTGTTCTTCCCAGTGCAGCGAAACGCCCCGATATAGATCAGCAGCTGCAGGCCCTCAATCCCTATAGGCACCCGGTTAATGAAATCCTCTAACGAACTATAGTCTCCATTTTCAATACGTTCGGAGACAATACAACGGGCAATTTCTCCCTGCAGCCCCTGCAGGTGCATAAAACCCAAATAGACATCCCTGCCATACAGGGTCGTCTCCACCTCGCTTTTGTTGATGCAGGGGGTATGGATATCCGCCCCGGACATCCTCGCCTCATGCACATAGACCTCGGTGCGGTAGAACCCGCCCTGGTTGTTGATGACCGCCACCATGAACTCGATGGGATAGTGCACCTTCAGGTACAGGCTCTGGTAGCTTTCCACGGCATAGGAGGCCGAATGCGCCTTACAGAAGGAATACCCGGCAAAGGATTCGATCTGACGGTAAATCTCAGCACTAAGCTCCTCGGGATGGCCTTTTTCGGCACAGGAAGCAAAGAAGTTGTCCTTTACTCTCTGTAATGCAGCTTTAGAACGCCCCTTGCCGCTCATGGCACGACGCAATATGTCCCCGTCGGCTGCGGCCAGCCCCCCGTAATGCAGGGCAATCTTGATCACATCCTCCTGATAGACCATAATGCCGTAGGTTTCACCTAACTGCTGCTCAAAGACCGGATGGAAGTACTCGAACTTATCGGGATGGTTGTGGCGGAAGATATACTCCTTCATCATCCCGCTCTGTGCCACCCCCGGGCGTATGATGGAAGAGGCTGCTACCAGTGTCTTATAATTATCACACTTTAGTCGGCGGAGCAACCCTCGCATGGCAGGGCTTTCGATATAAAAGCAGCCGATGGTCTTTCCCTGTCCCAAATAGGTATTACAAATCGTTTCATCCTTGGAAAGGGAGGTATCGCGTATGTCTACGGTAATCCCACGGTTCTTTTTAATGAGCCGTACCGATTCGTCAATATGCCCGATGCCCCGTTGGGAGAGGATATCGAACTTGTCAAAACCGATCTCCTCGGCCACATGCATGTCGAACTGCACTATCGGAAAGCCCTTAGGTGGCAGCTCCAGTGCCGTAAAATCGGTAATGGGGTCTTCCGATATCAGTATCCCGCAGGAATGCATCGAGCGCTGGTTGGGGTATTTCTCCAACAGCATTCCGTAACGGTGTACCAGCTTTACCACCTCATTGGTATCGTGCCGGTCCATCGACGTACCCGACAGGGCATCCAGTTCTTCTTTCGGAAGGCCGAATACCTTACCGACCTCCCGGAATATGGATTTGTACTTGAACTCCACATTGGTACCGCAGAAGGCCACATGATCCGCCCCGTAACGTCGGAAGATATATTCCAGTATCACATCGCGCTCCTTCCAGGACCAGTCGATGTCAAAATCCGGCGGGCTTTTACGGTTCAGGTTCAAAAACCGCTCAAAATACAGGTCCAGCTCGAGCGGGCAGATGTCGGTAATGCCCAGGCAGTAGGCAATGATGCTGTTGGCCCCGCTGCCGCGCCCGATGTGCAGGAATCCCATCGAGTTGCTGTAGCGGACAATGTCCCAGGTAATCAGGAAATAGCCGCTGAAGCCCAGCTCATCAATAACCTTAAGCTCCTTTTCCACGCGCAGGCGGGCAGCCTCATTATCGCTTCCATATCTTCGCACCAATCCCTGCCTGGCTAAGCTGGTGAGCAGTTTCCGGTCGGTTTCCCGAGTTCCGGTATAGTGCTTTTTGTTGCGGGGTACCCCAAATTCGTATTGAAAATCACATTGTGCGATCAAGGCGAAGGTATTCTCCAGTAATTGGGGATATTGGCTAAAGCGTACCATGATCTCTTCCGGTAACAGCATCCGCTCATCCGCCCCGCAATAATCCGAAGGCGAGAGCTTGCTGCCCAGGGTATTCAGGTCAATCGCCCGCAATATGCGGTGCAGGTTGTACTCGGTCTTGTCTCGGAAGGTAACTGGTTGCAACACGACCATACGATCCAGCCTGCCTTTCCAACGCGATTGTATAAGTAACGATAACTCGCCGCTGCGCACCCCGATGTATTCAAATGCCCGCAGGGTATCCGGCGTGTTATCCATCGGATAGATGACCACTACCTCCTTAAAATCAGGAGCCTGAGCAGGTAAAGGCGTACCCTCCAGGTTATGACAGGTACGGTGACGGTTGATCTCCGCGATGCCCGCACGGCTTTTAGCCAGTGCGATATATAGTAACTGATTCCCTTCACGGAATTCCATTCCGACCAGAGGCTTGATACCCGCTTCCCTGCAAAGCCTGTAAAACTCATAGATGCCTGTTACCGTATTAACATCGGTCAGTGCCATAGCTGTTACCCCTAGGCTTTTTCCCAGTGTAACTAGCCCATCTATCGGGATGGTACCGTAACGCAACGAGTGAAAGGAATGACAGTTCAGGTACATACTACTATTAACAAATAAATTAGCTAACTAATCTTAGGTTTCACAAATGCCCCGCTGCAGCGCATCACGGCGTTGGCCCCGAAGCGGTTTTTGATCTTATCCATGGCCTGGTAGAGGGACATCATCTCCTGGGTATCCTCAAAGAGGTTGATCTGGTAGGAGCCCCGTACCAGCCTGCCGAAACGCACCCCGACAAGGCGCAGGCTCATGCGGCGCTGGTATAGCTTTTCGAAAGCTTCCAGTACGGCACGGGTCAGGGTATGGTCTGCCGAGGTATAGGCGAGTGTCACCTGACGGGTTTCGGTATCGAAATTGGAATAGCGGACCTTCACCGTCACATTGGAGGTCAGCCACCCCTCGCTGCGCAGCTGGTAGGCCAGCTTTTCCACCATACCCGAGAGTACCGCGCGCAGGAACACCATATCGGTGGTATCCTGATGAAAGGTATCCTCGGTGGAAAGGGATTTACGCTCCCGGTAGGGTTCCACCGGGGTATTGTCGATACCGTTGGCCTTTTTCCAGAGCTCCAGACCGTTAAGCCCGATCATCTCCTGCAGCACCTTTGCCGGCATTTCAGCCAGGGTACCGATACTGCGGATACCGATACGGGAGAGCAGGGTAAAGGTGGCATTGCCCACCATAGGAATCTTTCGGATGGATAGAGGGTTCAGGAACGGCTGTACCATCGCCTGGGGTATTTCCAGGTTGCCTTTGGGCTTGCCTTCCCCGGTACCGATCTTGGAGACCGTCTTGTTGACCGAGAGGGCAAAACTGATGGGCAGGCCGGTCTCACGGGTTACCAGTGAGGAGAGTTCATGGGTCCATTTGTAGGAACCATGGAAACGGTCCATACCGGTAATGTCGAGGTAAAACTCATCGATGGAAGCCTTTTCCATCACAGGGGCTTTCTCTTCGATGATTTGGGAAACGGTATGGGAATAACGGGAGAAGAGTTCCATATCCCCCTTAACGATACGCGCTTCGGGGCAGAGGCGGAGTGCCATTTTAATCGGCATGGCCGCGTGCACGCCAAAGCGGCGGGCCTCATAGGAGCACGAAGCCACCACCCCACGGTCACCACCGCCCACAATGAGAGGAATTCCTTCTAAATCACTATTCTGCAGCCTCACACAGGAGACAAAAAAAGTATCGAGATCCATATGTACAATCGATCGCACCATAACTATTCCTATTTGTACTGAACAAAATTAGGACAGATATTCCCAAAATTTTTTATATTTGTTGCGATAAATAATCCCAAAAACGCTATGTCTTTATTTTCCGACAACATCAGGCACCTCAGGATGAAAAAAGAGGTTTCTCAGGCGATCGTGGCAGAAAGCCTTGCCATAACGCGTGACAGGCTTGCCAAATATGAGGAAGGCAAGTCTCAGCCGCCCTTTGAGATACTAATCAAAATCTCACATTATTACCATGTGAGTATCGACCTGCTTTTGACAGCCGATATTCGAAAAATAGATATTGATGGTTTGATGCAGTTGGAAGATAACCGCATCCTTTTGCCCATTACAGTAGACCGGGAAGGGGAGAACACTATTGAGATCATTCCCCATAAGGCAAGGGCCGGTTACCTGAACGGTTACAGCGACCCGGAGTTTATCGAAGGGCTGCAACAGGTTTCCCTGCCATTCCTAACGAATGGCAAATTCAGGGCCTTTCCCGTATCGGGGGATTCCATGCCACCCCACAGGGACGGATCGTTTATCGTGGGAAGGTATGTGGAAAACCTGGGTGAGGTACGGGACGGCAGGACCTATATCCTGCTGACCAAAGAAGACGGTATCGTTTATAAGCGGCTGAATAAAAACGGTAAAAACAGCCTAATGCTGGTATCGGACAACAGCTTTTATGCGCCTTATACCATAAAAGCCTCCGATATACTGGAGATATGGGAATATGCCTGCAGCATTGCCACCAAGGAGGCGGAACCCGAGAATCTCGACCCGCAGAGTATCCGTGAGCTGCTTTACGGCATCCGTGAAGAAGTAAAAGCCCTGAAGCCCTACAAGCAATAATCAAACTGTTATCCAAATTAGCAACCCCATGAACACGACCATCCGCCTGAGGATAAGAAAAGAACTTGACCCTGCCACCGAAAAGAAAATCATCCGGCTGAAAGGTGGCCTGATTGCCGGAAACTTTACCGATATTATCTATTTTGATGATGATGAGCAAGAGTATTATATACATCATTTTACCGTGGAGACTGCACGTAAAAAAGAGGCAGCCGACTATATAGCCGGCTGTATAATGGAAGGGAATCTTTCCGATATTGTAATGCTGGTTGAAAATTAAAGCACCATCTTAAGAGTCAGTTGACTAATCCCATTTTCAGTCCAAATCACCGAGCGCCTGTTCCAGATCTTCCTTGATGAGTTCCCAGTAATAGCCTTTCAGGCTTATAGGGTCAAAATCATCATCGGCGAGTGTAAAGTAGGTAAAATTAGCAACAATACGTTCCCTTTCGTGGGTATAGGGATAGCGCTTTTCATGGAATTCTATCATTTGGGAAACCGCATGTGAAGCTAAAAGCTCGTGCAGGTCCCAGAAGTCCTTTTTCCTGCCGCCACGCTGTACAATGTCCATTTTCATGGCAATGATCTCTTCGGGTGTTGCCATACGCACGCCCTGCACCTCAAGTGCCGGCATGATAAACGTATCGGTATAATAGAGGTCCAGCTTTACGGCATTCTCTTTATCCTTACCGATAAGATAGGATTTTCCCATACCGATTGCCGTACCGAAGCCTTTGTCCAGATACGGGAAGGTAAGTTCCAAAAAAGACTCTATCGCCCTAAAATCAACCGAACCGTATTCGGCGTCGCTGAAAAGGTCGATGTCCACCGATATGCGGTGCCCCAACTGAAGGCTGAGCGCGGTACCGCCCACCAGGCGGAACTTCTTTAGTGCATCGGACTGCATCAGCAGGAGCAGTGCCTCACGCAAGGATTCGCTTACTGTATTCCAATATATCATACCGCCTTATTCCATTGAACTGCGCCGGCAGCGTTATTGTTATCCCGGAGTACCTGTCTTGTTTTCTCAGACCCGTAAAAGCGCAGGATTTCCTTTTTCTCGGTGAGGTTACCCCTTTCAAATACGCGCAGGATTACCGCGCGTGCCTGTCTTGTCCAGTCGATAGTTTCACTATCGGTATCCCAGAAAAGGCTTTTACGAAGCAGTTGCATATTTGGCCTGTTTTCCTGCAGCAGTTTCCTTTTTTCTTTTTCAATCTCATAGTACGTCTGCAACAGTGCCAGGGTACCTTCCTCTATATTTAGTTCATGGTCAATCCTGAGTGCGGCAGGCAGCGGCAGGCTTCTTTTGCCCTTGATGATCTGGTTAAACGATTGTCGGGCCAGCCCTACCGATAAGGCAAACGGACGCTGGGCGAGGTTTCTCTTTCTGAGTTCCCGCTCCAGTATAATGCCCGGATGGATGCCCCGGTATTTTTCAAATCGCTTTTCCATATCACAAATGTAAGCATTTTTGCTTACAAATACAATTTGTTTCGATGTTAAGCTTTTTACGTTCATTGCTATAAAAAAAATAGATTAATAATACACATACATAAATTATTTACGGATGACTAGGTAGGACAGGGCAGGGTCGGCCAATAGGCGTTCCATTTCCGATTGTATGATCTCCTGAACGTCCTGTTTTACCTGCATGTAGTTCCGCTGTACCATCAGCGGGTCGATTTTGCGTACAGGTTTGATTTCCTCATAACCCGCTTCCTCTTTTTTGATCGCTTCATGGTCGTTGAGTATCTCACAATGAAAAGCCTTGAGTTCAATCTTATTCAGGGGATCATCGGCCACCATCCCCACAAACTCCCCGGAGCTCAGTGCGGCAATCTTGGAAGGTGGTATGGCTGCTTCCAGCTGTTTGGATTGGCTGATGGAGGTATCGTTGCTGTTAATGGACAGGCTCTCGCGGTCCTGCATGATCTTACCAAAACGCTCGGAGAGTTGCTTGGCCGTATCACCGGTAACCTGCCCACTGATAATATTCCCTGTGATGTTCATGATTACATCCGCCTGTTCGCGCCCGTAGTCCTTACGGAGCTGGCTGAAATCCTGTATGCCCAGGCAGGTCGCCACCTTGTTGCTCCGTGCCGTGGCAATCAGGCTGTCCATGTTATTGAGGTAGATGGTGGGGAACTCGTCGAATACCAGGCTGCTTTTGAGTTTGCCCTTTTTGTTGACCTGTTTTACCAGACGTGTTACGTACAGGGAAAGTACTGCCCCGTAGATCTGTATCTTCTGCGGGTTGTTGCCCATACAGACAATCTTTGGGTCGTCGGGATTGTTGATGTCCAGCAGAAAATCATTCCCAGAGAGTACATAATACAATTGTGGGGAGGACAGCCGTGCCAGGGCAATCTTGGCCGATGCAATCTGCCCCTCCAGCTGTTCCATGACGTCCGAAAGGTAAGCATTGACAAAGGGATTAATCAGTACCTCAATTTCCTTTTCGGTACGCAGCAGGGTAAAAAGGCTGTCGTAGTCCACCTGCATCAGTTCGATGACATGTGGCAGGGTACAGAACTGCCCGTCTTTGTACTTGCGCAGGTACCAGATGACGGCGGTAAGAAAATTGATCGGCGACTCCACAAAGAAATCTCCCTGCTTTTTGATCCATTCCCTATTCAGCCCCATCAGTATGGTACGCGCCGATTCCGCCGCATCGGTAATATCGGTCATGGAGGAGGGCTCGAGCGGATTGCAGCGGTGGGAGCGGCTCAGGTCATCAAAATTGATTACATAAAATTTGGCAGGTACGGGGTATTTGTCCCTGTTTTTCAACCAGGCGTTGTAAGCGATGCGCGAGAGGTCGTCGAATTTAAAATCATACACGAACATGGTAAATCCTTTGGCAATGTGCTGGGTAATGACATGGCGGATAACAAAATAGGATTTGCCCGAGCCGGGTGTCCCAAGTACCATCAGTGCCCGGAAGGGGTTGATGATGTTGATCCAGCTTTCGCGTACCTTGTCCCTGAGGCGGTAGCGGGAGGGAAGGTTAACCGAATATTCGTTCTCCAGCAGCCGCTCTTCCTGGGGGAAGGTCTCGTTCAGGGCGTTGAAGATATCCCTGCCATCCAGCTTGCGGGTGATGATGCGCGAGAGCCGCATGCCTCCCGACAGCACCAGCAGGAAACCGAGGGTACAGACCACCATATACATCAAAGACTTAGCAACGATTCCCAAACTCAAAACCATAATTACCACAGCACCAAAATACAGTCCCAGCCCGATACTGATACGCCAGAGTGCCTGCCTGGCTTTCAGTTTTTCATCCTTTCGTCCTTTTGCTCCCAGAAGGGATATGCATAAAAAGCCCAGGGCAATCAGTTTGGGTTTGTGAAACCATCCGTACAATCCTGTAGCACGGATATTGCCCAGTATCCTGTCGGTGAATTCGCTATGCAGCCGCCAGTGATTAAAAAAGCCATAGCACTCGTAGTAGAAGTGCAAAAAAAGCAGTACCAGGCTAATCAGCCGGGTCATGTCCAGAATCTTGCGCAATGCCTGTTCATTCTCTCCTGTATTCATAGCGTCAGTTTTTAATCCAAAGGCCCGCGCCTTTTTCGTTTTTTCCTTTTTCGGGTATAATGTTTCGACACGTATTCCGGTGCGCGTTCTACTGCTACCAGCTTGTCCAGCACCCCGGCGATTTCACGTATAATCCCTGATGCAGAGCCCTCCGGGTCACGAAGGGAGAGGTCGTCAGCGATTTTATTTAGCCTCCGATCCTTTAATCCCATCGACGACAACCTTGTTTCATCAGAAGTGCCACTTAATGGAAAACGTTCCTGCATGCCCTTGGCACTGTAGGGTTTTCCCAGGCTGCTGCCATTGCAGACCACACCCGTCTTATGGTCCACATAGGTGAGCCCATAGATAAAACCCTCGCTGTTGCGGCGTGTCACAAGAGTAATACCCTCCTTGGCCAGTGCCTGTTCCACATCCGTGAACCCGGCAGCTTTTTTAGTGGTTTCCAGTAGGTCGATGCTATTCTTTATGGGGAGTGTCTGTCCTTTACCTGTAATCCTGTTCCGGACAAATTTGCCTTCCAGTCGCTGCAGTGTAGGCCTACTGTAAAACAGGCTTGCCTTAACGGGTACCCCTACGGGTTGGCTCGTATCGTCCAGGATGCGGTACTGAAGTCCCTTGTGCCGTTCCATCCGAGAGCCCTCACCGCCACGCTCGGCGCGCACGTTATAGATGCCCAGCACGGCATTCAGCTCGTGCAGGCTGGTATATTTGTAGCGGTCCAGCACCGCATCCAGTACGTTCTGGATGGCTGCCCGTGTTTCCACCTTACCATAGTTGGCTGGACGGAGTATTTTCTCCGGCAGCGCCTTTTTGTTTTTACGATCCTCTGCGCGAACCAACCCAAAGCTTTCTTCCAGTTTTTTCCGAGCCGGTTCGGACTTCCGTATTCCCAAATGATGCAGGTCTATACGTTTACCATCCGCCAGTATATTGGTGGTGACCAGGTGCAGGTGCGGGTGTCCTGCATCGTGGTGGCGGTACAGCAGATACGGCTGTTCCCCAAAGCCCAGTTCCTTCATATAGGCATGAGCGATTTGTGCCATTTTTTCATCACCCAATCCCTTTTCCGAGGTATCAAAATTCAGGGAGATGTGCAAGCTGTTCCGTTTGGTATTGGTGTTGAGTTCCATGCGCCTTGTAAAATAATTCAACCGCGCGGTAAAGGATAAATCAGCTGCTTCCCCCGGAAAGTTGTTGCCGCCAAGGCAGACCGCTTTTTGCTGCGTTACCTTATTCTCATTATAGTTCAGTATACGGTTAATGGAACTGCTGACCTTTATCACCGCAACCATCGCTCGGCCATGGTATTGAGCAGCGCCTTTATCTCTGTAATCTTATTCAGCAGCTGCTGCGATTCGGAAGCGTATCGTGCCGTCCAGCCCACCACTTCGCTTTCCTTTAGGGTATGCAACCTTTTTACCGTCTGGTTAAGGTTATTTCCGATACTGTTAAGTTCCCCGGTAAGTGCTGCCATTGCGCTGAGCACATCATCCTGTGAAGCATTTCGGTAGGTGGTTACCATTGGCCGATCCAGAAGAGCAGTCCTGATAAACTGACTGAAGCTTCGGCAGGTCGTCCTGGAAAATTTAGTATGCAGTTCTTTATATTCAATTGGGGTCAGCCGAAGGTGTACCCACCTGATACGATTGTTGTTTGCTGCTTTCATCTCACTTCATTTATCCGTCGTTCATTATGCTTTATGTCCTGTTGTCCTATCCGCTCCCGAGTTCCGAGGAAAGGGCGGCAAGAATGCGGTTGTGATACAACCGTTCATCTTGCCGATTGCACCAGAGACGGCAATCTCCCTTAGAAATGCCCATCTTTTAAAAACGGTTTCCATTATGGTCAGGACAGCATATCGGAAAAACAGCAACTTTGGGAAAGAATTGTCCGCTGTCCCTGTCTCCTCAAAACCTGTTTGCGAAAGTGAATCCATGGAGTGTACGTAATGGATTTTTTTTCGCCCGTTACTCCCTTAAGGGGGCACTGTACTGAGGACCGGTCCGAAGGGCTGTGCACCCGCTGTAAACCATTTCATGCGGAACCTAAACCTATACGTCTCAATACGATTACCGGGATAGGACAAAACAAAAGTATAGGGAAGGGAGAAGGTATCCAATCATGGGGAAATTTTGACTATGATAATTCAAAGCCCCCTTTTTAAATTTGTTTTTTAGATGTCTAATTAAAAACCAAAACGTATGCTGACAACAAATGAAGTGGGGCAGGTATTTGATACCATATTAAGTAGCCCCGGGATGAATGATGCGGTACGAATCGACATGCGCATTTCAAGAAAAAATGTATTATTACTGACCCATGTGATTGAACAGGGGCTTACCGAAAAAGGGGAGGGTAAGGGTAGTCTGTTTGCTTCCGCCCCGGAAGAGTCGCGCCAGGAACTCAGGGACATCTCCCATGACTTTCTGGACAAGGCCGGACTGACCGAACTCAGCGAAAAGCTGAAGAGCCTCGCCAGTACCAAGTAAACCTATCAGGGCTACCCTAAGCAGGTAGCCCTTCTTGTTTTTAAACAAGCCTGCTTTTTAAAATTTTCGGAACGGTTTGAGCAATCTCTTTTTTATACTGAGACAGTAATTTAGCCTGTAAACCAAGCTTAAAGAGTACTGCATCATGAAAATCAAAAGCGCCATCCGGTCTCTTATTATTGAAACGGTCTGTTGCCTTTACGGTATACTCTTTGTCTATGCAGCGGCCAGCAAGCTGCTGGACTTTGAAAACTTCCGGGTGCAGCTCGGACAGTCCCCCATCCTGGGGGCATTTGCAGGCCTGCTTTCGTGGCTGGTTCCGATTCTTGAAATCCTGATCAGCCTCTGCCTTTGGATACCCCAAGTACGAAGGGTGGCCCTATACGCAGCTTTCACGCTTATGCTGATGTTCACCGCCTATATTTATACCGTATTGCATTACAGTAGTTTTGTACCCTGCAGCTGTGGTGGGGTCCTTGAAGATATGGGCTGGACTGTCCATCTTTATTTTAATCTCCTCTTCGTTATCCTCGCAGCTGTTGCCCTGTTGTTAATGCCTTCCCGTCCTTCGAGGCGCAGCCTTTCCTCACTACCTCTTCTGGCGTATTGCAGTGTGGGTGGTCTGCTTACAGTCGCCCTGCTTTACCTGAGTTCCGATACCATCATCCATAAGCACAATACCTTCATTCGCAGCTTTGCTTTCAGCCCACAAAAAGTACATGAGGCCCATCTGGGTTACAATTCCTACTACCTTGCCGGAAGCAATGCTTCCAGCATTTTCCTGGGCAATCCTACCGTACCGTCTTTACTAAGCGAGTTTGACTCTCAGCTAAATAAACACGCCGACCACAGGGTTGTACCCGATACCGTGTACCCCGGCAGCTCCCTGCACTTTCATGTCATTGGCGACGACCTTTTTGCTACAGACGGGAACCTACCAGTCATCTATCGCGGCAAGGCATCAGGGGCATGGAGAGCAGCACCGGTATGGCTGGGACACCTAAGGTATACACAGATCAAATTTACCGGCCCGGATCATGCCGTAGTACGCGGGTACAACCATGAAGGGGAAAGCATTCTCGCAGCTATTGATTTTTCCTCCGCCGATGCCACCTTACATGAGGGCTTGCTACAGCGTCAGATTGACGGACTTTTCGATGTGGACGGGATAGTTTTATACGATACACACACAAAGGAGATCATCTATGTGCATTACTACCGCAACGAAATGATCATTACCGACAGCCACCTCACACTCCTGCGCCGCAATACAACAATAGACACCATTAGCAAGGCACAGATAGAGGTCGCACAGCTCCGGAAAAGCGGCGACCGGATGCTTTCGGCACCGCCCCTGACCGTCAACCATTCGGCTGCCGCGGACTATGGGTATATTTTCGTCCAGTCAGGGCTTATGGGACGGTTTGAATCAAAGGAAATGTGGCAGGAGGCTTCGGTAATTGACGTGTACCAATCGAAAGGCAACCGTTACCTGTTCAGTTTCTATGTGTACCACATCGATGGCAGCAAACTACGGAGCTTTATCGTAAAAGACAATCATCTCTATGGGCTGATCGGAAACTACCTGGTCGATTACCAGTTGCATGATGCGATGTTCAGTCCCAAGGGAGTCAGAGCTATACAGGCCGTATCAGGGAATCGTCGAAAACCTGGAATAGAGTAGACGCCAATTTTAATTCTTTACATTATGAGAACAAATCTAATGAAAAGCCTTTCTGCCTTAGGGGTATTTGCCCTTGGACTGGCAGGAGCCTTTGCAACGGAAGCGGGAAGGGGCAACCATGCCGCTGGCACACCTATCGATGCCTTTCAGAAAGGCAATCCGTTAGGCACGGTGTGTAACAAGATCAAGTCCTGTCAGGTGGAGTTTGATGAGAAGCTGTGCAGGGTGGATCACGATGACCCATCCTCAATCCAGCTTTGGGGTATGCAGGGTTCAACCTGTACCCGCACACTTTATCGCTATGTGCCGTAAAGATCCGCTAAAAGCGACAAATGCAGTTCCCAAGGGAACTGCATTTGCATTTTTAACTAACTCAATCGCACCATCATTCTGCCTTTGCCCAATCCGGGCGTGGCAATCCTTTAAGGTGGTGGTCGAACCACTCCATAATTTTTAGCGTCAGGTCTGCCTGATGTTCCCTGGATGTAATGATGTGCCCTTCACCGGGATAGGCCAGCATCACATGATCCTTACCCATTCTGCGCATTGCAAGATAAAAAGCTGTAAGCTGAGAGGGGTCGATCTGCGGGTCGTCTTTACCGCCCCAAGACAGCAGCGGTGCACTGACGCCGGCAGCACCGTATAGCGGCGAGGCCTCAGTATAGGCAAGAGGCTGTTTGAAATAAGGTGCCTCCATACGGAACTGGCCGTTTTCAAGGTTCGAAAAATTCGGCCTGAAAACCCCGGGTACCACATAATGGTAGAAGGATACCAAGTCGTTGATGGGGGCGCCACTTACTGATGCCGCAAAACTTTTTGAATGACCCATAATATAGTTGGCCTGGTATCCCCCGAACGAGTGGCCAATAAGTCCAATCCTGTGCGGGTCGATGTTTTTGTTTTCCTTTATTTTCAGAATTCCCGCCTCCACACAGGCAAGGGCATCCTCCCCGGGGTTGCCACCGTCATATTCTATGTCCGGTAGGAATACGAAATACCCTGCTCCTGTATAATTGGTTATACAGAAACCCGCAGGGTTGTATAGCGATGGATTGACATAGCGGTTGGTCTGCCAGCTTTGGTCCTCATAGATGTGTACCATAACGGGGTAGTGGGCTGTACTGTCAAAACCGAGCGGGTAATACAGCATGCCCGATAGTGCCCTGCCTGAAGCTGTCGCATAGGATAACCGTTCGGCGCGCTGCACCCCGTAGGTGCTGTACTGCGTATTGGACTGGTAGAGTAGGCGCTGCACCCCATCTGTATTACAGCGTAAGAGGTGGGGTGGCCTGTCGTAATTCTGGCGCATGCAGACCATAACATCACCCTTTTCGGAAAGGATGCCCTGACTGTAAAAATCCGTCCCGCTGCAAATAGGTTTGACCCTGCCTTTTGGGTACAGGACAGCATAACCCGACCCTGCTTTACTTACCTCCAGTAATACCGGTTTTTCCAGGTCAATCAGCGGCGCCGCTGCCCCGTTATAGTTCGAACGGCTGGGGTATTCCTCGGTTGGCACGGCAATGCGGTAGCGCATGCCCTGTTCGCGCCCACCGGTCAGCCGTGTGGCCTGCTTTCCGGGCTGCAATGCCCAGATATCGTATGTATCGTAGATAATAAACCGCCCCTTTTTGTCCCATCCCGCACTGCTGAACGGGATGTTGGTCAGCCGCCCGTCTTTCTCGGTGCCGAAAGTCACCGGCAACCCGTGTGTAAGGTTATGGTGAACCCCGGAGGAAAATTCAAAAGCTATCCAGTCCCTGCCGTCAAAATAGGTTACAAAACGCCCGTAGGGCGAAGTCTCCATGTAGACCGAAAACGTGTCAGGGTTTTTCAGTAAAGGTTTTTTGGCACCATTTTTCCTGTCCCACAATGTGTAACTGTATGCGCGACTGTCGGTAGGGTCAGGTTCACGCTCCAGCGGGTTCCACATCAGGGCGTACCTGTAATCCGGTGTCAGCATAAGGTTTGGGTTTATGGAATCGGTCAGTATCTGTAGGTGGTTACTCCCGATGTCCCATATCGCAAGTACCGGGTGTCGGCCCGCCTCCCTGCTGGCTATCCTTGCAGGATACAGTTCCCTGTCGAGCGCGTTCCAGACTTCCGGCGCTGTATTATCTACTGAAATTCCACTGCCTTTTGGCTGCACGTAAAAAGCCAGGCTTTTACCGTCTGCACTATAGGCCGGCTTTTGGGGGACGGTCGTCAACCTGGCCTCATTCGCAGCCGGATAGTGCACGGGTATAACATAGCGCTTCCTGCTTTTAATATCCACTGAGGTGACCCGGTCGTCTTCCGTATCCCGTTCCGCAAAAGCCAATGCGCCGCCGTCCTGCCTAAATACCAATGAGCCGTTGATTAAATCCTTTCCCCTGTAAACGGTATCCCGTTTTCCCGTGCTCACATCCAAAACGACAACGGAAAATTGCGAACCTGTGGAAGCGACCGCAGCGAGTTTACGGGAAGCCCTGCTGTACTGATAGTTTGTGATGCTGTCCAGTATGCTTTTTTTCATGGTTTCCGGCTCCAATAGTGTAATACGGAACCATCCGTTTTTAAAAGGGGAAGTGAACAACAGTTGGCTGCTTTGCGGTAACAGGCTCAGGCTTTCCACCATACCCATAGTTTCCTGCTTTCCCGTTGTAAGGTCCAGGAGCTGTAACGTACCGGCAACGCTGCAGGCATAATGGGTAGTTCCGGCAAAAGTGCCCTGCCTTCCCTGGGGATATGCAAAAGTCCTGTCACCTGCCGTTTCCTTTATAAATAAGGTATCGGCACCTGTACTGTAGGCCATTGAATAGCTAACCCATCTGCCGTCTGCGCTTAGTTCCCGCAGTTTCAGCCGCCCCCAGCGCTCGTAGTCCGAAGGCTCCAGCTTTTTCAGGGCCTGCTGTCCGCGGCATGGATACATCGTCCCCAATAGTAGCACCATCAGGCCTGCCATATGCTTTATTTTCTCGAAATATATCATACAACTGATTTAATAGCCCGGGTTCTGGGGCTCAAGGTTAGGGTTCAGCCTCAGGTCATTCTCGGGCAGGGGCAGTAGTGCGTCGTTCCCCTGCCAGCCCGGCTTGTTTACGGTCAGTACGGTATCAAGCAGCCCCAGCCTTTTAAGGTCAAAAAAGCGGTGACCGTGTTCGGTAAAGAACTCGACGCGACGCTCCTGCACTATAGCGGCCAGTATTCCTGCCGCATCTATTGCCTCACTGTCCGGCAGGCCTGCGGCATTCCGGATATGGTTCAGGTCTTCCCGTGCGCCAATGAGTTCTCCCTGCGCCAGCCGCGCTTCACTGCGAATCAGGTACAGCTCCGGCAGCCGCAACACAATAGAATATTCCAGGGAGGTATCAGTAAAGCGTTCCCTGTACTTGTAACTGTGGTACCACGGCCCGCCATCGCCCTGTACTTCCGCTATCCACAGCACCCTTCGCTGGTCTCCCGGTTCAAACGCCCCCAGCAGCCCGGCACTCAGTGCCGCAAACGGGGGTGGTCCCGATGTGAAGATAAAGGATTGCCCTTCATAGGAGTTTGTCCCTTCAGCCGAAGGGGAGAACTGCCACAAGGTGGCAGGGCTGTCCTTAAGGAAAGCAACAGCTGTCCCGGCATCCTGATACAGCGCGGTGTTGTTCAGCACAGCAGAAGCCGCATCGGCAGCCTGCGCATAGTCCCCGGCGTAGAGGCACACCCTTGCCAGTAAAGCCTTTGCCACGCCTTTGTTGACCCTTGTCCGTCCCGCAGCAATGTAGTCCTGCGGCAGCAATGCATACGCATGGTTCAGGTCCTCCATCAACAGGGCGTGGATTTCGGAAGAGGTCATGCGGCCCACCCTGGAATTAGCGGTATAGTCCGTGGTAGTAATATAGGGGATGTCGCCATAAAGGTTGTGAAGGTAAAAATGCACCAGTGCCCTTATAAATAAAGCCTCACCCGTTAAAAGTTCTTTGTCCTGCTGCTGTATGCCTCCAGAGCGTTGCAACCCTTCTATAATGGCATTGGCCGAATACACCACATTGTAGCCGTTGCTCCACCAGGAGGCGGCCTGCATATCGGAAGCCAACAGGTTGTTATTGTAATAGCCTGCACCGAAATGGGAGGGGGAGCCGTAAAAAGTAAGTTCGTCCGTATAGAGCCCCATAAGCGCAGACAGGCCGCTGGTCCTTCCTGTAAGTAGGGAAGATTCCCGTAGTTTGGCATATACATCCAGCAGTGCCGCAGTGGCGGTACTAACATCACTGAAAACCGTTTCCGAGGTCAGCTGTGTGGTTGGCGGGTCCACAATCACGTAGTCTTCACAACCGCAGGTGGAAAACAGGAGCAGGGCAGGCAGTAGCAACCTTGTGACCCTTGTACATAACTTTGTTATAATCCCTTTCATATCTTTTTGTTTTAAAAATTAAACTGTATCCCTGTAGTGACCACCTTTAGTGGGGGCAGGTAATTCACGGGCCCGAATTCCGGGTCACGCCCCTTGTACGAGGTTATGGTCAGCAGGTTCTGCGCTTCGACATTGATCCTGCAGTCCACACCGCCAAGCCACTCCTTGGGCAGGGTATAGGCCAGTGAAATGTTCTTCAGGCGTATGAAGGACGCATCGGTTATCGCTCCCGTGCTGGCACCGTAGCGGCTATCGGCTGTAACAGCGGCGCTATTCACACCGGTGGTAAACTGTTGGTATTGGGAAAGGTCGCCCTGTTGCTGCCACCTGTCCAGCACGGTAACCGGCTGGTTATAGGCAGCCCCGGGCAGCCCCGAGGTAACCGTTTCACTGTAGTTATCCTGTTTTACGAACTGGAACAGGAAATTAAGGGATAGGCCCTTATAGGAAAGCTGGTTGGACAGGCCGCCGAAAAACTTCGGCGTAAAATCGCCAATGGCTTTTTTATCCTCGGCAGCAGTAATCTGCCCGTCGCCGTTAAAATCGTGAAAGCGGTAAATGCCCGTTTCGGGATCCACACCCTCAAACTGGTATAGTTTTACGACGCTAACGGGCTTGCCAATCTGGTAATAATCGTTGTAGGTGGATCCTTCCAGTCCCGGGAAAGCAATCAGCCTGTTGCGTGCCACGGAAAGGTTAAGCGAGGTGGTCCAGCTGAGCGTCCCTTTCTGCAGGTTATGCGAGGTCAGGGTAAATTCCCAGCCGCTGTTCTCTACTGTGGCATCCAGATTGGCCTGCAGCGAGGTAAAGCCCGTTGTGGAGGGTAGGGGAATACCTACCAGCTGGCTAGCGGTACGGTTACGGTACCATGAGGCACCGAAGAACAGGCGGTCTTTGAAAAATCCCGTTTCGACTGCCAGCTCCAGTTTTCTGTTGATTTCCCATCCAAAATCGGGATTGAACAGCCTGGCCGGCTGTAGTCCGGTCTGCCCGTTATAGATGCGCCCTGCCGAGACATAGGCGTCCATGAACTGGTAGTCGCCAATCTGGTCGTTTCCGGCCGTACCGTAGCTGCCCCGTATTTTGGCAAAGCTGACCAAACCATTCGTAAAAAAGGCTTCATTGGAGATTAGCCATGCCACACCCACCGCACCGAAGTTGGCAAACTGCCTGCCGGAGCCGAAGCGGCTAGAACCGTCCCTCCTGCCTGTAAGGTTCAGGATGTACCTGCCATCGTAATTGAGGTTGGCCCTTGCAAATACGGCCTGATAGCGGTAGCGTGCGTCCTGCTGCGCATCCACATAAATCATGTTGGCAGAAGGCAGGTTGTAGATGAGGCTGTTGCTGCTAAAACCCGCGCCGGTCTGGGCGAGGAGGGTGCTGACCTGCTGCTGGAAGGTGGTTCCTACCAGCGCCTGAACACCGATTTTATCCCATTTGTTGGTATAGTTGAGCTGTGGCTCCACAATGTAGGACTGTCGTGCCATATTGCTCAGGGTTACGCTGGAGAACTCGGGGCCGGCACCATAGGCCGGATCGTACATGGTATTGGGCTGCGTCCGGTCCTCCCGGTGGCGCGTATCGGTAAAGCCCAGGCTTGCCTTAGCCTCCAGTCCCTCCAGCAACCGGTAGGAGAGCAGCGTATTGGCAGTAAGGTCATAGGTGCGCGCACGGTATTTCGCCTGAAAGTCCGCCAAGGGATTGGCCCAGGTGCTGCCTTCCCAGTTCAGGTTACCCTGCTCATCATATAAAGCGGGGGCATTGGGGGCAAGCGTGGTAATCAGGGCGGTCGGGTCAGTAGCGGGCTGCCCGTTGCGCTGTGCGCTGTAGCCTGCCGAGGCATTCACCCTGAAGCGCTTGTCTGTAGATTCGTGCCCCAGCTGCATTCGTACGTTGATCCGGTCGTACCCGAAATCCCCCGGAAAGACGGTGGTTTCCTTATGGTAGGTACTGGCAATGAGGTAGCGGGTGGTTTCCGAACCTCCCGAGGCACTGGCCTGTACGTTGGTAATATCCGCTGTACCACCCAGGAATACCTTTTGCCAGTCGGTGTAGCGGTCCCTGTCCCAGGTGCCGTTCACATCGTAGTCGGCAGGCCCCGGTGTGATGCCGTCATTGGCGAAAGCCTCCTCGCGCATTTTAAGGTATTGGGCCGTATTGAGCATGTCCAGGAACCGTGTCACCCTGCCAAAGCCGCGGGAGTAACCCACGGTAAAGTTTGTTTTGCCTGCCTTTCCGCGTTTGGTGGTAACCAATAGCACCCCGTTCGCCCCACGGGAACCGTAGATGGCCGTAGCATCGGCATCCTTCAGCACCTCAATGCTTTCTATCTCGGCGGGATTGATGCTGTTCAGCGGACTTGCTGGTACCGGCAGCACGGAAGAGGAGGGGCCAAAGCCTATCGGGTCTGCGGTATAGGGTACCCCGTCAATTACATATAAGGGGTTGTTCCCGGCAGCCCGCAGGCTGTTAACACCCCTGATCCTGATCTCAAACCCACCACCGGACACCCCAGTGTTCTGTACAATGTCCACCCCGGCCATACGCCCCTGCATGGTGCCCAATAC
This sequence comes from Flavobacterium sp. C4GT6, assembly GCF_036347315.1. Taxonomy (NCBI): domain Bacteria; kingdom Pseudomonadati; phylum Bacteroidota; class Flavobacteriia; order Flavobacteriales; family Flavobacteriaceae; genus Flavobacterium; species Flavobacterium sp. C4GT6. The sequence goes on from NZ_JAZGZU010000001.1 coordinate 162,436, forward strand.
GTTGGCCACCGGCTGGTCGCGAATCTCCTCAGCGGTGATACGGGCAATACTGCCCGTACTTTCCTTTTCCTTTACCGAGTAGTACCCGGCATTGATAACCACCTCCTGCAACTGGGCGGCATCCTCTGCCAGTATTACATCAAGGGTACTACCACTCACGACATATTCCACCTCTTTATAACCGATAAAGGAAAACACGAGCGTATCCCCGAGGGCTGCATTTATAGTGTACTGTCCCTTTTCGTCCGTGATGGTGGAAACAGAAGTCCCTTTTACAAAAACGGTAACACCGGGCAATGTTCCGGCAGCATCTGATACCGTACCCGAGACGGCTGACTGCCAGTAGGAAATAGTTTTATCGTAACTAAGATAATTGGCATGCATATGGCTGCACCAGAGCAACAGCCCTAAAATAAAGGCAAAGCAGCCCTTATCCAATGAAATTATTTTCATAATTTTGAATTGTTAAATGAAACGAAAGTTTTGTTATCACGGCCTTCTGCAAGCACCACCAAGTAACTGCAGAGGGCTTTTTATTTGTGTTTGGTCCAATAGTTTACTGGTCTGTCATGGGCAAAAAAATGGTTTGTAGGTTAGTATTCAGGCTAGTTATTTTCTTTCCAATAGTTCCGGAGCCTTCTCCGGGTATTGCGGCATGAGTGACGGGATCCAAAGGATAAGGACCGAAGAAAGGAAAACGATGAATTTTCAAACACGCACCCATACTATAGTATTGCTTAGCGCGACACCAGGGAAACATTGCTGAGAAGTAAGCTGAATAAAAAAGAAACCATCCCCAAAAAGGAGGCGTGGGTTTCAACTCAACTTACTACTCTCTGGGTACTGGTATACCTTACGCGTAATAAGTGAGCCCACGCCGTATGGCGTGAGCATTTACACTTATCATCCTGCGCGAAATAAAATTACCAGTTTTAGAGAGCAGGTTCAAAGCGAATGCTTCAATTTATTGTCTGAAGTATCGCAAATATATTATCTATTGCAAATATAGCAAAATTTTTAATAATTCGGATTTTAGTCCGAATAAAATTAAATTTTAACAGGTTCCTTTGTTAATATGAAGGTAAAAAATCGTTTAATCGTAGAATACATTGCCCGAGAGTGGGTTGAAAAAGCTTCGTCGCAGAATAGTTTTGCTACTGAGCATGGTATTGACGAAAAAACGGTTCGTCGCATAAAATATGATGAAGAATATCAGATCAGTTTAGTAACTATCATGAAAATCTGTGAGGCTAGAGAAATTAAGCTTTCTGATTTTTTTAAGCAGGTTGGTTTATAGTCATTCAACATCATTCTAACTCTAAATAAAATATTTTGAATAGGATAGAACAATTATTTCTACAGTTAGGTTACGATAGAAGCAATGGCCTTTTCTATTTAAACGAATCGGAATCGTGGTTAAATAAATTTCCATATAGAATAAGTAAAGTTCTTCGAGATATTATAAAACCTTATGCTTTTTATAGTTTACATCATGAAGGACAGGACAACTCAGATCATCCGGAGCCTATAAATAATCCAATAATCTTATTCTTTAATAACCCTGATGAGGATACTTTAAAGGAAATACCTAGATGGACATTTTCTTTTGGACAAGCTCCTGTTGTAATTATTAATAATGAAATAAAAAATACTATCGATATCTTTCATGGATATCAGTTTGAGTCAGATTATAACTATACTTTAAGAAGTATTAATGAGGATATCAATATATTTTCTCTGATTAATTTGACAATTGGAAGCACTTGGAAAATTTTATTTGAACAGTACTTTAAAAATGTTCCAAAGGTTGATAAATATTTACTAAATAACATAATTGATGCTAGGAGAATTTTAATAGCACGCGATGGATTAAATCTATCTTCAAAAATTGCCAATAGATTAATTGGAAGATTGCTTTTTATCAGATACCTTATAGACAGAAGAGTTGAATTTAAAGACCAAGAATATTTAAAAGGGAATGACAAGAATAGTAGGCAGCAAAGTTTAAATGATATTATTAGGGATAAAGAAATTTTATATAACTTTTTTGACTATTTAAATTACAAGTATAGTGGTGATTTGTTTCCTTTACGAGAAGTATTAGTCGATGAGGAGACTGGTGAGATTTACGATGAAAAATTTTTTGTAAAAGCTGAACATTTAGAAGTCTTATATCATTTGTTTTCTGAATCTTCATTCTTTAAGACAGGATCTGCTTACAATGGCTATATAGTTCAGAAGTCTTTGTTCATGGTTTATGATTTCGAAATTATTCCTGTTGAATTAATCAGTAATATCTATGAAAATTTTATTGGCAAAGAGGAAGAAAATAAAGATATTGTTTTAGCCGATTTTAAAACAAAGTCTAAGCAGTTTAATATAAAAGCTTACTATACACCTCCCTTTGTTGTAGATTATATTTTATCACAGACAGTAACACCTCACTTAGCTAGACAGACAGTAGCGAGTTGCAAGGTTTTAGATCCTTCTTGCGGTTCAGGTATCTTTTTGGTAGAATCGTTACGCAAAATCATTGAAAAAGAAATCTCTTTAAATAAGGGCGGAAAATCTTTATCCAATACTCGTTTATGGGATATAGTTAAAGAAAATATATTTGGAATTGACATAGATGAGGACGCAATTGAAATCACTATATTTTCTATTTATGTTACTCTTCTTGATTACAAAACTCCTATAGAAATTGAAAACTTCAAATTTCAAAGATTAAAGCAAACTAATTTATTCGGCGGTGCTCACTTTGACTTTTTCAATGAAAATGCGAGCTTTAATGATTTGTTTAAAAATGAATTAAAGCTTGATATTATTTTTGGAAATCCACCGTGGGGAAAAGTTAAGCAAAGTAGATACGAGGCCTATATAAGGGAAAGAAACAAACTACAAAATGATAACAAAAGTAATTTAATTGAAAATAATTTAAAGTTAGAAATTGGAAATAAGGAGATTTCGCAAGCATTTTTAGTTCGAGTTAGTGACTTTGCACGTAATCCAGATTTAAAAGTAGCGCTTGTAGTTACAGGAAAAAGTCTCTATAACTCGGAAAAAACATCAAAAGTTTGGAGAGAATATTTCTTTAGAAATTTTGTCGTGACTGAAGTGCTTGAACTGTCAGGTGTTAATAATAAAATCGTTGGAGGTAGTCAAATTTTTGAAGGAGCGAAAATGGCTCCTGCTATTTTATTTTATCATCTAGCTAAAGATCACAATGAAATATTAAATAATGTTATAAAGCATATAACAGTAAAACCTAATAGATTTTTTAATTATTTTAGAACTATTGTAATAGAGAAGCATGATATTAAAAAAGTCTTGCAGAAGAAATTTGTACCATCTTTGGGAGGTCATGATTGGTTATGGAAAGTTCTATTGCATGGTAATATATTGGATTACTTTTTTCTCTTAAGATTAAAATCATTTAAAACAATCCATGATTACATGGATAATTATAACATCGACTTTAAAGGTGGTCTTAAAATTAAGGATGGATCTAATAAGAAGGATACTTCTGTTATAAAGAACTACAAATTTTTAAATGTTGAAACAAAGAAGGAATTTCAACCATATCAACTTAAATCGTCATTAACATGGGGACAAACAGTAGATGAATTTGTAGAGAAAACTGAAAAAGGAAAATCTATTCGCAATATAATAGACTCTGAAGGAAATGTTGGATATCTACCAGATATTCATTATTTCAAAGGTGAAAAGGTGCTTGTCAAAAAGGGTTTATTGGCGAAGGAGGATTTTAAAGCTGTAGCGGCTTATTCAGTAGAAGATACTGTATTCACTTCTACGGTTTGTTCAATTAAAACGAAACCAGGCTACCAAAAAGATTCTAATACAACAATTTTTTTAAAATCTCTAACAGGTATAATTAATTCTAATTTTTTTACTTATTACCTACTAAATACCAGCTCATCAGCTGGTATAGATCGAACAAGAGTTGATTTTGACGAGATTTTTTCAGCACCTTTAGTTCTGGATAGTGATTTGGTAAATATTGTAGATAAATTACATCAAAAATTTAAAAAGTTAAATTCTATTATTCTTAAAGATGAACACTATTACAAAACTGAACAAGAAATAAAACAGTTAGAGAACGAAATCAATAAAAGAATTGATATAGCATATAATATCTCAGATATTGAAAGGTCTTTAATAGATTATTCCAAAGATATCGCACTTCCAGTTTTGAAAAGAGCTGAGGAAACAGGATATGGAAAGCAGAATATTTTTAGGCCTTTAGGAGCCTCTTCCGAAAGAGATGTTAGTTATCTAAAAAAATATGGAGAAATTTTTCTAAAACATTTTAGACATCGTTTCAATAGTAAAGAGAAATATTTTTATATAAAAATTTACATTTCGGAGGATTTTATTGGTTTTCATTTTATAGTTGATAAAAAAGATAATAGTTTAGGAGATATAACTATTATCGAAACTACCGATTCGAAATTATTCACTGATCTAGGAAATTTAGGAATAAGTAAAATAACCAAAGATCTTTATATTCAACAAGATGTTCGAGGGTTTAGTAAAAATACATTTTATATTATTAAACCTAATGAGTTAAAATGTTGGCATCCAGCCATTGGTTATCATGATTTGAATGAATTTGTAGAAGCATTAACGCAGGCTGAGATGTCAATATCTAAAAATCCTCAACTATGATGAATGCTTTAGAATTTATTACAGCTACTGATGGAAAACAATTTTATATTGAATCTTTTCTACAATCCATTTTATATGGATACAAAAGTCTAATAAATAGTTCCAAAACTTACAGTAGGACGGTGATTCACGAAACAATTAAAAGAGTTCAAGAATCTGAAAAAGCTCATAATGAAGTTGAAGATTTCTTATGCACTGATCTCATTATAAATTATGTTAAACCAAATTTAAATTTATTTGGTTTAGAAAATTTGATAGTTAATGTAGGAGTTAGAGAAACAAAAATGAATGTAACAGTTGGACATTTAGATATCAAATTTCAAGTTCCAAGTCTTAGTTCTGAAGATTATTATGCTTTTGAAGCAAAAAGATTAGATAAAAATAAAACAAAAAGAAAATACTATATTAATGGAGGGATAGCAAGATTTACTAAAAGAATATATTATCCTGAAACAAATACTATTGTAGCAGGAATGATAGGATTCGTTGAAATTGAAAATATGTCTGGACGAGTAGCTTTAGATCAAATTAAAGACGGAGTAAATGAACTAATAGGAACCTCTACAGATATAAATACAACACAAACTCTTATGCCTCTAATAATTGAAAAGAACTCATTGTTGGAAGAAGAACATTGTAAATATTTATATTTATCAAAACATACACGGGATGATGATAAAAAGGAATTGAAAATATATCATGTTTTTCTCGACTATTATGATGTTTTATTAAATTAGTCTTATTGGAGAGGCAATTTATATTATGAAAACCTTCGGAGTAGCTGGAGCCGCCCGCCTTTTTAAAAAAGATGTTGAAACCGTAAAAAAATGGGCTTACTATTTTCAAACGTATCTCAGCCCATCCGCTAATCCTGAAAAAGGTAAACCGAGGTCTTTCACTATGGAAGACATCAGGGTCTTTTCCTATATTTACATGTATTGGGAAGAGGATCCTAATATTGAAAACATAAATATGGGGCTTAATAGCAGTGGGCATTATGATAATAAACCTATAGATGATTTCATTACCAGCCTGACACCAATCTTTATACCCATACCACCAGACATTGATGCAACCTGGACAGGTGTTGTGTTTGGTGGCGAATATGAATTAGGTGGACTATATGAATCAGCCAATTCCTTTAAATTGGCTGGAGACCGCCTGATAGAAATTGGATTAGAAAATTATGAAGAACGTGATTTATTCCAGCCTGCCATGTATTCTTACAGGCATGCTCTGGAATTGTATATTAAATCAATTATTGGGGAAGAAATCAATCATAACCTTAACGACCTTCTAGGTAAACTTGAAAAGTTCATTAAGGAAAAATGGTCTCTGAAACTTCCTGGTTGGTTACATGATCTTATATTGTCTTTCGATAGCGTAGATCCTTTCAGCACGGCATTCAGATACGGGCAGACGCTTCCTGCCGAGGAATTATATATTGATATGGGACATATCAAGAACCTGATGGGTTGGGCAGCGCAGGCTTTTGCCAATATAAAAAAGGAACAGGAAGGTCTTTATTTTTAGTATTTACAATAATTTGCTAAACCCATTATTCGAAGCAATCGCTATCAGGGGCGCGATTACATCCCTGAACCTTTCATATTCAAAGTTTATATTCTTATCATTACCTGAGAATAAATACCAGTACTCTTCCAGTAATTTGGACCTTGGGCTGTGGTGTGAAATAATCTCAAACGCTGATTTCTGCAGGCTGTAAAAACCGTCGAAATGCAAGTCCATATTTGGCAACTTGTCACTCTTTACCGAATTGAATGTAGTATCAATAGGCACAAGATTCCAGATCAGGTCGTGCGAGACAAAGGCATGCGGTACAAAATGATCCAGGGCGTATTGCCCGGTTGTAAGGCGGGTATTGGTAAATATGCAGTCGATACCATCTAATTCATTAATAGCTATATCCCAGTAGTCCCTGCGTTGTTTTACCAGAGTGTTACGTAGTGGCGGCTTGATAAGCTTGCCGGGAATATTAGGAACATTGGGATTCCGTACCTGAAGGAATAACGATAGGTTCCAGTAGCAATAGTCTTTCAGTAAACGGGCATTGGTTTGCAGGTAAGCAATCCAAACAGGGTTTATTGTAATACTATCGGAGAACAGGGCATAGGGGACCTGACCTGAGAACTGTTGCGACTGCTTATAAATATTATTTCTATAGGAACTGTCGTTTTCATCCCGGTTCCGTGATATCCATGGGGTCAGGAACCAGTGTGGAACATTCTTATCAAAATGTTTCAGCAGATTTACCGTGTTAGGATCTTGAGTATTCAGAAGTGTCTGTAACAGGTTTTCCTTGCGGATATTCACAGGAATGTTTTCCGTGTCACTAATTATATGAATGGCTCTTTGTATAAGATCCTGGCTTCCGAAGGAAACATGAAAATAATTTACGGTATACCATGCATTGCCCAACATCCGTGCAAACAGTTCCCTTTTCGAAATATCTGTCTTGCCTTCCTCACAGGTTTCAAGGATGGCAAGTAGCCAATAAAATTTATAGGTAGCAGAAGTATTATTGAATACACCGGCCAGCCTGCCGATATCAAGATTGTTTTCGTAAGGTAACTCCATAGACCAAAAATAAACTTTTCTTAGGATGGAATAACATAAAAATTAAAAAGCAGGCTTTTAAGCCTGCCTTGTAACGGTTATAAAAACACCTTACCTTAATTATAACCGCAGGTAATACTGTTTTATTTTTTAGATTCCTCCACAGAAACCTTACGGAAATCCTTCATCAGCTTGCTCACCTCAAGCGCTGCCTTGCGCGCACGGGTCCCCGCTGCCTTGTTTCCTTTTTCAATGTGCTGTTCCGCCTCTGCCTTAAACGCCTCGTATTGTGCGTTTATCTGGTCAAATAATTCTTTCATGGGATATTTTTTGTTTTATTGAACAGCAAAGATAAAAGTATCCCGAATTGTGTCAAGTAAACCGGCTACTTTTTCCCTTCCGTTTTTTCGTATTCTTCCACAAAATAACCCGGTGGCATTCCCGTTTTCTTTTTGAACGCGGTCACGAAGTGTTGTGCCGTGCTAAAGCCCGCTTCATCGGCCAGTGCACCGTTGGTGTATTTACGTATCTGCGGTTCTGCCTTCAGACGCGCGACTAGGTAATCAATTCTTAAGTCGTTGATATAGTTGATAAAACTCTTGCCACGGCGCGTATTAATTACCTTGGAAAGGTACTTGCTGTTGGTATCAAAAGTTTCTGCCAGCTTTGTGGCTGTAATGTCCTTTTTCAGGAAACCGTGCTTTTGCTCAAATCCTTCGAGCTGTCTTACGATATGATTGACAATGACCGGATTGATATCCAGCGTTTCGGCAGGGGTAGATTGCGTCTGCGTAACTGCCGGAGGTTCGTTTTTTAATAATTCCTCAAACCGCCTGCGGTACTGTTTGTGCAGCATTTTGTGCCTGTAGTACAAAATTCCCAAACCAAGTACAAGAACGATTATCGTGGCTTTCAATGCCATACTAAGGCCCTGGGTATGGTTCAGTTGTGACTGTATCTGCTGCTTCTCCGAGAGCAGTTCCGTGGTGTCGTATTCTTTATATACTTTCTTGATCAGGTACCGGAATTCCTTACCCAAAACGCTGTCTGCCTGCAGTAGCCGGTCTACATATACCAGCTCATGGTTGGGCATTTCCTTTTGGTTATAATATTTTATGAGATATTCATAACTGCGCCTGAGGTCGGGACGCAGGAATTTTTTGGTAAGGAAAATGGTATCCACTTTCTTAAAATGCAGCGCCGCCGAATCCAGGCTGCCTAATTCCCAATAGGCTTTCCCCAGGTTAAAATGTGCAATCGATTCGTTGGCATAATCCCCATCTTTCTGTATCAGCGGCAGGGCATAGGTGAGATGCTTGACCGCGGTACCGTAGTTACTTTTTTCCAGCTCAATAACTCCCTGTGCGCTCTCCAGGTAGGGAAGCAGGTCCTTGATACGCAGCCGAGCACTTTCAGCCAGTGCCAGCCAGGAGGTTTCCTCCGCTTTTTCGAGATTCCCGACAAAGGTATAACACACGGTTAGACAGTGCAGGGACTTAAGGTAGGGAAGTGGTTCCTCTTTTTTGAAATACGCAATGCATTCATTAAAAAGGGAAATGGCCTCATGGTAATAGCCCAGGTAGTATTTAATCTGAGCGATACTGTATTTGACCTTGTTCTTCAGATAATCGTCTTTGGTAGCGACTAAATAGCTGTTCGCCCTTATGTAATTGTCGAGTGCCATCTGGTGACTGTTGCGCTGGTAGTATACGATGCCGCGTGTGAGGTAGGCATCACCGATAAGGTCATTGTCCCCTGATTGCCGGGCGGCGGCAATCAGGCTGTCGGCGTACACAAGTCGGAGTTTTTCGGGGCACTCGTGCAGCATTTCCCTGTAGGCAAAAACAATCTCAGGCGCATTATTTTCCTGTTTGGCTTTACGCAGGTAGGTTTCCAGATAGGGCCAGACTTTTTGGGTTCCCTGATACAGGTCAATCTGTTGCAGCAGGGCATCATAGGAAAGGGCTTCCGATGGCGGTTGGGCAAGGGCTAGTACTGTGAATAAAAGGCTTATAACAAATCCCGTGATTTTCATTTTCATAACATTCTTGATATAGCTGTACGCTATAGTAAGGTGCATGCGATATCATTGGGAGACTGCTTTTCAAATGTACTTTAAACTTTGTTAATAAAAACTTAACAATACGATAAAATTAGGCTGTGGAATTCGGGAATTCCACAGCTGCCATACCGGAATGGCACAGCCAAACAGTTGTGACCCTTGGTGATGTAAAATAGATTTGTCCTGAATTCAAAGCGAAGGGGAATTAAAAATTTCCTTGTTCCGCTCCCCGGGCGAATGGAACTGAATAACTGATTCAGGAACATTAAACGTTACATTATGAAGGTATTTACTTCACTTACATTATTGCTGATACTGGCGGGTTGCAGCCCTGACGGCATTGCACCTGCACAACAGGAATTATCCGCATCGGGCCTCTCACATAAAAATGCGATTGCCTTACCGGCAAACCCGTCCAATCCCGAGGATTTTATCGGGACCCTTTATGCCGAACTGCTACAGGAATACGAACTCTTAAATACCAAACCCGCCACGCTGCCGCTGCTGATACAGCAGGGTGAGACGCTTGCCTGGGCCAACGCCGATTTCCTCGCCATGGAAGACCTTTCGGCTTATGACCCGATCAGCGTCGCCGATGTACAGGCCTACCAGAATATCGATGCAGCCGACCTGCGCTCCCATCTTTCCGCAGGCTACAGTACCGTTGCCAAAGACCTGTATGTGGCACTGGCTGCCGAGCTGACGGCGGTCAAAGCCAATGATGGCACCTATCAGGAAGCCTGTGAGGCTATCATGGAAACCGAGGGATTGATTATTGCCGCACCTAACCTTATGGCAACCGAACGCAATGCCATGCTTATGGCGGCTTCCATAATGCGCAATGCCGTATATGATGACGGACGAAAAAGAAAAAGGGACCGGGACTGGGAGTGGATGACCGGTCACTATGCTGCCACTGCCAATGGTGCACTGGAATCGTCCCCACAGGCCTTACTACTGTCCTTTGTGACCGATCTGTATAACGACTGACTGTTGCTCCCGGAGGTTCGCTTCCGGGTTTTTTATTAAAAAATTACTGCCATGGTGCTGATTACAGCTTTTATGGATACCGGAGTTCAGATACGTCGCCTGCAATTGCGGGGCGATGCTTTTACGCTGGCTTTTCTCTACGGGGTGCAGTATTTCCGTTACCATATCATTGTGGTAACCGAGGGACAGCTTCAGATAAACAGCGATACTCAAGGCTTAAAAGCCGTAGCGATGGATGTCTGTATAGTACCGCCGGACAGTTATATGAAAGCTGCAGGCGGACAGACGGTAATGGTCTGGCTTGTCCGTTTTACCGAAACCTACCTGAGACAGACACTCTATACTGCCCGCAACACTACACTTACCGTGTTGCTGGAGCGAGAGGAACTGTATAGCCTCAAAGGCGATGAATTCCACTTTCAGGTCATCTGCCAGCTGCTGCTATTGCTGGAGAAGCACCAGAAGCAGGGCACATCCCATCACGCCGAAACCATTACAACCCTAACCTTTAACCTGCTGCTGAACTGTTTGTCGGAGTTGCGGGAGCATACCGAATCCCGGTTCACGAATGCTGTCAGACGTAAGGAGCAATTGACCATCGCCTTTCTCCGCCTTGTGGAACAACAGGCCGGCATTCACCATAATGTAGGTTATTATGCCGATATACTCTGCATGACGCGGGGCAACCTGACCAAAACCGTCAGGCAGCTCACCGGAAAGAGCCCAAAGATATTGATTTCGGAAGCCCTTGTCCGCCTGGCAATGGAAATGCTGGACGGTAGCAATGCACCGGTCTATGGTATTGCCGAGGCGCTTCATTTCGTTTCGTCCTCTGCCTTTGTCAATTTTTTCCGCCACCACACCGGGCTAACCCCTGAAGCCTACCGTAACCGAAAAAACAGATAGCCATGAGTACCGCGCGCACCTATTCGCTGGAATGGCTGGATGCCCTGATCTCGGTCACCCTTAATCCCACACGCCCGTACCGCAGGGAACTGCGCGCGGAGGATATAGCCCTTTTGCTGGAGAAGGTTTCCGTGGAAAGCCAGCAGGTGGAGCACGAGCTTAACGATAAGGTATTTGCCCTTTTTAAAGACAACAAGGTACGCCACCTCGTCCAAAAATACCATACCGCCCTGACCCACCTTAAAGAACAGGCTTTAGGCTATCTAAAGGAGGAGTCTGCTGCCGGCGCTGACCCGTTCAGGGAACTGGAGGATCGTATCGTGAGCTCCCTTAGCACTTTACTTACGTTTATTGAGAAGCGCTATTCCCATTACCTGTCGCCAGCTACGGAAGATTTGCCTGAAATGCCTGCAGTTCAATTAAAACCGTCCAATGACCGGATGAAAATATACTGCAACCTTTCCGGCGACCAGCTCGCCCTTATGCTGAGGGCTGCCGACGAAGCCCAGGTGCTTAAAGCCCGCTCGATGAATGCCGTCTTCAAGGCTATAATCCCGCACCTGGCTACCGCCCAGCGCAACGAGCTCTCTGCGGATGCCATCCGAAGTAAAGCCTACAACCCCGAGGAACCCGACCGGGAAGCGTGCATCAATGCTCTGCAAAATATGATACGGAAAATTAAGGACTACTGAGGAACAACTTGGGGCACAAGTGAAAGTTGTTCTTTTACAGGCCAATCCCAACATGTAATTTCGGTATTGTAAAATGAGTTTAGCGGTGTTACCGCAATGAAGATGATGAATGTCGAACGAAAAAAACAACGCTTATGTTTACCGAAATTACATGGGCTGCCTACCTTAGGGTTACAGCCGCCGTACTGTTTATCTACTACACCATCCTGCTGCTGAAATTTTACTTTCCGCAGATCAGGGCCGCCGCCGGCGCAGGTGCACCTTTCCATTCCATGGGCAATCCGGGCACGGCAGAACCCAACGCCACATCCGCCATTATGGAGGGCGGGGGCAACCTGACCCCGACAGGGGAATTCCAACAGCCGGTTACCGATTATGAGATTATCGAGGAACTGGTAGACCGTGTCAAAAAGAACCTTATAGAGTCTTTTGAGAGCCAGGCAGACCAGCAGACCGTAACAAACGGCCTAAAAGCCATCGTAAACGATTATCCCGTCCTGGGCCAATCGACCTTCCGACCCTCAATCAACGAGTTTATTGCCACGGAAAGCCAGCAGCACGGTTTCACCTTTATTAATGAAACGCTGGCCGAAACCCTTTGGCAGAAAGCATAATCATAGCGAAGGCTATACCCCTGTTCGTCCCGCAGCAGTAAGAGGAGGTGACAGAGAGAAGGGGATGGCAACGGCGGATGGCCTTCGCTTTTTTTTTTCCACTAAAAATCTTCTGTTATGAAAACATATATCAACAGGGCACTATCGCTGTGCGTATTGCTTTTGGTGCTGGGATTCCCATATACTGGCCATGCGCAGGACGGGGTTGCCGGTATCAACGAGGCCAACCAGCAGGTGAGGAGCTATTTTGATGCGGGCACCGACCTTATGTATGCCGTAGGCGCCATATTGGGGCTGATCGGCGCTGTAAAGGTCTATCAGAAATGGAACGCGGGTGACCCCGATACCGGGAAAGTAGCCGCCGCCTGGTTCGGCAGCTGTGTCTTCCTGGTGGTAGTGGCCACGGTTATCCAATCCTTTTTCGGAATCTGATCATGGGCAGCCTGTATAAAGTCAATAAGGGCATCAACCAGAGCATCGAATTCAAAGGGCTTAAGGCACAGTACATCTGGTACCTTGGCGGGGGCGTCATCATTCTGATGATCGTGTTTGCCGCGCTCTTTATCCTGGGTGTTCCCTCACTGGTCTGTGTGGGGCTGATCGGGATACTGGGCACCGTACTGGTTGTCAAGATCTATGCGATGAGCCGCAGGTACGGTGAGCATGGCATGATGAAAGCACTGGCCCGGAAACAGCTTCCTAAAACACTCAAGTGCTACAGCCGTAAGGCCTTTATGCAATCCAAATAATATGTCATGGAGAAAACAATCGAACAGCTGTTGCCGCTTCTGGATGTGCGGCAGGGCATCATCATATCCAAACAGGGCGATGCTACCCTGGGGTTCCGGGTGGAACTGCCAGAGCTCTTTAGCTTATCGGATCCGGAGTACGAGGCCTTCCACCAGGCATGGCTGAAAGCCTTCCGCGTGCTGCCTAAGCATACCGTACTGTGCAAGCAGGACTGGTTCATACACAGCGGGCATACCCCGGATTTTACAAAGGAGAGCTTTCTGGACCGCAGCAGCGAGCGCTTCTTTAACGAGCGCCCGTTCCTGGACCACAGCTGTTACCTCTACCTGACCAAAAAACCGACCGGCAGGAAAAATGCGACCTCGCTTTTTTCCAGCCTCACGCGCCCTTCGCTGCTTCCCAAAGAGACACTGGGGGAACAGGCCCTGCAGGATTTCAGGGATGCCTGCGGGCAGTTTCAGAGGATATTGCAGGACAGCGGTTTTGTCAACATGTTTCCCTTAGGGGATACCGATATCTACAGCGAAGCCGACAGGGCGGGGCTTCTGGAACAGTATTGTACCCTTAGCCAGAGCAAGGGGGAATACCTGTATGGTGATGTTGCTTTTGATGAGGGCCTTTTGATCAACGGGAAATACGCCCAGTTGTATACGTTGGGGGAGGCTGCCAACCTGCCCTCACTATGTGGCCCAAGGATTACCTATGACCGCTATTCTACCGACCGTACCCCGTTCAGCGTGGGGTTTGCCTCGCCCTTGGGGCAGTTGCTTTCGTGCAACCATCTGTACAGCCAGTACCTGTTTTTTGAGGATGGTGCCAAAACGCTACAGCGCATGGAAAGCAAAAGGCTGCGCCTGCAATCCCTTTCAGCTTATAGCCGTGAGAACCTGATTGCCCGGGATGCCACCAATGATTTCCTGAACGAAGCCATCAGCAAACAACGGCTTCCGGTAAAGGCCCATTTCAATATACTGGTGTGGACCGACAGGAAAGAGGAGCTGAATGATTTGAAGAATAAGGTTTCCTCAGCCCTTGCCCAAATGGATGCCGCTGCCAAGCAGGAGACCGTTGGGGCGCCGCAGATCTGGTGGGCGGGCCTGCCGGGTAATGCCGCGGACTTTCCCATGAACGACACCTTTGACAGCTTTGCCGAACAGGCCTCCTGTTTCCTGAACCTGGAAACCGGCTACCGCAGCTCTGCCAGCCCGATGGGCATCCGTCTGGGCGACCGCCTGACCGGACGACCTGTGCATGTGGATATCAGTGACGAGCCCATGAAAATGGGCATCTGTACCAACCGCAACAAGTTCATACTCGGCCCTTCCGGCAGCGGCAAATCCTTTTTTACCAACCATATGGTACGCAGCTACTACGAGCAGGGTACCCATGTGGTCCTGGTGGATGTGGGGCACAGTTACAAGGGGCTTTGCGATATGGTAGGCGGATACTATTTTACTTATGAGGAGCACAACCCCATCCGGTTCAATCCTTTTTATATCGGTGAAGGCGACCGGCTGGATACCGAGAAGAAGGAAAGCATCAAGACCCTGCTGCTGGCCTTGTGGAAAAAGGATACGGAAACCTTCCGCCGCAGCGAATACGTGGCACTTTCCAATGCGCTGCAGCTCTACTACGAGAAACTGGATGCTGATCTGGCGCTTTTTCCCGGCTTTGATTCCTTCTACGAGTTCCTGCGGGATGATTTTACCAAGGTACTTGAAGAGGATAAGGTCAAGGAACGCGACTTTGATATCGGGAATTTTCTGTATGTGCTGCGCCCTTACTACCGGGGCGGTGAATTCGATTACCTGCTGAACGCTACGGCCAACCTGGAACTTTTGCAGGAACGCTTTATCGTTTTTGAGCTGGACAACATCAAGGACCACCCCATATTGTTCCCTGTGGTGACCATCATCATCATGGAGGTGTTTATCAGTAAGATGCGAAAGCTGAAAGGCATACGAAAAATGATCCTGATTGAGGAGGCCTGGAAAGCGATTGCCCGTGAAGGCATGGCCGAGTACATCAAGTACCTTTTTAAGACCGTACGGAAATTTTTCGGGGAAGCCATTGTGGTGACCCAGGAAGTGGAGGACATTATTTCCTCTCCCGTTGTAAAGCAGGCGATTATCAATAACAGTGATTGCAAGATATTGCTGGACCAGCGCAAGTACCAGAACAAGTTCGACCAGATACAGGAACTCCTGGGGCTGACCGAAAAGGAAAAGGCACTGGTGCTCTCCGTCAATAAGGCCAACGACCCCGACAAACACTACAAAGAGGTGTTTATTTCCCTTGGCGGGGTACTTTCCAAGGTCTACCGCACCGAGGTCTCCCCGGAGGAATATTATGCTTATACAACCGAAGAAAGCGAAAAGGTTAAGGTGCAGCAATACGCCGCCCGCTTCGGCGGGGATGTGCGCAGGGGTATAGCAGCCTTAGTACAGGAACTACACGAGAATAAACCTAAATGAAACGCTATGAAAATAATTGCAAAAATAATGGTGTGCCTGCTGCTGTTCAGCAGTATCGAGGCGCGTCCGGCGACCTCCGCACCGCCCATACTGGCTTTGATCCGTGAGGCCGTGGTCAGGGCCATCAAGGCGATGGACCTTAAGATACAGAAACTGCAGAACAAAACCATCTGGCTGCAGAACGCCCAAAAGGAAATAGAGAATACCCTTTCGAAGGTAAAACTGGATGAGATCTCCGACTGGACCAAAAAACAGAAGGAACTGTACCAGGAGTATTACGATGAGCTCAAAGCGGTCAAGTCCATTATCACCCAGTACCAGCGCATCCGCGATATTACCGACAAGCAGGCGCGCCTGCTCTCGGAATACCAGCGCGGGTGGCAGCTCTTCCAACAGGACGAGCATTTTACAGCAGACGAGCTAGACTATATGGAGGAGGTATACGGCGGCATCCTTGCCGAGAGCCTTTCCAATATGGAGCTGATCTTTTCGATTATTGAATCCTACACCAGCAGCATGAGTGATGCCCAGCGCCTGGAACTCATCAATGAGGCGGCGGACCAGATTGACCGCAACTACGATGACCTGAAACGCTTTAACGGGCAGAATGTGCTTCTGAGCCTGCAACGCGCCAAGACCTCGAAAGAAGTGGAACAGTTGCGCAGGTTGTACGGCAGTGTACACTAAAACAATACCGTGATGAAAACACTATTGACCATAACAGCCCTGCTGTTGTCTTTTGTACTAGTTGCGCAGTCAAGCCATGACCGGGTTATGCTGCAGCAGATCGCAGCCCTTAAGACCTACGGCAGCTACCTGAAAAAAGGCTACCGTATCGCCTGTGACGGGTTAAATTTTATCGGAGACCTGAAGGACGGCGAGCTGAACCTGCATAGCCTGTTTTTTGAGGGGCTGGATAACGTAAGCCCTTTTGTGCAGGACTATCCCAAAGCAGGTGCCATTGTCACGCTGAACACCCGTATTACCGAGCTACAGGAAAAACTCTCCGGTCAGCTTGACGATGCCCTTTTCTATGGGAATGAGAAAGACTATATCCGAAGGGTGATCGCGCGCGTATTGGAAGGTTGTGCCGATGATCTTGAGGCGCTTGAAGCCGTACTGTCCCAAACCGGCTATACCGCTGATGATGCTGAGCGCATTGACCGTATTGACACGCTTTATGCCAATACGGAAGACCGCTACCGCTTTGCCCGTGACTTTTACGATCAGTGCATGCTATTGGTAAACGCCAGGGCACGCGAAGCCCGAAACGTACAACAGGGTGAACGCCTGTACAACCTAAATCCATAATTATGAAAGCACTTCGAAAACTACTGTTTGCCGGCTTAATGTTTTTAATTACCGTTCAGGGCAATGCCCAGGTACAGGAACTCAAGCAGCTCGCATTGAATATTGAAAAACTAGCACAGTTCAGGGCGATACTCAAAGACATGAAGGAAGGTTATGAGATACTGACCAAGGGCTACAACACCGTTAAGGACCTGACCGAGGGCAATTTCGACCTGCATAAAACTTTTTTAGATGCACTGCTGCAGGTCAGCCCTGCGGTACGCAATTACAAAAGGGTGGGGGAGATCATCGATTACCAGGTAGAACTGGTTGGCAATTCGGGCCGCCATCGCAACAAACTGCAGTCCAGCGGACTTTTTGCCCCTGAGGAACTCGACTATTTCACGCAGGTATACGACCGAATCTTTCGGGAAAGCCTGCGCGATCTGGAAGAATTGACGGCGGTACTGACCGCCGGGGAGCTGCGCATGTCGGATGAGGAACGCCTCGCGGCCATCGACAGGATCTATCTCTCGGTGCAGGACAAATGCCTTTTCGTAAGGGATTTCAATTCGCAGACCGGGATACTCGCCCTGCAACGCGGCAGGGAAGCCCATGATGTGAAAGCCCTACGACTACTAACCCAAACCAACCCTTAAACTCATTGTTATGGCTATTAAATGTCAAAAAAAACTATGGGGCATAGCAGCACTACTGCTGCTGCTTCCCGCTGTAGGCTACAGCCAGTCCATGGCAGAGGAGATGAACGGCCTTCATGCCGTGCTGGACCAGCTGTACGATGAGATGATGCCCCTGTGTAGCGACCTTATCGGGATATCCCAGGGTATTGCCGGTTTTGCAGCCCTGTTCTATATCGCCTCAAGGGTGTGGCGGCACCTGGCCAATGCGGAGCCCATTGATTTCTATCCGCTGTTCCGTCCTTTTGTGATCGGCTTCTGCATTATTTCCTTTCCGCTGGTCATTGCCATTATCAACGGTATTATGAAACCCGCGGTCAGCGCTACCGATACCATGGTGGAGAATTCCAATGCCGCTATCGAGGAGCTGCTACGCCAGAAGGAGGAAGCTATTAAGACCACCGATGCCTGGCAGATGTATGTTGGGGAAGACGGCAGTGGCGACCGGGAACGCTGGTATAAATATACCCACGAGGAGGATTCAGGATCGGGGGAAGGGCTGATCGAGAGTATCGGCAACGACATCAAGTTTGCCATGGCCAAGGCTTCGTACAATTTCAGGAATTCGGTCAAGGAATGGATGAGCGAGGTGTTACGCGTTCTCTTTGAGGCTGCAGCACTTTGCATTGATACCCTGCGCACCTTTCAACTGATTGTCCTGGCCATATTGGGACCACTGGTATTCGGGCTGTCTGTCTTTGACGGCTTCCAGCATACCCTGACCGTTTGGCTGGCCCGCTATATCAACGTATTCCTGTGGCTGCCCGTAGCCAACATCTTCGGGGGAATCATCGGCAAGATACAGGAAAAGATGCTGCAGGTCGACATTGCACAGGTCAACGAGTACGGTGACACCTTTTTTAGCAGGACCGATATTGCCTACCTGGTCTTTATGATAATCGGTATCATCGGGTACTTTACCGTACCCTCGGTCGCCAATTACATCGTACACGCCGGCGGGGGCGGGGCTTTTGGACAGAAAGTGACCAGTATTTTCGGGGGTACCGCCACGGCTGCAGCACGTACCGCATCCATGGGTGCCGGTATGGCAGCCGACGGGCTTGGGGATGCTGTAGGCAGGATGTCGGGAAGTTATTCCGGCCACGGGAGCAGCGGGCCCTATTTCGATAACGACAATTATATGAAAGATAAAGTAAAAGGCAATGAATCATGATGTTCACAAAAATTGACAACCTTGAAACCGCTTTCCGCCATGTAAAAACCTTTACGATGGTCGTGGTGGCGGCCAGTGCCCTGGTGAGTGTCTTCGCCCTCTACCAGAGCTATACAACGGTACACCGCCTGCAGGATAAGATTTATGTGCTGGCCAACGGCAAGGCCATTGAAGCCTATGCTTCGGACCGCAGGGACAATATCGAGGTGGAAGCGCGCGACCACGTGCGCAATTTCCATCACTATTTCTTTACCCTTGACCCGGACGACAAGGTCATCCGTGAGAACGTGGCAAAGGCACTGTATCTGGCCGACAACTCGGCAAAACGGGTGTACGACGACCTTAAGGAAGGCGGGTACTACTCCGGTATCATCTCGGGCAACATCAGCCAGGGCATGACCATAGACAGTATCGTGGTGAGCGTCGGGAACTATCCCTACTACTTCCGCTGCTATGCCAAGCAGCAGATTGTAAGGCCGACCAGTATACTCAAGCGCAACCTGATTACCGAGGGTAACCTGAGAAATGTATCGCGCAGCGACAACAACCCGCACGGCTTCCTGATTGAGCGTTGGCGTACCCTGGACAACAAAGATATCGGAACCGAAAACCGCCACTAGCCATGAACGATAAAAATCAACATAAAACAGACAGGCCCAGCCTGCCGCAGCAGATAAATGCGTTGCGGCTCCGGACACAACTGGCCTGGGTGGAATGGATGGAAGCCAGGGCAGCCCGCCTTTCCCGAAAAGGACAGTACCTCTTATTAGGCCTTTTTATGGCCGTATCCGCAGGCTTTTGCACACTGATGCTCTTTGGAGGCCTTGGTAATATAATAGGCTTTACTGCAAAACCAGAGGCTATCCGCCGTGTTGCCGCTCCGCAGATCAGCAGTCCCAAAGTGGCGCCTGATGATTCCGTGCTGCAGGAACGACTAGCTATTTTCCATCACTACTGGGACAGCCTTTCACAATCCGCATCCGGACGAAAGACCCGCGACAGTTTGCTGCAGGCCCGGCCGGGACTGCTGGACAGCATCAGTATAGCCGAACAATTAATCGCAACTCAAAAACACGATTCAGATGAAAAACAATGAACCCGCACCGATGCGCAGGAAAAGAAAAATCCTTTGGCTCCTGCCGCTTTTACTGCTTCCCTTTGCCACGCTCTTCTTCTGGGCTATGGGAGGGGGAACACCTACCACTGTTGAGGGACAGCCCAAACGCGGCTTTAACCTGAAGCTGCCTGCTGCCAACCTGGAAGATGAAGCATCCTTTGACAAGATGCAGTATTATGACAGGGCCGCACAGGATTCCAGCAAGATCAATGACCTGAGGAAAAAGGATCCGAACTACTCGTATGACACCCTTAACGAACCGACCGATTCGGTTAACGGGACCGGCAGGCAGCGCAGTGGGCTCTCCATAAGCAATTTCCAGAGCCCCCAGGAGAAAAAAGTCTACGAGCGCCTGGAAGCACTACAACGTGCTGTCAGCAGGCCACCTGAAGCCAAAATAGTACCGCCTGCTGAACCCGCTGTTGAACAGCCTGTAGCCAATAATAGCCAGAGCAGGGCATTGGAAGAGATGCTGCAATCCATGGAAACGGCATCGGAGCCGGACCCCGAACTGGCACAAATAGGCGGTATGCTGGAAAGTATACTGGATATCCAATACCCCGAGCGCGTGCAGCAGAAACTGCGAGAGCAGTCCAAAAGCAACAGGGGTAGGGTCTATGGCATTGCCTCACAACAGGACGAGGAGGTGGTATCCAGCATAGCACTACAACAATCACATAAGGTCGCCTTTGCACCCACCACTGTCCATACCGGTTTCTACGGCCTTGATGAAGTGACCACGGAAACCTTTCAGAATAACGCGGTATCGGCGGTCATTGCCGAGACACAGACCGTAGTCAACGGCGCGACGGTAAAAATGGAACTGATACAGGAAATCTACATCAACGGGCAGGTAATCCCGAAAGGCACTTTTGTGGTGGGTACCGCTTCCCTGAAAGGGGAGCGCCTGACCATAGAAATACAGAGCATCCGACACGGCAATTCCTTATTCCCGGTGGAACTGGCCGTATATGACCTTGATGGAGAGAGCGGCATTTATATCCCCGGAGCCATCAACAGGGATGTCGCCAAGGCTTCGGCAGACCGCTCCATGCAGACCCTTGGGGTTACCACCCTGAGTGATTCCTGGAGTGCACAGGCGGCAGGTGCCGGTATTGAAGCGGCCAAGGGGCTCTTCAGTAAGAAAGTGAAGTTGGTAAAAGTAACCCTTAAAAAAGGCTACCGTATCCTGCTTAAAGATGAAAAACAAGACGAGTAATCCAAATAATCAGACTATGAAGACAACATTTATTTTAAGATGTGTGCTGCTGTTGCTTCCTGTTGGCCTTTGGGCACAGTACAGCGGATCGGCATTGCCGGCTAACAGGGAAATCGGCATTTCCGAACAACAGACTACCAGCCTTTTGTTCCCGTACCGTATCCTGAGTGTGGACAGGGGAAGCAGGGACATACTGGCCCAAAAGCCTAAGGGGCTTGAGAACATATTACAAATAAAGGCGGTGCAGGAAGAATTCCTGGAGTCGAACCTGACGGTGGTCACCGCGGACGGGAAACTGTATAATTTCCTTGTGTACTACGAAGCCTGTCCCTACTACAGTGCTTATGACTTTACGGGCAAGGGCTCGGGAGCCGTTGTCGCGGAGCAGACGGACAATGCCGCACTGCTTGATACCCTGGCTTCCAAAGCCTATCATGACCGGCACCGTATCCGACAAAATGAAAGCGATAACGGCATCACACTGTCGGTTACCGGTATGTTTGTGGAAGGGGAGTATTTCTTCTACAGGATCACCATAGAGAACACTACGAATATCAGCTACACTATAGACAGGCTTCGCTTTCTGATCCGTGACCAGAAAAGGAGCAGGCGCACCGCCTCGCAGGACATTGAGGTCACCCCGATAACGGTATGGGAACCGACTGAAAAGGTACCGCCCAATGCCCTGAAGACCTTTGTGGTGGTACTGCCCAAGTTCACCATACCGGATAAAAAGAACCTGTTTGTAGAATTGACTGAGGCATCCGGTGGCAGGCACCTGCAGCTGAAGCTGCGCAACCGAAAGGCAACGGAAGTAGTGCCGCTGCCAACTTTTAACGAATAACTAAAATGATGTACTATGAACGAGCGTAATTATGACTACCTGAAAGACCAGGTAAAATACACCGGCTTCGGCGAGGCCCTGGAGGGCGAACTGAAGCAGCAGATGGAGAAGCAGCAACCCACTTTCAGCCTGAAGCATGATGCCTTTTATGGCGAGGACAAGGTCAGTGCGGAACTGAGTTTCAGGAAATCGGAACAGACCGACCTGTATTTTTTCAACTCCTACAAAGTAAGCCTTCAGAAGGAGGGCAGGCCTGAATCATTGGAGCAAACCTTTTACATCAATAAGGGCAACAACATCACCCTGAAGGAAGCCTACAACCTTATGGAAGGAAGGGCCGTGAACAAGGACCTGACCAGCAGGGAAGGGGAAGTGTATAACGCGTGGGTTTCTTTGGACTTCAAAGATACCGATAACAACGGCAACTTCAGGTTGAACCACTACCATGAGAATTACGGCTATGACCTTGAGGCGGCAGTGGGCAAACATCCTATCAAGGAATTGGATAATCCCTCGCATAAGGAAGATCTTATGAATTCCCTGAAAAAGGGTAACCTGCAGTCGGCGACCTTTATCAAGGACGGGCAGGAGGTAAAGCAGTACCTGGAGGCCAACCCGCAGTTTAAGACGGTCAATGTCTATGATGCGGACAAAAACAGGCTGGACATGCGCCAGGGTAAAGAGCAGCAGCAAAGTGAGAAACAAGGGCAGTCGTCCAAGCAGGGTCGCGGGCAATCCGCCAAGGGCGCTGATGAGGACGCAGCCGGGGAGGCGCAGCAAAAGAAACAACGCCGTAAGGCACAATCCATGTAACTCAGTATGAATCCCCTGTCAGTATTCCTGCGAGGCAGCCTGAACGATTACCGCATCAGCAGCACCCATATCGGGGTCTTTGCCGCACTCGTACAGTACAGCACTGACAGGGGTAATATCAATCCCTACCGGGCCTACAGTTACGAGATCATGAAAATAGCCCGCATATCCAGCCTGAAAACTTATAGTCGCTGCATGCAGGACCTCCATGCCTATGGCTATTTGAGTTACGAGCCCTCAAAAAAGAAAAACCTGGCCAGCAGGATCCGGTTCAACGAATAAACCCCTACCTATGAAACCTTTTACCTTTGACCAGATCCCTAAACTTATCGGCAAACTCTTCGACAAGATGGATCGTATTGAAGCGCTTCTGAAAGGCCTCAACATTGAGCCGCATACCGAGGAAGAGCTGCTCAGTATTACCGAAGCGGCGAAGTTTCTCAACCTTTCTGTGGCCACGTTATATTCCAAAGTCAGCCGTAACGAGATACCCGTATGTAAAAAGGGCAAAAGGCTCTACTTTTTGAAATCGGAACTGACCGCTTGGATACAGTCCGGCAAAATTCCAACCAACGAAGAAATAATGGAAAGGTCAAGGCCTGATTAAAGCTTTACGTCTCATCAATTCTTTTTATTTTTATTTTTTCTGCTGCCTCCCTTTTTCGCTGATCCACCACCTTGGTATAAATCTGTGTTGTCTTTACACTTTTATGCCCCAGCATCTTAGATACGGTCAGCAGGTCTGTACCATGGGCAATCTGTAGTGTGGCATACGTATGTCGGAAACAATGAAAGGTGATATGCTTGCTGATACCTGCATCGGTTACCCAAATGGGCACCAGCCGGTCAAAATCCCACTTTTTAAGGTTTGGAAATACCATTTCCTCCGTACCAGTCGGTTTCCCCAGTATTTCAAAGGCCATTTCTGAGATGGGAAGGTTCTCCTGTCTTTGGGTCTTTTGCTGGGCGAACCTGATATAATAGCCATCATTTAGTGTATACTGTACTTCTTTCCATTTTAGTTTTTGGATGTCCGAATATCGCATGCCCGTCAGAATTGAGAACAGGCTGACCCTTTTGACCACTTCTTTTTTACAAGGAGTGTGGAACAGTGCCGTGGCCTCTTCCAGTGTCAGGAAATTCCGTTGTGATTCCTGTTCCTTAATCCCTTCAATACCTGCATTCACATCAGTGCGCAATAATCCTTCCTTATAGGCTTTCTTCAGGGTGGTCCTTAGTTTGTTGAAATACGACAGCGCCGTATTCCTGGCCAGTACCTTTCCGGTATCCCTTCTGCTTTTGGCCTTTAACAGATAGTCACGGTAATCATCCACTAACACTATCGTGATATCCCCGAAACTTAATTTCTGACCATCGGCAAAGTTTTCAAAATGGCAGATGGCGCTCTCCCAAATCTCATTGCTTTGCCCCGAACGTTTTGCTGCCTGCTTTTTGAAGTAGGGCAGGAAGGGACGTTTGGCAATTTCTTTCTGGCGCAGCTGCTCCAACTCAAAAGGCGTATAGATAAATTCCTTGTTTACCTCGTTGCGGCGACGGGTACAGATCATTTCAGCCATTCTCAGGTTCTCGGAATTATTGAGTTTTTCAGCAAAACCTTTCGGTTTTTCATAGATGTACAGTTTCAGGAATTCCCTGCGTGTCTGGATTCCGGTCTCCGGATCGGTTACAGGCGGATAAAAGTCAAGATATAGGGACTTCCTGCCACCGCTAAGTGTTTTGCTTCGTAATGTTACACGCGTCTTTTTCATAGCTCCACTGCATTAAATATAACATCGAGTTCAGCTTTGGGAACATAGGTAAACTTACCTATGCAGTACTTTATAATCCCATGGCGGTGCAACAGATGGTACAGTGCCGCAGGGGACACGTTAAATTCGGCTTGTACCTGACTTATAGTATAGCAGTGCTCAATACCCGGAAAAGCCTGAACCGGTTCCATTTTTTGCGGAATGATGGGTACGGCAAAAAAAGCTTCCATATCGCATTTTCTAAGCACGGTACGGGTTCCGAACTTGGCGATGTTCAGATGTCCTCGGTCAATTAACCGGTAAATTGTCCTTCTGCTGATTCCGAAGATCCTTCCCGCCTGGGTAATGCTAAGGAATTCCCGCTGGGTAATTTTCTCCAAATCGCCACTTAATATACGGCTGGTCTGCGCATTGGTTTTGTCTATTTTTTCCTGTCGCTGCGCGGCTTTGTAGGCCTTACTGTTGCACTTATGGGAACAGTATTTTGTGGTTGTTTTTTTAGCCGTGAATTCCTGCAGACAGAACTCACAGATTTTCTTAATTCTGATGTTGGTACTCATTCTCCCAATATTTTGTGCCTCCCTGTGCCTAAGTGTGTCTCTGTGTGCCATTATTTCGCCAAAAAAAGGTCCCGGAGGACAACTTTGGTGGCGAGGTACAAATGGGGTACAAATTTGAGCCAAACATCACCAAATAAAGATAAAGTGGCTAAAAATGAAAAACCAGTTAAATTGCTGTTTTATAACAATTTAACTGGTTTTGTTTGTGTTGTCTTGCGATGTTTTGCGCCTGCTATTTACCAATACAGAAATTAGCAAAAATATTACCCAACAATTCATCATTAGTAACCTGACCAGTAATTTCTCCAAAGTAGTATAGCGCCTGCCTAATATCAATAGCCATAAGATCGGCAGGGAGATTAGAGTTTAGCCCAAACTGTACCTTTTGAATCTCATCTAAGGCTTTCAATAACGAATCATAATGCCTGGTATTGGTTACTATTGTTTCGTTGTTTCGTAACGCTCCTGTGTTTACAAAAGAAAGCAGCTTATCTTTCAGATCCTCAACACCTGTATTTTCTTTAGCCGAAATAAGCATTAGTTCTTCAATAGCTGAAGTAATTTCGTTTTTTTCAACATCAGTAAGTTTGTCGGCTTTGTTTCCTAAAACAATAAGAGGTTTTAAAGGGAACTGGTTTTTTATTTTTTCAATCTCAATTTTAAGTCGGTTAAGGTATTCGCTATCATTTGCCAATGCCGAACCGTCTATAAGGTAAATAACAACCTGAGCTTGCTCTATTTTTTCAAAAGTCTTTTTAATACCAATATTTTCAACTACATCTTTGGTTTCCCTGATTCCGGCAGTATCAATAAACCTGAACCCTATACCATTTATAACCAGTTCGTCTTCAATAGTATCTCGTGTTGTACCGGCAATGTCAGATACAATGGCTCTTTCTTCATTCAATAAAGCATTAAGCAGGGTAGACTTACCAACATTAGGCTCTCCTACAATAGCTACGGGAATACCATTTTTAATAACATTACCTACAGCAAATGAATCGATTAATCTTTTAAGTACAAACTCAATTCGGTTCAGCAAATCATGGAATTGGGTACGGTCGGCAAACTCAACATCCTCTTCAGAGAAATCTAGCTCAAGCTCTATTAGAGAGGCAAAATTTAGCAGCTCATCGCGTAGTTTGGCAATTTCGTTAGAAAAACCACCTCTCATTTGTTGCATAGCAATTTGGTGTGAAGCCTCATTATCACTGGCAATTAGGTCGGCTACTGCTTCAGCCTGCGATAAGTCCAGTTTACCGTTAAGAAATGCTCTTAGTGTAAACTCACCGGCATTAGCCATACGGCAACCACTACGCAACAGTAACTGAATAATTTGCTGTTGTATGAAGGTAGAACCGTGGCAGGAAATTTCTATAGTGTTTTCTCCGGTGTAGGAGTTAGGTCCTTTAAAAAGGGATAGTAATACCTGGTCATAAATTTTATTGTCATCGGCAATATGACCAAGGTGTATGGTATGTGTTTTTTGTTTAGTTATATTCCTACCGGAAACCGAACGAAAAACCTTAGATGCTATAGTGATGGCATCTTTACCTGATAAGCGTATAATGGCTATGGCTCCGGCTCCCGAAGGTGTTGCAAGTGCTACAATGGTGTCCTGTAAAATCATAAACAAAAGTTTTTTGCAAAGATAGTTATTAAACACACAACGCAAACATTTGTTCATTCGTCGTGTAAATGTTACCATTCGTCTATCTATGAGTTATATATTGAAAATCTTTTAGTTACATTTGCATTATAATTTGAATAATGAAATTCAAAAAATAAATATTACAATCAGTTAAATAATTTTTCACCCCCACAAAACTGACTATGAATAAGAGTTTTATCCGCTTAGGCGCTCTTGTAGGAGCAATGGTATTAATGATTTCCTGTAACAATGACGACAATTCGGTAAACACACCGGACGTACAGGAAAAAATTATTTTAAACACCGATTCCCAATCCCTAAATCAAAGAATTAAATTTGACAATTCAGGAGTACTAAATGTAGACCTTCCTATAGCTGGCAGAGACGGCGAAGATGTTGCCGGAAATTTCCCTCTTGAGCTTGTTGCTGAAGTACAGCCACCTGTATATGGAGATTTAACCCTGAAAGCTACTCATGTTGCAATTAACGGTAACTATGCTTATGTATCTTACAATACAGAAGGAGAGGCTTACTCTGGAGCTATTGATGTAATTGATATTTCAAACCCTGCTGTTCCTCAACTGGTAATGCAGGCTGTTTTACCAGATACCGATATTAGTTCGCTTACATACGATAACGGAGTTTTATATGTTGCAGGTGCAGCAAGTACTGATACTTTCCCAGAGCTTGATTCACCAGCTTTTACAGCAGCTATGACACTTTCTAACGGACTTTTGAGTACTAACTATACTCAAACTACTATTGTGGGTAATGTAGGTACATCTGTAACATCATCCGGTAACAAGTATTTTGCAGTATCTGGAGATAACGGTGAACTTGTAAAAGTAAATAAGTCTAACAATCAGATTGAAGCTACTATCCCGGTAAATGATTTAAGAGCGGTAGCATTCAACAGTAACAAAGTTGTAGTTTTAAGCGGAACTCAGGGAGTAAAAGTGTATAACGCAAACAACATGAATCAGCAAACTACTTTTGCTACTCCACAGGATGTTGCTTCTGCAAAAAGAACAATAGACTTTTTAGGTAACAATACCCTTCTGGTTGCCGAAGGTTACAACGGACTTGGGGTGTACAACTACAATTCAGGTAATAAAACACAAACTATAAACGTACCAACATTTGTTGACGGCGTAGATTCATCAGATATTACAACAAACGCGGTATCTGTAAACGATGACAAGGTATATATCGCTAATGGTGGTGCCGGACTTTATATTTATGAGAACGGAAATGGAAATCAGGGACTTAATATTATGGGATCTATTAACCTTGAGGGCTCTTGTAACTATGTGGTAAGTAAAGACAAATACATTTTTGCTGCCATGGGTAACGGAGGCCTTAAAATAGCCCGTATTATGACTAATGTACAAACTATTGACTGTACAGATTTCCCAACTTACAACGGATCATCATGGTTAAACGTAAACTCTAACCAAACTAAAGAATACCAAGGATCGGCTTCATTACAGGGAGTGAATGTAAATTCAAACTCTAACCTTACTTTCTGTGGTTCACTGTCGGTTTCTCAGGGACTAAACGTAAACAGTCACGGTACTTTTTACATGAAAGGTTCACTGGCTCAGGGACAGGCAAACAACCCTTGGTTATCGCTTAATGTTAACAGTAATGCTGTATTACGAATTGAAGGTAGTGTAGTTATATATGGTAACCTTGTATTAAACAGCAACTCTACACTGGAGTTTGTAGGTGCGGGTTCATCAATTACAGTATATGGTAACGTAACAAAAGGAAGCAATGTAACCATTACAGGAGAGTATATAGATACTTTTAACAACGTTAATTAAAAAACACAAGCAAACACACTTATAGGAGAGGCCGGCTTTTAGCCGGTCTTTTTTTTTAACAAAAACCTTACAAACAACAGTGATAAATGTC
This sequence comes from Flavobacterium sp. C4GT6, assembly GCF_036347315.1. NCBI lineage: Bacteria > Pseudomonadati > Bacteroidota > Flavobacteriia > Flavobacteriales > Flavobacteriaceae > Flavobacterium > Flavobacterium sp. C4GT6. Next base: position 191,239 of record NZ_JAZGZU010000001.1, read on the forward strand.
ATAATTTTAAGACGATAATTTTTGTAACTTTACACTACATCAACTTCGTACTTATTTATGAAACGTATTCTTTTTCCTACGGATTTCTCTCAGGCCGCAAAAGCCGCCTTTGTATATGCCCTGCGCTTTGCCGATAGCTTTGACGCTGAGCTCATTCTTTTACATGTATATGACTTGCCAATAGTTGATACTCCGCCAATGCCGGAAATGACTAAGGAAATTTTTGACATTGTAGAAATGAACCAGTTTGAGAGTTTTAGGGAAGAATTACCGGAACTTCATAAAATTGCCGAGAAAAAAGGGTTGGGGCACGTAAGAATTAAAAATATGCTGCTGTATGGAGATTTGGTATACAATATAAACAAAGTGACCAAAGATGAGGATGTCGATTTTATAGTTATGGGAACTAAAGGTGCTTCGGGGTTAAGGGAAACATTTATAGGCTCTACAACCGCTTCTGTAATTTCTAATTCAGATGTTCCGGTGCTTGCGATACCTGAGGAAGCCGAGTTTCATCACAGGATAAAAAACATAGCCTTTACAACCCAATATAGGGAAAAAGACAATGATGCTTTAAAAAGTGCTCTTGAAATAGCCGATAAGTTTAAAGCAACAATACAGTGCCTTTATATTAAAAATCCTGACGATCCTACAGATATTGATGAAAGGATTGCCGAATGGAGAATGTATTACAGGGATAAAAATATCGATTTCTTTAATATAGCCGGAGATCATATAGAACAGACTATTCTTGACTTTATAGAGAGCCAGCATGTGGATATGCTTGTTATGCGTAAACACAAACGAGGATTTTTTGAAGGTCTTTTCCATAGGAGTCTTACCAAAAAAATGGCTTATCATACCAAAGTGCCATTGTTGATATTCCATGAAAATTAAATATACTATCCCGCTGAAAGGCGGGATTTTTTATAAGTCAATACTTATATTTGCGCTTTAACAAACCTCTTACCTATGGATTTTTATTCTTCAAGACTTACCCATTTTACCCAGCAGTTGGAACAACTAAAAAAACAGTACAATATTATTAGTTTTTTAAGGCTTGTAGCGGTATTGGGAATTTTATTTTTTGGCTGGCAGTTACTTAAAACAGAAGGGGATTTTGTTTATTTAATTGGTATAGTAATCGGTATAATTGTTTTTGCTTTTCTTATGAAGAAGCACGGAGCCATCTCTAAAGCAAGAACAAGGGCAAGAGCATTAAAGAAAATCAATATAGATGAAATGACCTTTTTGAAAAAAGAATGTATTCCGTTTGAAAATGGGGAGGAGTTTATTGATTTTCACCATACCTATTCGTACGATTTGGATATTTTTGGTAACAGGTCACTATTCCATAATATGAACCGTACCCAAACCTTTAAAGGGAAAGAAAAATTAGCTTTATTACTGCTTAATGTATTACCTCAGGATGATATACTTAAAAATCAGGAGGCTATTAAAGAGTTAAGTGCTAAGCCCGAATGGAGGCAGGAAATTATGGCTATGGGGAAAATGAATAAGGATAACGGAACGATATATAAAAAGCTTATAGGATGGAGTAAAAGTAATCTGAAGGGAATATCAATATCATCCCTTATTGCCGCTTATGTGTTACCTATATTATTAGCATTTGCGCTTATTGCCTATTGGATAACAGGGAATAGGTATTACCTGGATGTTTCAGGTTTTTTGTTTGTTTTTAATCTTGGTTTTCTTTCTACGCAGTTTAAACTGATAAAGTCTGAAATTGCCGATACAACCGAAATCCATGAAATTATACACAATTACGGACTCATAATAGAGCAAATTGAAAAGGAATCGTTTACAAGTGATAAACTAAAAGGACTACAGCAAAAACTTGTATTGAAAAACCATAAGGCTAGTGAGCAGATAAGAAGACTCTCAGATCTGCTCTCAAGGATGGATACGGTAAACAACCTTTTTGCCATGATACTGTTTAACGGCGCTTTTTTATTCCATGTACATACACTAAACACGCTTTTAAAATGGAAAAAAGAACACGCTGAGGCCATTTCACACTGGCTTGATATAATAGCCGAGGTAGAAGCTTTAAACAGTTTGGCTAACTTATATTACAATAATCCTGAATTCACCTTCCCAAGCCTTAATAACGACTATAAGGTAAGCTTTACAGATGTTGCCCACCCGTTACTAAATGTTAAGACAAGGATAGGGAATGATATTGATTTCACTCCGCGATTTATGATACTTACAGGTTCTAACATGTCGGGTAAGAGTACCTTTTTACGCAGCTTAGGTGTAAATATGGTACTGGTAGGAGTAGGAGCTCCGATTTGTGCTGCACAGGCTAATATACATCCATTACCTGTTTTGGTATCTATGAGGCTTTCTGATTCTCTTTCCGACAGTGAATCGTATTTCTATGCCGAAATAAAGCGTTTAAAGCAAATTATGGACAGTTTAGAAGAAGAAAGGGCATTTGTATTACTAGACGAGATTTTGCGTGGTACAAACTCTGATGATAAGCAAACAGGAACTATTGAGGTTGTAAAGAAAATGGTAGCACGTAAAGCCATAGGCGCTATAGCAACCCACGATATTGAAGTATGTAACACTACCGCACAATATCCTGAAGATTTGCGTAACAGTTGTTTTGAAGCTCAAATTGTAGACAACGATCTTTACTTTGATTATAAGTTAAGGGATGGAATTTGTAAAAATAAAAGTGCTACTTTCCTTATGGAAAAAATGGGTGTTATATAACAGTTTCAGGTTTAACGTTTATTAACAGCTAAATATTTCTTAATCAGTTTAATGTTGTTTTTTGAGGTTAGTAACTTTAGGTATTATTAATTCAAAACAAAAAACAGCTATGCCATTTATTACAACAAATTCTGTTAGCTTATCAGGCAGTTCAGAACAAGTCAATATTTTTTATCAGGATACAGGCAGGGGCAAACCGGTAATACTAATTCACGGTTGGCCTTTAAGCCATGCCATGTGGGAATACCAGCTAAATGAATTGCCAAAACACAATATAAGAGTTATAGCCTACGACAGACGTGGTTTCGGGATGTCTTCCCGCCCTTGGGAAGGATATGATTATGATACTTTTGCATCCGACCTAAAAGCTCTTATAGAGGAACTTGAACTTACCGATGTTACCCTTGTAGGGTTCTCGATGGGAGGAGGGGAAGTAGCCCGTTATCTTTCTAAATATAATGAAGATGGCAGGGTGAGTAAAGCCATATTGGTAAGTGCCGTAACTCCTTTTTTACTGGAAACAAATGATAATCCTACCGGTATGCCACAGGATGTGTTTGAGAATATTAAGGTGCAACTGGAGCAGGATAGGGCCCATTTCTTATCTAACTTCGGGAAAACATTTTTTGGGGTAAACATATTTAGTCACCCTGTGAGTGATGAGCATTTACAGCACACGCTTAATATGGCTATGAATTCGGCAGGATATGCAGCTATAAAATCAATGCAGGCGTGGTCTACAACCGATTTTAGGAAGGATTTACCAACTATAAAAGTACCTACACTGGTAATACACGGTAAGGACGATGAAACTGTCCCTATTGATGTTTCTGCCGAAGAAACGGTTAAATATATTCCGCACAGTGAGTATTTGATTTATGATGATGCCCCACACGGACTTTTTTATACCCATATGCAAAAGTTTAATGAAGATATTATTCGTTTTATTAATTCATAATTGCTAATACTATTAGCAACATAAAAAAACCGCAATACAATTAAGTGTTGCGGTTTTTAAATATAAAAAAGGGTTGGATAATAGCGTAGCTATGACACAGTTATATCAGTCCCTGTAATAATAACTATTGGGAATTACTGTGTTTGTAAAAGGCTAGGACTTAGTTGTTAAGCATAACCGGCATTACCAGCATGGTAACAGTCTCACCTTCATCAAGTCCGTCAATAGGAGTAAGGATACCTGCACGGTTAGGTAACGACATTTCAAGCATAATTTCGTCGCTTTGCAGGTTGGTAAGCATTTCTGTAAGGAAACGCGAATTAAAACCTATTTGCATGTCGTCTCCCTGGTAATCACACGTAAGTCTTTCTTCTGCTTTGTTTGAGTAGTCAATATCCTCGGCAGAGATGTTAAGTTCAGTACCAGCAATCTTAAGGCGTATTTGGTGTGTTGTCTTGTTAGAGAAGATAGCCACACGACGTACAGAGCTTAAGAAAGAAGTTCTGTTTATTAATAGCTTATTAGGGTTCTCTTTAGGTATAACCGCTTCGTAGTTAGGGTATTTACCGTCAATTAATCTACAGGTTAGTATGTAGTTGTCAAAAGAGAACGTAGCGTTAGAGTCATTGTATTCAATTTTTACCTCTGCGTCAGATGTTGCTAATATACCTTTAAGAATATTAAGCGGTTTTCTTGGCATGATAAAATCAGCAACCTGAGATGCTTTTACATCGGTTCTTGCATATTTAACCAGTTTGTGAGCATCGGTAGCTACAAACGTAAGTCCTTCCGGAGAGAACTGGAAAAATACACCTGACATTACAGGGCGAAGGTCGTCATTACCGGCAGCAAAGATAGTTTTGCTAACAGCAGTGGCAAGTACCTCTGCAGGAACAAGGGTAGAAGAAGGATCCTCAAGCGATACTGCTTTAGGGAACTCCTCACCAGATGCATAAGCAAGTGCATATTTACCTGAGTTAGAGCTTATCTCTATAGTGTTGTTATCCTCTACTGTGAAAGTAAGTGGCTGCTCAGGGAAAGTTTTAAGGGTTTCCAGTAACAGTTTTGCCGGAACGGCAACGCTACCCTGGCTTTCTGAATCAATTTCAAGAGAGGCAGACATGGTAGTTTCAAGATCTGAAGCAGAAACCGTAAGCTGGTTATTATCTAATTCAAAAAGGAAGTTATCTAATATTGGCAGTGTGTTACTGCTGTTGATAACGCTCCCTAGTACCTGAAGCTGTTTTAGCAAATATGAACTGGATACAATAAATTTCATTTCTTTGGTCTTTGATTTTCGTAAAAATTACGTTTCACAAATATATCGTAATCAAACCGAATGTGAAATATTTTTTATTAACACTATCGGGAATATTTCCTTTTTCGTAAAAATGTAAACAGTAAGCCGAACACAAGTAAAATTATGATTGGTAATCCGACAGTTATAAACTGTACGGTCGTGTACTGTTCATAAACTTTTTCCTTATCAAGCATTGGCAGTTGCACTTCCTTGCTTCTTATGTTAATAAGTCCTGTATCATCTAACAGATAATTTACGCAGTTCATAAGGAAAAGCTTGTTATCATAAATCTGATTGGTCCATTTGTCATATCCCAGTTCAAGAGGCTGATAACTTTGGTCCAGTTGATTTTTTATAATATCACCATCGGAAATAATAATCATCTTATTATCAACTCCAACAGACTTATATGATGGATCTTTAAAAGGGAGTACCCTGTTTTCATACATAGAGTGAAACTGACCTTCCAGTAATACAGAAAGCGTTGAATAACCCTGACCTTCGTAATCCTCCGGTTTAGTTTTTTCGTTTACCATATCAAGGCTAACAGGTGTTGGCGTACCTATAGCTTTTGAGTAGGGAGACGACTGTAGTAATATGGTTTTACTTATATTGTTTTTAAGTGTATCAATACTGTTGGCAAAGTCAAACTTAATCCCATCCATATTTTTCACAATAGGATTGTCTGACTCGGCATATACAAACGGAGCAAAGCGCCACAGGTATTGCTGGTACTGTGTTTCACTACCCATTTGCCCCACAGCCAGTGATATAGGTGTAGCCCTTTCATCTTTAACCAATGTAGGGTTAATTCTGACCCCATATTTAAAGAACATGTCGTCCAGATTAAGCTTACGCGGGAAAGCCAGCGTTCTGCCACTTTCATTATATAAGCTATCCATTTCGGCCTGTACAGCGTCTACCATCCACAGGGTTTTACCACCGTTAACAATATACTGGTCCAGTACTTCTTTTTCCTCTTCGGTAAACTCCAGTGTTGGTTTTGCTATAATGGCAAGATCATAGTCTTTAAGTGATTTTAGCGTATTCATTGGGTTGTTTGCAACCGAATCAAGCGTAAACGGGGCTATGAAATAGTTTTCGCGTACCTGTTTAAGGAAGTCGGCCATCAGTAACTCATGTAACTCTCCGTTTCCTTTTATAACTGCAATTTTCTTTTCTTTCTCTTTGGTAACCTTATTGATAGCATCGGCAAAAGCATACTCAAGGTGCTGAACCGAACTCACTACCTTTTCGGCAGTAGAGGCGCCCATCATGTTTTTAAGAAGCTGTACTTTGGTTGTTTTATCACCATAGCTTACAATAGCCCACGGGAATACCACTTCCTGACTCTGTTTACCCTTATCGTCTACAGTAACGCTAATAGGGGTTAAGCCCCTGCTGTAAAGCATACGCATATCCTGCTGTCTTGTTTCCTCTTCGGCAAGCGGATTTTCAAAGTGGAATTTAATATTTGGGTTATAAGCCTTAAACTCTTCCAGTAACTGACGTGTTTCTGTTTGAAGACGTTTAAACTCACCGGGGAAATTCCCTTCAAGCAGTACATCTATATAAACAGGTTCGTCTACGTTTTTTACAAGGCTTAATGTTGCTTCAGATAAGGTATAGCGTTTGTCCTGTGTAAGGTCAAAGCGTTTAAAAATAAAGTTGCCTAAAAAGTTAGCGGCAAGTAAAAGTAAAACCGTTATAAGCAGTTGTTTCGTTATATGTTGTTTTCCCTTTTTCATTACCATTTAAGTGTTTTAAGTTTATAAACAGTAATCGATAAGAAAAGTACAGTGATGCTTACAAAGTAAATAATGTCTCTTGTGTCTATAACACCACGGCTAATACTTTTAAAGTGGTAATCCATACCTAAAGCCGAAACAAAATCACTAAAGCCTCCAGCTATGGCAGAAATACCTTCAAAACCATAGTAGAATACAAAACAAAGGAAAACAGCCATTATAAAGGCTACTATCTGGTTATCTGAAAGGGCAGAGGTAAATATACCTATTGCCGAATATCCGGAGATAAGGAATAGTAACCCGAAGTATGATCCTATTATACTACCTGTATCTATACTGCCCGATGGGTCTCCCAGTGATGACAGTACAAAAACATAAACTATGGTAGGTAGTATTGCTAATATAATTAGCAAAAGCGCTCCTAAAAATTTTCCGTTAACCATTTCCCAAACGGTAAGCGGTTTGGTAAATAAAAGTTCTATGGTTCCCTGTTTCTTTTCGTCAGAAAAGCTACGCATGGTCACTGCCGGGATAAGGAAAATAAGTATCCACGGTGCAAGCGTAAAGAAGGGGCTTAAATCGGCAAATCCGCTGTTAAGTATATTAAAGTCGCCTTCAAATACCCAAAGGAACAACCCGTTAAGCAAAAGGAAAATAGCAATAACCAAATACCCTATGGGCGACCCGAAAAAGGATTTGATTTCTCGTAGCAGCAATGCTTTCATTAGTAATGCCTGGTTTTTAGTTTATGGTTAACAGTTATTAATGTTTTTATGGTAAACTAACTACTTTGTCTACACTCCAGGCCTCAGGCCTGTCTTTAAACAGTTTTTTGGTAAACGACCATACCTCTTCAAACAAATCAGAGTGTCGGTAGTTTTCTAAATCTTCTTCGGTTTCCCAATAACTGTAGGTAAAGAATACCGAAGGATCTTTTTTATCCCTGTATAGTTCTAAAAAACGGTTTCCGGGATAATTTCGTATGTGTTGCTTGAATTCATGGAAGTTATTTAGAAAAATATCCACCTTATCTTCCTGAAAGCTCATTTTTACAATCCGTACAAACATACTGTTTTTTAAATTTTATTGTTATTGTATCGTGTAATTATTATTGATTTGCCCAAAACTATTTGAAAACCACATTTACCACGTCCCTAAACTTGAGGCCAAGCAGTGTGCGGGCGGTACCTACAGTTAACGGGTTACTCCTGTATATGGCCACTTCAAGGTAACCGGCCTCATTAAAAATAGCCAGCTTTTCGCCCTCATAATCCTTGAGAGAAAACTTCTCATTTACAGCAAAATCAGAGTATCCTGATTTAACAGCTTTAATAGTTTTGGTACTAAAGGTTATTTCAAAGTTTCTACCTTTGGCAACTTCCTTAACCAGTTTTTGGGAAATGTTAGTAACACAGTTACCAAAATGGTCTATGTATACTACATATCCTTTAATAGAATTTTTATCGCTTGCCACAACAGCCTTAAGCTCGTTGGTTTCCTTAAGCGACTGTATTTCCCTGCCAATAACGCTTAGCGATCCCCCTTTTGCCAGGTGGCAGGCTACTGTTACAAATACATCCATAGCTGTACTTCCACTAGGGAGACGGTCGTGAATGTTTATTTCAACTATGCGTTGTGGTACTACTTTTCGGGTAAGGATGCTTAAAATCCCATTATCGGCACAAATAAAGTAATGGTCGTTCCATTGCATGGCTATGTGCTTATTCTCTTTGGTAAGTTCGGCATCTACACCAATAAGGTGAACCGTACCTTTTGGAAAACTGTTGTAAGCAGCACCAATTACATAACTGGCTTCCGAAACATTAAAAAGGTCTATATGATGGGAAATGTCTACAATGCGAGCCTCTGCATAATCAGATATAATTTTCCCTTTCAAAGCGCCCACAAAATGGTCTTTGATGCCAAAGTCGGTAGTAAGGGTAATTATTGACATAAAATTGTGCAAAAGTTTTAAATAAGCGATTTCAAAAATTCACTAAATTTGATTGCAAAGCTAATAATTATATAGCTACCAATCTTAATTAAAAATAACTGCTTTTGAACGAAAGAATAATTGAACTTGTAGACATCGCTCCAAAAGATTTTTGGGGCGCACAGGACTCCCACCTGGAAACTATTAAAAAATACTACCCCAAATTAAAAATCGTAGCAAGGGGTACTACACTTAAAGCCTTTGGAGAAAAGGAAATACTAGATGAGTTTGAAAAGCGGTTTAAAAGGTTAATGCTTCACTTTACGCGTTATAATAACATAGATGATAATGTTATTGAAAGGGTAATACAAAGCGATTCACAAACCGAAATGATGGATCCCAGTGATAAAATACTGGTACATGGTATAGGAGGGAAGCTAATTAAGGCCATTACCCCAAACCAGCAAAAGCTGGTAGATTCCATGTATAAAAATGATATGGTATTTGCCGTAGGGCCAGCCGGTACAGGTAAAACCTATACAGGTGTTGCCCTTGCCGTAAAAGCACTTAAAGAAAAACAGGTTAAGCGTATCATATTAACACGCCCGGCAGTAGAGGCAGGTGAAAACCTTGGATTCCTACCAGGGGATATGAAGGAAAAACTGGATCCTTACATGCAACCATTATATGATGCTTTGCGTGATATGATTCCGCATGAGAAGCTGGAGGATTATATCCTTAAAGGTATTATCCAAATAGCGCCACTGGCATTTATGAGGGGACGTACGCTTGATAATGCTTTTGTGATACTGGATGAGGCGCAAAACACAACCCATTCACAAATGAAGATGTTCCTTACCCGTATGGGGCGTAACGCCAAGTTTATGATTACGGGCGACCCGGGACAGGTAGATTTACCACGCAGAACTACATCCGGACTTAAAGAGGCGCTTTTAATTCTTAAAAATGTAGATGGTGTAGGTATTTTATACTTGGATGATAAGGATATTGTTCGCCACAAACTCGTTAAGAAAATTATTGATGCTTATAAAAGCATAGAAAACCACGATTAAAATTAAAAACTAATATCTAATCATGCCCTTTGGTAACCAACCAAAGGGCATTATATTTATTTACAATGGATTTTACCAAGCCAAAAACATTTGTGTTAAGTATAGTAGCGGTTTTAATTATATTACCTATAGTATCATTACTGTTTTTTTTAGTATATAGCAAGGGTTTAGGTTCAGTAGGGACTTATGGAGTTAACAAAACTGTAGGGTGGGCTTGGGATATTACAAATTATGCTCCATATATAGGAGCATTTGTTATGGTTTTATGTCTGTTGGGTTACGGCGTTATGTGGAGATTAAAATTTAAGGTGAGTAAAGCAATAAGCCTTATTAATTTTGTTAGCCTGATAACTGCTCTATTACTGGGTTCTACCAGTATGATTATAATGTCGCGTTATCCTGAACTTATTTTATCTTTCATTGCTTTTGTAATGCTCATTATTAACCTATCCTTTGGAACAAGGTTAAAAATGTATGATAAAAAGCAAAATTTGCAATAATAAGTTTCTTATTTTTGCAGCTTGTTAAACATGAAATAACACTATAAGGTAATGAACACCATCACGACCACTGATTTCAATTTTCCGGGACAAAAATCGGTTTACCGCGGTAAGGTAAGGGAAGTATATAATATTAACGACGAACTGCTTGTTATGGTTGCGACCGACAGGCTTTCGGCTTTTGATGTGGTTATGCCAAAAGGTATACCATACAAAGGACAGATACTTAACCAGATTGCAACTAAATTTATGCGTCTCACAGAAGATATAGTTCCTAACTGGTTAATTGATACACCAGATCCAAACGTAGCTGTAGGTCATTTATGTAATCCGTTTAAGGTTGAAATGGTTATTCGTGGTTATCTTTCAGGTCATGCTGCCCGCGAATATGCTGCAGGTAAGAGAGTACTTTGCGGTGTTGAACTTCCGGAAGGACTTAAAGAGAACGATAAATTCCCTACACCAATTATCACTCCTACAACAAAGGCAGATAATGGTGAGCACGATATGGATATTTCCCGCGAAGCTATTTTAGCAAACGGTATCGTAAGCGAGGAAGATTACCTTGTACTTGAAAAATATACAAGAGACCTTTTCCAGAGAGGTACTGAGATTGCTGCTTCAAGAGGACTTATTTTAGTAGATACCAAGTATGAGTTTGGTAAAACTAAAGACGGTAAAATTGTATTGATTGATGAGATACATACGCCGGATTCTTCCCGTTATTTTTATGCCGATGGTTACCAGGAGCGTCAAAATAAAGACGAAGCTCAAAAACAGCTTTCTAAAGAGTTTGTAAGACAGTGGCTTATCGCTAACGGTTTTCAGGGTAAAGACGGTCAGCAAATACCTGAAATGACTGAAGAGTATATTGAAAGTGTTTCTGAAAGATACATTGAGCTTTATGAAAATATCTTAGGAGAGAAGTTTGCTAAAGCTGATATTTCGGATATTAACAGTCGAATTGAAAAAAATGTTGTAGCATTTTTAAATAAATAATTTTACGATAAATAATCTTTGAAAGCGTCCTGCCTGTGCGGGACGCTTTTATTTTTATATGCCTGCATAGTAAGATGAGTATTGTTAAAAAAATGTTAAAATAAAATAACACTGTAACGTTTAATTGTTTATGGTCGTCTATTAAAGCAAATCAAATCATCAATTTAAAAATCAATCATCATGAAAAAAACGATCATTTATTTAGGCTTAGCCATATTTGCATTTAGTAGTGCTGCAATGGCATCAACAACTGTTCAACCTGCATCAGCCGGATTTGAGTTAGTAAAGGAGTATTACTCTGTAACACCACTTTGCAATGCTATTTGTAAAGGGGATGTGGAGACTGTAAAAAAATTCATTGAATACGGTGCAGATGTTAATGAGACATCTAACGGTAAAACACCTTTAATGCTGGCTGCGCGTTATAACAACGTTGAAATTATGAAGTTATTAATCGATAATGGAGCTTACGTAGGCGCTAAAGACGAAAGAGGTCATACAGCTGAAAAATATGCTGAGGCATCTAAAGCCAAAGAAGCACTGGAGTTTCTTAAAAACGTATAATTAATACTTTATGTCCTAAATTAAAAAGCACCTCATTGAGGTGCTTTTTTTATTATTTAAAGTAAGAGAAAGTCTCTTCGTTTTCAATTTTAAGCAGTGATTCGTAAATCAGTTTAATTACGTTTTCTACATCATCACGGTGAACCATTTCTACCGTGGTATGCATATAACGTAAAGGAAGTGAAATTAAAGCAGAAGCCACACCACCGTTACTGTAAGCAAAAGCATCGGTATCTGTACCGGTAACTCTTGATGAAGCTAGTCTTTGGAAAGGTATACTGTTATTTTCAGCAGTATCAATTATAAGTTCCCTAAGGTTATTTTGTACAGCAGGAGCATAAGTAATAACCGGACCTTTACCTATTTGAGTTTCACCTTCAATACGCTTATCAATCATCGGGGTTGTACTGTCGTGGCAAACATCGGTTACAATAGCTACATTAGGACGGATGGTTTTGGTAATCATTTCGGCACCTCTTAAACCAACTTCTTCCTGCACAGAGTTTGTTATGTATAATCCAAACGGAAGTTTTTTCTTGTTTTCATGTAGTAACCTGGCAACTTCGGCAATCATAAAGCCACCTATGCGGTTATCAATAGCCCTGCAAACAAATTTATTTTCATTAAGAACCATAAAATCGTCAGGATAAGTAACCACACAGCCTACGTGTACTCCAAGTTTTTCAACTTCTTCTTTAGTAGAGCATCCAAGATCAATAAATATGTTTTCTATTTTAGGCTGTTCTTCCTTGTCGCGAAGACGGGTGTGTATTGCCGGCCAACCGAAAACACCTTTTACAATACCTTTTTTTGTATGGATGTTTACACGTTTTGAAGGAGCAATCATGTGGTCAGATCCTCCATTTCTTATAACATAAATCAGGCCGTTATCCGTTATATAGTTTACATACCATGATATTTCGTCACTGTGGCCTTCAATTACAACTTTGTATTTGGCATCAGGATTGATAATACCTACTGCAGAACCATATGTGTCTGTAATAAAAGTATCTACATAAGGCTTTAGGTATTCCATCCATATTTTCTGGCCACCGGCTTCATATCCGGTAGGGGACGGGTTGTTTAAATATTGTTCTAAGAAGTCTAACGATTTAGCGTTTAGTATAGATTTTTCTGACATACAAATAAATTTTGGCTAAATTACTAATTACATTACAGAGTAACATATAAATGTCTAAATTTGGGATAAATTTTTAAGAATGAGAGCACAATTTTCAGTCATATTAGTACTTTTTTCACTTCTTTCAGGGTTTTGTCAGGAGGTTGGTCAGGACACCATTAAAAAGGGTGTTGTGAATCAGGTGGAGAATGATAGCATAACCTTTGAATACGATTTGGAGGAGATGGTTATATCTAATGTGGACGATACCATTAGTGCCGAACAGAAAAAAAGTTTACTGATACTAAAAAGGAGGGTTTTAAAGGTGTATCCCTATGCTAAAATAGCTGCCGACAGGCTTACTATGCTTAATGCTAACATGGAGAAGCTAAAAACAGATAAAGAGCGAAAAAAATATGCTAAAATTGTTGAGAATTACCTTGAAAATGAGTTTGAAGACCAGTTAAAAAAGCTTTCAAGGAAAGACGGACAAATACTTGTAAAATTAATACACAGGCAAACAGGTGAGTCTACCTTTAACCTTATTAAAGAACATAAAAGTGGCTGGAAGGCCTTTTGGTCCAGCAAAATCGCCAAAATGTTTGATATTGACCTGAAGCGTGAATACAGCCCCGCTACAGTTGCTGAAGATTATTATATTGAAGGCTATTTATTACAGGCTTTTAACTCTCACAGGCTGGCAAGGCAGGAGCCTGCTTTTGAAATTGATTATGATGCCATAACACAGCTTTGGAAGAATAAAAATAAAGCCAAATAATTAAAAATTACTTAATATCTGCTTTTCTTTTTTTTAAACCTGTAGTGTGACCTTTGCGCAAGAAAAAGAAAAGAAGGTGAAGACAGAACAAATTAACAGCTCACAGGAGCTTACCACTCTTTTAAAGGTAAGAGGTATTGATACTTCCCGTTTTGAACCTATAGGTGCGGGCTTTTACCATCAGTACGAAGATTGCTTTAATGCGTCGGTAATTTGTATAGACAGGGAAAAGCTTAGTAAAGGGAGTCCGTATTTAGTAAAAATAATCCTTGAAGATTTTACAAATGATGAATACCTGGTATTCCGTAAAAAATTTGAAGTGATTATTAATCCCGAATATCGAAACTACTACAACCTTAATATTGCTGAAGAGTTTTTACAAAGCCAGTTAAGTTGCTAGCTTAGTTTAAATATCAAGATCAAATGTTTTGCGTAATAAATCCAGTGCCGGATTTATATTTTTAAGTCTTTCATATCGGTCTTCCGGTGTAAACGCATATTTCTTCTCTACTGCCTCATTTACATGTGTTTCGACAACTATGTCATGGTTGTGGAGTTTCCCTCTTAAATAGCCTAAAAGTTCTATTTTATTGTTATCGAAGTCAACCTTAGAACCTTCATTTGGCAATTCAAGTTTAATAGTAAACCCATCCTCCTGTAATATAGGATCATTAATTTGCATGTAGGTAGACATGATTTTTTGTCCGGTATCGCTAAGGCGCTGGGCAAACTTATTCCACAACAATCGCATATCGGTTTCGCTAAAAGCTTCGGTAGGAAGCTCATCATGATGCCTTTGCATTGCTTTCTGGCTTTCCGCCAATGCGCGTTTTTGCCTGATGCTGTTTAGGGATAAGGCTGATACTTTTTCGCTGTTATCAGGTTCCGGTTTAGGCGGAGCTTTAACCACTACAGGGGCTTCTACTTCCAGTTCTTTTGCCGGAAGGGGAGATATACCACCTGTTGTTTTAGCTTGTTCCTGTGCGGGTTGTGATGTTGTATCCTGAGTATTTATCTGTTGGTTTTCAGGTGCAGTGTTCTGTACAGGGGAATTACCCTTGTCTAAATCTTTAAAATAATGAGGAGGGATTATAAATTTGTCAGCTTTTTTTTTTCTCCATCAAAAGTGATAGAGGCAAGCTGCATCAGGCATAATTCGACCAATAACCTTTGGTTTTGGCTTGTTTTGTATTTAAGGTCACAATCGTTAGCTACATCAATAGCCTGTAAAAGAAAATGCTGTGAAGCCTTTTTAGCCTGCTCACCATACATTTGCTGTGCAACCTCTCCGGCTTCCAGCAAAACAAGCGTAGCAGGGTTTTGACATACTAATAAATCACGGAAGTGAGATGCTAATCCGGCAACAAAGTGATGTCCGTCAAAACCTTTTGCAAGTATGTCGTTATAAGCTAATAAAAGCTCCGGTATTTTATTTTCAAGAATAAGGTCGGTCACCTTTATATAATACTCATAGTCAAGTACATTAAGGTTTTCGGTAACGGCTTGGCGTGTAAGGTTAGTACCGCAGTAACTTACCACACGGTCAAAAATAGACAGCGCATCACGCATGGCACCATCAGCCTTTTGAGCGATAATATGTAAAGCATCATCCTCAAATGTAATTCCCTGACTTTTGGCAACTTCTGCAAGATGTTCTTTAGCGTCTTTTACAGTAATTCGTTTAAAATCGAATATCTGACAACGAGAAAGTATCGTTGGGATAATTTTATGCTTCTCGGTAGTTGCAAGTATAAAAATGGCATGCCTTGGTGGTTCTTCGAGTGTTTTAAGGAAGGCATTAAATGCCGCCTGAGATAACATGTGAACCTCGTCAATAATATATACTTTATACTTACCTGTTTGTGGTGGTATCCTAACCTGATCGATAAGATTACGTATATCGTCTACAGAGTTGTTTGATGCCGCATCGAGCTCAAAAACATTGAAAGCGAAATCTTCGTTAGGGTCGTCATACCCTTCCTGATTAATTTTACGGGCTAGTATACGGGCACAGGTAGTTTTTCCAACACCTCTCGGTCCTGTAAACAGTAAGGCCTGAGCTAAGTGGTTGTTATCTATGGCATTTAGCAGCGTATTGGTAATAGCCTGCTGACCCACAACATCCTTAAAGGTTTGCGGGCGGTATTTTCGGGCTGATACTATAAACTGTTCCATAGAAAAATCTGTGCAACAAATATACTAATTGCAGGGTCAATGGCAAGTTTGTTTAAGCTGTAATTAATTAAAAGTTACTAACATTTAAGCTACCACTTCGGCAATGTTTTCATTTGAAAGGAGTTCCAGTAAGGCTTTTTCTTCTGTATTAAATGGCGTTTTGTTATCGCTAACTAGTTTATAGTTCCAAATACTTCCGTTTTCATATGAGGCTATAACAGTTGGGTGAACGTAATACTTTTTACAAACCGAACGTGTGTTTCCCAGTTTTGAAGCCACACTGTCTAAAACCGATACTATTTTCTTTTTACAGTCGGTTATACTGGTATGTTCGCCTATTTCATGAAAAGAACACAGTGCATTGAGGCTTCCTGCCCATGCCCTGAAATCTTTTGCGGTAAAATCTTCACCTGTAATTTCTTTTAGGTAGGTATTTACATCTGCCGATTCTATACTGTGGTGTTTTCCGTCATCATCATAGTACTGAAACAGTTCATACCCCGGAATATCCCTACATTTTTTTACAAGATTAGCCAGCCTGCGGCTTTGCAGCTTTATTTTGTGTTTTACTCCTTTTTTACCTGTAAAGTCAAACCATACTGTAGTACTTTTAAACGTAACATGTTTGTCTCTCAAAGTTGTAAGCCCAAAAGATCCGTACAGCTTTTTATAGGCTTCATTTCCTATCCTGATGTTTGTAAGTTCCAATAGTTTTACCACTAAGGCAACAACCTTTTCATATGGCATTCCTTTTTTATTCAGGTCGGTTTCTATCTGTTGGCGTATATCGGGTAAAGCAAGGGCAAACCTGCGTAGACGGTAAAACTTAGACTGATTTCTTATTTTAGTCCACTCAGGGTGGTAGCGGTACTGTTTTCTCCCTTTTTTATCATAACCGGTAACCTGTAAATGTCCGTTTTCATAAGGAGAAATCCATACATTTTCCCAGGCAGGGGGAATAACGAGTTTTTTAATCCTTTTCAGTACATCTTTGTCGGATAGTATATTTCCGCTGTCATCGGTATAAAAAAAGCCATTGGTTTTACGCTTTCTGTAATAGCCTTTTTCACTATTAAGCGAATAGCGTAAACCAACGGCTTTTGCGGTAACTTTTGGATCGTTACCTATTTTTTCCAGTTTGTTTTTAAGCCTTGGCCCCATTTTCTGCACAGCCTTCATCTCTGCCTTTAATACTTAGGTTATGTAGCATTTTAGCAGCACTTTTTTCGGTATAAGCTCCGTGTGATGCAACAAAGACACCTTTTTCTCCGTCTTTAGACATAATCCCGTATACGGTAGCCTCATCGGCAGGGTCGGTTTCTCCTTCGTAACGGTATATGTGCTCGATTGAAAAATCTTCACAGTGTTGTTTTATACGGTCTTCGTCAAGATTAAAATCGGTTGTGAATCCTTTTTGATATAATTCTTCTAACGCTTTAGATACAGTAGCGTAGTGATACATTTGCCTGTCCATAATTTCTCTTTTTATAGTTAATGTTTGTTTTACTATAATAAAATTACAGATTTACTAATTGCTTCGTTGCCAACGAAGTGTTAAACAAAAACGTTGTATTTATAAAAAATCTTAAATATTTATGTGAGGCAACTCAGTTTTATTGAAGGGTTTAAAAAGTTTAAATGTATCTTTGCGCCGCAGGCCGCCTTATCGCTGCGCTTAGGCGTGGAGGAAAGTCCGGACACCGTAGGGCAGCATAGCGGGTAACGCCCGTCATTCTGCTTAGGCAGGAGAGGACAAGTGCAACAGAAAGGATGTACAGGTAATGCTGTAGTGAAATCAGGTAAACTCTATGCGGTGAAATGCCATGTATACCGGCAATTAAGGGCTGCCCGCCCAATGCCGGGGGGTAGGCAGATAGACCCCTGTAGTAATACAGGGGCCAGATAAATGATAAGGGTCCCGAAAGGGATACAGAATCCGGCTTACAGGCCTGCTTTTCTTTTTTTTAAAGTTGGTAACTAAACATAATACCTCCACGGTAAGGTAGCCATTCGCCACTTTTGTTGTAGTTTTTAACATGTTCATAGCGGGTATCGGTACCAAGGTAATAGCCTTTGTAACCTGCCTGCTGGTTACCGCCTCCCATAAACATATCTACCATCCATTTATTATTTATTTTAATTTGATATCCAATAGTGAAACCAAAAAATAGGGCATACCCTTTTTGGTATTTATTTGAATTGATGTAATTCCATTTCTGGAGTTCAAACTTACTGGCGCCAATATGTCCTCCTACATAAATACCTTTATAGTTTTCATCAAAATGGTAACGAAATTCAGATATTCCCATTATTGTTTTAAAAGGAGCGCCGTTTAAGGAATTCCAATGAGAACCTAAAACATCAAACTGGTAGGTTACTTTTTTAGCCAAACTGGTTTCTATACCAATTTGTGGTATTCCCAAAAGGGTTGTTGGAGCATTAAACTTAAAATAAGTTTGTGAAAATGAATGAGTAACAGTAAGTAAAAGAGCGGATAATAAAATTTTTTTCATTAGCAAAAACGGCCTCTATGGGAGACCAAAAATTATAGTGAATATTAAAATTGGATTATTCAATTTCATCGTCTTCTGATATTCCTGTATCTTCAAATTCTTCATTATCAAATTCAAAAAATGTAAATTGTGATGCACCATATTTCTTTTGGAAAGAAAAGTTCATCAAATGGTCCATTTTAGTGTGTTTTGAATGCTCAATTATCATCATTCCGTCTTCCTCAAGTAAATCATTTTCAAAAACCAAGGATACAATTTCCTCAAATAGTTTCTGATCCATATCATATGGAGGATCGGCAAAAATCATGTCATACGAAGACTTATTAGTCTTTAAAAACTTAATTACATCGCTTTTTATTGCGGTAATAGGAAAATCAAATTCGGCAGCAGTTTGTTTTATAAACTTAACACAACCAAAATCACCGTCAACAGAAATTGCACTGTCGGCGCCACGCGAACAAAATTCATAACTTATATTTCCGGTGCCCGAAAAAAGGTCAAGTATTCTAAGTCCTTCAAAATCAAAACGATTATTAAGGATGTTGAATAGTGATTCTTTAGACATATCGGTAGTTGGTCTTACCGGAAGGTTTTTAGGAGCCGTTATTCTGCGTCCTTTGTATTTACCTGAAATTATTCTCATGAGTTAAACAGTATAAAATGCTTTAGACTTTCTTCTATGCTTTTGTTCCATCGGTCAGCCAGCATATAAGGGTCAAAAAGTGACAGGTTCCTTATATACTTGTAAGCAATGCTGTAACAGGGATTATCTTCACTTACCCTACCAAGTAAACAAACTTTTATAAATTCAGGGTTAAGTTGCAGTTGCTCTAATGTAAACAATAAATAGTATAAAAAGTCTTCGGGTGTATTGTATTCAAACGAGTTGAAAAGAAGTAGTTTTTGGTTTTTAACAACAACAATTTCAAAGTGTGTTGACTGTAAATGCACAAAAACCTGCTTGTCATCTATATTTTTTGAGGCGTCCAGCAGTTTAGATACCAATATGCTATTTGTGTTTTTGTATTCAAAAGAACCGTAACGGTCTATAAGAAAATTGTTTACATCCATAAACGGAACATAAATATTATTCATGTCGTAGTTCTCTATGGTATCAAACGCAAAAAAATCAGTATCAAAAACTTTTGTATTGTATTGTAAATAGCTGCCTAAAAATTCTTCGTCAAAAAGTGCATTGGGAACAAAGGTGTTAAGGCTGTTGTCATGAAGCACCACAATCTCATCATAGTCATTCATTAACTCAGGATGATTAACAAATGTTTTCCAGAGCTGATCTTCAAGTGGTTTTAATACAGAGAAGGCAATGCTGTGGTAATCAGTTATTTCCTGGTTTAAGGTGTCAAAACAACAAAAAGACATTTCGCTTTGCGCAATTTGCATGGAAAGTTTTTTATAGTTTTTTGTTGTGATGGTCTCGTTCATTGAGTAATTTTTGATGAGTTACAAATTTACATTCTTTTTTGGTTTAGCACCGGTTACTCGTAAAAATCACCTTATCTTTGAGGTTCATTTTTCAAAAAAGAATTTATTCCATTAATGACTTCAGCCAATTTTTATAAAATACTCCGTCGCCAGTTTCCGTTTAACCCAACTGTAAAGCAGGATGTTTTTTTACAAAAAATAGCAGAATTTATAACTAACAACGATAGCGATGAGCTTTTTGTACTAAAAGGGTATGCCGGTACGGGTAAAACAACCATTATAAGTACACTGGTAAATCATTTACAGGAAGCTAATAAAAAATATGTGCTGCTGGCACCTACCGGGAGGGCGGCTAAGGTAATAGCCAATTACTCTCAAAAACCGGCCTATACTATACACAAGCGTATTTATTTCCCTAAGAAGGCGAGTGGTGGTGCTATGGGGTTTACCATGCAGCAAAATAAATTTAAGAATGCCATTTTTATTGTAGATGAGGCTTCGATGATATCTGACGTGGCAGCCGAATCAAAAATGTATGAAAACGGCTCTCTGCTGGACGATCTTATCTCGTATGTATACTCGGGTCAAAATTGTAAAATGATCTTAATAGGGGACACTGCACAGCTTCCTCCGGTAAATTTAGATATTAGTCCGGCATTAAATATTGATACACTCTCTTTAAATTACCAAAAAGAGGTAGAGCAGATAGAGTTGGACGAAGTTATGCGTCAGGAAACCGACTCCGGTATTCTGTATAACGCTACAGAATTAAGAGAAATACTTAAATCGGCTTTTTTTGATACTTTTCAGTTTAAAGTACGCGGATTTAAGGATATTGTACGTCTTGTAGACGGATATGATATTCAGGATGCGATAGAGAGCGCTTACAGTAACTATAGTATTGAAGACACCGCGTTTATTGTACGCTCCAACAAAAGAGCTAACCTTTATAACCAGCAGATAAGGGCTAAAATACTTTCGAGAGAAAGCGAACTTTCCACAGGGGATTTTCTGATGGTGGTGAAGAATAATTATTTTTGGCTCAATGAAAAATCAGAAGCCGGGTTTATAGCCAATGGTGATATTATTGAAATTCTGGAAATTTTCAGGATTGAAGAGCTGTATGGTTTTAAGTTTGCCAGAGTAAAAGTACGAATGGTTGATTATGCCAACCAGCCGCCATTTGAAACGGTGTTGTTACTTGATACTATTACCAGCGAATCACCATCGCTTACTTATGAGGAGTCTAACAGGCTGTATCAGGAAGTGCAAAAAGATTATGAAGGAGAGAGTAATTATCGTAAATTCATGAAAATAAAAACTAACCCTCATTTTAATGCGCTACAGGTAAAATTCTCGTATGCCATTACCTGTCACAAATCGCAGGGAGGGCAATGGAATACGGTATTTATAGAACAGCCTTACCTGCCTGAAGGCATAGACAGGGATTATATAAGATGGTTGTATACAGCTGTAACCAGAGCAAAAGATAAACTCTATCTTATAGGGTTTAAGGATGATTATTTTGAAGATTAATAGTATATAATATTTTGAATATGAAAATTATAGCGGTAATACCGGCACGATATGCCTCAACTAGATTTCCGGCAAAATTAATGCAGGATCTTGGAGGTAAAACAGTTATTTCTCGCACTTATGAGGCAGCTGTAAAAACAGAACTGTTTGATGATGTTTTTGTAGTGACGGATTCTGATATAATTTTTAAGGAAATTACCGATAACGGCGGTAAAGCCATTATGAGCATCAAAGAGCATGAGAGTGGGAGCGATCGTATTGCCGAAGCTGTTGAGAATCTTGATGTTGATATTGTTGTTAATGTACAGGGAGATGAACCTTTTATCAACAAAGAACCACTTGCCGATGTGCTTGAAGTGTTTAAAAGTGATGCTGCCCGCGAAATTGATCTTGCCTCATTAATGATTGAAATAAAGAATTGGGAAGATATAGAAAACCCTAACAATGTGAAGGTTATAGTAGATCAAAAGCAGTTTGCATTATATTTTTCACGTTCGGTTATACCATACCCAAGAGATAAGGAGGCCGGAGCCAAATACTACAAACACATTGGTATTTATGCTTTTAGGAAACACGCCCTTATGGATTTTTACAAACTGCCTATGCAAAGCCTTGAGGCTACCGAAAAACTGGAGCAATTACGTTACCTTGAATATGGTAAAAAAATACGCATGGTAGAAACTACCCATGTAGGTATAGGTATTGATACTCCCGAAGATTTAGAGAAAGCCAGAAAAATGCTGAATTAGTTAACAGTCAGTTTTTCAGCCCATTGAAGTTGAGTTGGCAATTGTAAACTACTGAATTCTATATGTATAACCCTTCTGTTGCTGTTGTTTACAGTTCTTGCCGAACTATGCAACAGTAGCGGTTTCATTATCATTATACCTCCTTTTGGTACATTACAGCTAACCTCAGTTTCTTTGTTCCAGTCAATAGTTTCAGGGCGATAAATCTTTTTGAGATGCGATTTTGGGACTACTTTTAAGGCTCCGTTATTTTCATTGGTATCGTCAAGATGGATACGGATGGTGAAAATATTTTCCAGAACATCCACAGGAGGCTGTACGGCAAACTGATTTTGCTTTACAGTCCAAGGGCCGTAATTTTCAATTTCTGCTTTTTGATTTACCGATATGGTTAAATCCTGATGATAGGCTACAAACCAGTTTGAGTTACCGGGTTTATCAAAGTAAATTGATTTGATAGGGAAGTAGTCTTCTCCAAAAATACTTTTGATTACCTCCTTTAGTTTTTGGTTAAATAGTACTTCGGTTACATTTGGTACTTCCTTTAAAAATTGCCTTATAGCAAAAAGATCTTTTGATCTTCGGAAGGTAGCACTGTCGCTATCGGCACTGTTAATAATTTCTGCAATTTGGTCTATATCATCCTGTGAGTAAACAGCATCAATTACAGTAAATCCGTCGTTATTTATTTCTATTTTATATTGTGGAAAATGCATATTACTATCCCAGTTTTTTTATGGTAAAGAGTTCGTTGTGGTCTTCAACTTTAGGGTACATCCTTACCGAATAATTTTCATTAAAACAGGAGCGGTACGCTTCATTTCTCTCTTTATCTTTTTTTGATAATGTCATGGTATTAAACAGTATAAAGCCACTTACATTAAGTAAAAAATTGATTCGGTTTATAAAGAATTCTTCAAACAAAAAGTTAGGCATAACCGTATCCTGAAAGATATCTATTATTATCAAATCGTACTTTTCTTTTGTTTTCAGTACAAATTCAAAAGCATCATCATTTACAATAGTTACACCCGGAGTATCGGCAAGACCAAAGTAGGTATTTGCTATTTCAATCACTTCCGGATCCAGTTCAACTCCCGTTATTTTTCCTTTAAACTGTATCTCATTTACCAGTGTTTTTATTACACTGCCGCCTGCTACACCAAGCACTAAAATATTCTCAAATGCTCTTATTCTTTCAAAACCTATATAGTGCAGTCCTTTCCTTAAAATACGTTGCAGGCTGCCATAGGAGTAATTAGTTCTTTTAGAGTCGAGTACAAGCTGTCCGTTATTCCAGGTCACTTCGAGAGTGGTGCTTATACCGGAATTTCGTTTGTAAATATTTATGGGAATAAAGTAACTGAGAAATCTCTTAAACATGGCAATGTGTTTCGTAATTGTAAATATATAGTATTTTTACCCCAGCATTTTTAAATAATTATGAAAAAAATATACCAATTTATATTTTTCAGGCTAATGGGATGGCGCTTAAACGGTTCTATTTCACCTAGTCTTAAAAAGTGTGTAATGATAGTGGTACCACATACGAGTTGGATGGACTTTGCTATTGGAGTATTTGCCAGGGGGAGTATAGGGCTTGAAATGCACTATGTTGCTAAAAAAGAGTTATTTGTATTTCCTTTTGGAGCTTGGTTTAAATGGATGGGTGGTGCACCGCTTGACAGGAAGAAAAATGAAAATAAGGTAGAGGCTATCGCAAACATATTTAAAAACCGTGAAGTATTCAGGCTGGCAATAGCTCCCGAAGGTACCAGAAAAAAAGTAGAGACTTGGAAAACAGGCTTTTATTATATAGCACTAGAGGCAGGAGTACCCATACTGGCAATTGCTTTTGATTACGGAAAGAAAGAAGTAAAAATAGCTGAACCGTTTTACCCGACAGGGGATAAGGAAGAAGACTTTAAAATACTGGAGTTGCATTACAAAGGAGTAACAGGGTATGTGCCCGAAAACAGCTATAAAAATGATTAAGAATAGTTTAACTTAAAATTATACCTGTTTAACATTTAATAGATGTAATTTTATAATGCACCAATAAAAATAATATTAAATAAATTTAAGTAGCCGGGAAGAGGCTACTTTATGGGAGAAAATAAATTTGTGTTTGTTTTATTGGTTAATGAACCCCGTGATTTTTAAAAATCATGGGGTTTCTTTATTTACGGGGTTTGTAATTTTTAAAAGTACCGTCTTTGTAAAAAATAACTACCTGTTCCACATCACTGTTATAATTTACAATTGTATCTATAGGAGGAGCAGGGTTAGTATGAGTTTCAGCTTTTTCAGGTGCGTGATTCACAACTTCTGTATTTTCCTTAAAATTATTTTTTTCTTCAAATTCTTCATTTTCTATCGGAGGTATAGCTGTCTCCGTTTTTTCAGAAAACAAATCACCAACATTATTGTTTTCAGTTTTTGGCTCAATGTAAACAGGAGGAGGGGACGGTATGTTTACTTCCGGTGTTGGAGTTTCGCTTTTAGGAAATGTCCCTTTTCCGTTTAGTAACCAATACAAATCTACATCAGGAAAATTATCGGTAACCCTTAATACAAAATCAAGACTGGGTTTATTTCTGCCCGAAAGCAGGTGAGATAAACTGGAACGTTGTACCCCAATTTTATCGGCAAATACAGAAGCCGATATATTGTAATAATCAAGTATGTTTTCCAGCCTTTTTATGAAATCATCTGTGTTTATCATTGTAAACAAGTGTTGGTTTTGTAATGTTTTACAAATGTAAACAATACTTTTGAGATACACAAATAGTATATAAATACGGCACAACAACATAAATCGTTAGTTTATATAGATACATTAAATCTACTGATTTATAATGTTTTATAATACTAAATAAAGGTAGTGTTAAACATAATTAACACTATAAACTAAAGATGTTTACAAATGTAATTCATAAGATTACTTTCTTTGTTTACAATTGTAAAAATTAAGATGTTTACTTTTGTAATCTTAAATAGTTAATGATGGATTTTGAAGGAATTTATAATAGTTACTTAAACAACAAACTACACGGCAGGTATATAACAAACGAGGATATAGAGCCAATACTTAATGACTTAAAAACCGATTTCGAGATTGGTACTGTAGGAACATCTGTAATGGGGAAACCTATATATAGTATAAAAGCAGGTAGTGGTAAAACCAGGGTGTTTATATGGTCGCAAATGCACGGAAACGAATCAACGACTACAAAGGCGGTGTTCGACTTCTTAAACTTCCTTAAAAGCGATAATGAGATTGCACTTGCTTTTAGGGAGCGCTTTACCTATTATATATTACCTATAGTTAATCCTGACGGCGCTGCGTTATATACACGTGCAAATGCTAACGAGGTTGACCTTAACAGAGACTCGGTTGACCTTACGCAACCCGAAAGCAAGGTGCTTAGGCAGGCTTTTGAGGATTTTAAGCCTGATTTTGCTTATAACATGCACGATCAGCGTACTATTTTCGGTTTAAGGGAGAACGGAGATGTAAAACCAGCTACTGTTTCGTTCCTGGCACCTTCTTATAATGAACAAAGAGAGATAAACGAGCCAAGGCAAACAGCTATTAATGTAATAGCAGCCATGAATAACACCTTGCAACAGTTTATACCGGGGCAGGTAGGACGTTTTGATGACGGATTTAATATTAATTGTATAGGTGACATGTTTATGTCGCTGGGAGTACCTACAATTCTCTTTGAAGCAGGTCATTATCCAAATGACTATTTAAGAGAAAAAACACGAAAATTTATATTTTTCGCAATATTATCAGGATTTTATGCTATTTACGAAAACGTTATAGCTATTAACAAAAGCGAAGAATATTTTAGAATTCCTCAAAATAGAGTAATATTTTTTGATATGATGTATAAAAATGTCAAAATAAATTATGAAAATAAAGAAATAATCACGAATTTTGCATCTCATTACAAAGAAGTACTTATTGATAAATCTGTAATTTTCGAAGCTTTTGTTAAGGAAATAGGGAAACTTGATGATTTTTACGGTCATATAGAGTATGATTGCGAAGGTGAACTTTTCTATAACAGCGATGGTGGTAATTTGCTAAAAAGTGAACAAAAAGCAGACTTTATGATAGGTAAAAACAGAGAATTTGTTAATGGAATAGAAAAAAAATAACAATATTCTTTTTTTATTGAAAATAAATTAATTTTTTTGTAATGCATTTTTAATAAATATATATACCTAAATAATAAAAAAGTTACGCTTATGAGCAAGTTTCGTTTAGATGAAGTTGATCACCAGATATTAGATATGCTGATTGACAATACAAGGGTTCCTTTTACAGATATTGCTAAAAAATTGCTTATATCTGCCGGTACCGTTCACGTAAGGGTTAAAAAAATGGAAGATGCAGGAATCATCCAGGGCTCTTCTCTTACTTTAGATTACGAAAAACTTGGATATTCATTCATTGCTTATGTTGGTGTATTCCTTCATAACACCTCTCAAACTAAATTTGTTCTTGAGAGAATTAATGAAATACCTTTTGTAACTGTTGCACATGTTACTACAGGTAAGTTTAACATCTTTTGTAAAATAAGAGCAAGAGATACTAAGCACGCTAAAGAAGTAATCTTCATGATTGATGATATTGAAGGAGTTTACAGAACTGAAACGATGATATCACTTGAAGAAAGTATTAACGACAAGAAAAGGTTAATGCACACAATCTTCAAAGATCTGTAAGATTTTTTATAAAAAGTTTATAACCCTTATGTGAATAGCATAAGGGTTTTTTTATTAAATTCAGTGTAAAAATAATAAGCATGTACCCAGCCACAAAAATTGAGCGTTTTAAGGAAAATGTGGAGCTTAAATACCAGTTATTCAACAGTATTTTTATGACACTTCCTTTTGACGACATAGACAATACCGGGGTGTTACTGCCGCTTTTTACAGATGTATGTGAAGAGGGGTTTGCCCAAAACAAGAGTCCGCAACAAATATTCGACAGTTTTATTGAAAAATACCAGCAGGATAGTACTGAAAAGGAAAAAATAGACCTGATGTTCCGCTTTATACAATATGTAGAGCGACAGGTAGTACTGTTTGATGCTATTGAAGATGCCGCTTTCGTATCGTTACATAATATGGAAGGTACAGGGTCTTTAAGGGATATTAGGCATAAGGCCGATAATCAGGGTATAATTGATGAACTGAGGAAGTTTTTAGATGAATTCCAAATCAGAACCGTGCTTACGGCACACCCTACGCAGTTTTATCCGGGAAATGTACTTGGTATAATAACTGATTTAACCGAAGCTATTAAAAGGAATGACTTACCTGAAATTAAAACGCTGCTGGCGCAGTTAGGAAAAACACCTTTTATTAAAAAAGAAAAGCCAACTCCGTTTGATGAGGCTGTTAGCCTTATATGGTACCTTGAAAACGTGTTTTATAAAACGGCAGGCGAAATGGCTTTCTATATTCAGGATACTATATATAATGGTGAGCATCCGGCACATCCGGTTATGTCTTTCGGTTTCTGGCCGGGAGGAGACAGGGATGGTAACCCGTTTGTAACGACCGATATTACTCTTGATGTTGCAGGAAGACTTCGTACCTCAATCCTTAAATGTTACTATAATGATATAAGGAGAATGAGACGCAAGCTAACATTCCCTGGGGTTGAACCTTTGGTTATGGAAATTGAACAGAAGCTGTATCGTTCGGTTTTCTACTCACAGGGAGAATTATATATAGAGTTAGAAGAACTAAAAACGGTTTTAAATGAAATTAAGAACAGGATAGTTGAACATCATCAGTCCCTGTATCTTGATGAGATTGAAAAGCTAATTAATAAGGTTAATCTTTTCGGGTTCCACTTTGCTACGTTAGATATCAGGCAAAACAGCCGTATTCATGATAAAGTAGTACAGGCGGTACTGTCAAATCTGGACAATCAGAATAACACAGACCTTGCTAATGAGTATGGAGGTTTGGACGAAAAAGCCAAACTTAATGCTTTACTCGGTTTAAAAGGAAGTATTAATACCGAAGATTTTAAAGACGATAATACAAGGTTAACGCTGGAGTCTATACTGGCAATGCGTACCATACAGGAAAGAAACGGAGAGCAGGGTGCAAACCGATACATTATCAGTAATAATGAAAATGCTCATAATGTACTGGAACTGCTAACTTTATTCGAACTCCTGGGGTGGGATAAACCATCGGTAGATATTGTTCCGCTTTTTGAAACGGTAGATGATTTGAAAGAAGCGGGAGAGGCAATGCGAAAATTGTATGAAAACGAAAGTTATGCTGCTCATCTTAAAGCCAGAGGTAACAGACAAACTATTATGCTTGGTTTTTCTGACGGAACTAAAGACGGTGGTTACCTTATGGCTAACTGGAGTATATATACTGCAAAAGAAAATCTTACAGCTGTTGCCCGTGAATACGGAATCAAAGTTATATTTTTTGATGGTCGAGGCGGACCTCCGGCAAGAGGCGGTGGAAAGACCCATAAATTTTATGCCTCACTAGGTGAATCTATAGAAAATAACGAAATACAGATAACCATACAGGGACAAACTATAAGTTCAAACTTTGGTACGCTTGATTCGTGCAGGTTTAATTTGGAAAATCTGTTGAGTGCAGGGGTTACTAATGGTGTGTTTAATAAAGATAAAAAACAACTTACAGCACAGCAACGTGAAATGTTTGATGAACTGGCTAAGCTGAGTTTTGAGAAATATTCCGAATTTAAAGCGCACCCTAAGTTTTTACCGTATCTGGAAAAAATGAGTACGCTTAACTATTACGCTAAAACCAATATAGGCAGCAGGCCTTCAAAAAGGAATAAAACTGCCGAACTGGACTTTAATGATTTGAGGGCAATTCCGTTTGTAGGATCGTGGAGCCAGTTAAAGCAAAACGTACCCGGATTTTATGGTGTGGGTTATGCGCTTAGTAAAATGGAAAAACACGGTAAATGGAATGAGGTAGAAGATCTGTATGAAAACTCATTGTTTTTCAGGACACTTATTGAAAACAGTATGATGTCGTTATCCAAATCGTTTTTCCCGTTAACAGCTTATATGAGAGAGGATAAGGAGTTTGGCTCGTTTTGGGATATTATTCACGATGAGTTTTTGGAAACCAACAGGCTATTGCTTAAAATTTCAGGATTTAATGAGTTAATGGAAAATTACCCTGACGGTAAGGCTTCTATTAAAATGAGAGAACATATTGTGTTACCTTTGTTAACTATTCAGCAATATGCATTGCATAAAATAAGGTTAATGAAAAACGGAGATGAGAAAGATGATTTGCTGGATGTTTATGAAAAAATTGTAACCCGTTCCCTTTTCGGAAATATTAATGCCAGCAGAAACTCTGCCTAAAATTTAAATATGAAAATAACAGAATTATCGAATACTGAGTATGCCCCGTATTGTGAAACCTATTTGCCTAATGTTGGTGATACCTATACTTTAACCGAATGGCTTGAAGTAAGTGTTCATGAATTTGTTCATTTTATACAGGATATACCTATGGACAAACACGGATACAGGTATGCAGAAGGTAAGTGGACTATTAAGGAAATTATTCAGCATGTTATTGATACCGAGCGTATTTTTGCTTACAGGGCATTACGAATTTCCAGAAATGATAAGACTCCGTTACCGGGGTTTGATGAAAATGACTATGTGAGTAATACTGATGCAGAAAACAGAAGCCTGCAGGATATACTTACTGAGTTGGCTTTAGTAAGGCAATCTTCGCTAGTGATGTTTAAGTCTTTTTCTCAGGAACAGTTGTTGAGAAGGGGAGAAGCTTCCGGTCATGAAGTATCGGTTAGGGCATTAGGCTTTTTAATAACCGCCCACCAGTATCATCATATGAATGTATTTAAGGAAAGATATTTAGAATAAAAAAAGCCCGAAAGGGCTTTTTTTATTTACAGTCAACTTTAGATAATTTTTGGGTAGAGGAGGCCTCCTTACTTTTGTACTTCCAAATACCGTCGTCTCCCTGAATCATCTCGCCATATATTACAGAAACCTGATCTTCACCAAGGGTAAATACCAGTTCTTCTTTGTAATTCATACCTTCAGCCGAATAATTAGCAATGGCGTTGCCGGTTTTTCCGGTTAGAACCCCCTTAAAGGTGCTTAACTTCTTATCTTTTTCGGCAGGTAGCCAGTTAAAAATTCCGCTAACGCTATCGCCTTTTCTTTCAATTTCAAATACGATACTGTCCCTAATCACTTTATTAGGAGCATATTCAGGTTTACTTTCTGTTACCTGTAAAAAGCACATTTTTTCATAGGTAGGGGTTTCGGCTACATTTTTTTCTGCTTTTTCTTCAGGTACAATAATTTCTTCTTTTGTCTCTTCTTTGCAGGAAACAAGTAAACACATAACGGATATAAATGCTAATACTGTTTTTTTCATGGTCGTTGAATTTTCACTAAAATAGGGTATTAGACAAAAAAAAAGAACTCTGTTAAGAGTTCTTTAATATTTTATATGATTACCGAATAACTATTCTTCCTCTTCTTCTTCATCCTCATCTTCATTGCTTTCGCTGTCATCAGCATCAGCATCATCTTCATCGTCATTATTATTAGCGATTTCAAGATCTTTTAATGCATCAAGATCATCACCACTGTCAGAATCCATATCGTCATCTTCGTAGTTTTCAATCCTATCAGCAAGTTTAGTACTAACTTTTACAAGATAAATAGTATCTTCAGTACGTACTTCTACCGCCTCGATAGTTTCATTTTTTGCATTTTTAAAACGGATGATATCAGAATCGTCATATCCGTCAGGAAATTTGTCCACCAAAAGGGTTAAAATTTCATTAGTTAATTTGGCGTAATCAACAATAACTCTTTTCATAAAATGATATTATAAATCTAACAGGTAAGCAAAAATTAGAGGGGCAACAATTGTTGCGTCTGATTCTATAATAAATTTAGGTGTGTTTATGTCAAGTTTACCCCAGGTAATCTTTTCATTTGGAACAGCTCCAGAGTACGAACCGTAACTTGTTGTAGAGTCTGATATCTGACAGAAGTAGCTCCAGAAAGGAACATCGTGCATTTCCATATCCTGGTAAAGCATCGGCACAACGCAAATAGGGAAGTCACCCGCAATACCTCCACCAATTTGGAAGAAACCTATACCGTTATCACTGTTTTTAGAGTACCAGTCAGCAAGGAAAGTCATATACTCAATACCTGATTTCATAGTAGTAGCTTTAAGCTCACCTTTAATCACGTAAGAAGCAAAGATGTTACCCATTGTACTGTCTTCCCATCCCGGTACTACTATTGGTAAATTCTTTTCTGCAGCAGCATACATCCAACTGTCTTTAAGGTCTATTTCATAGTACTCTTCAAGAACACCGGAAAGAAGCATTTTATACATAAACTCATGAGGGAAATATCTTTCACCTTTATCATCAGCATCTTTCCAAATTTGGTATATATGTTTTTGTAACCTTCTAAAAGCTTCATGCTCAGGGATACAAGTATCTGTAACACGGTTAAGTCCACGCTCTAGTAAATCCCATTCCTGTTGTGGGGTAAGATCTCTATAGTTAGGTACTCTCTCATAGTGAGAGTGAGCTACAAGATTCATAATATCTTCTTCAAGGTTAGCCCCCGTACAAGAAATGATTTGTACTTTATCTTTACGAATCATTTCGGCGAAAATTTTTCCAAGTTCCGCTGTACTCATAGCACCTGCAAGTGTCACCATCATTTTAGCACCACCGTTAAGTTGCTCTTCATAAGCTTTAGCAGCGTCTACTAATGCAGCCGAATTGAAGTGCAGGTAGTACTTTTCAATAAACTGGCTAATTGGTCCTTTGTTCATTTTAAATCTGTTTATGTATGTTTTTTAAAAAACTCAAAAATAAATTATTTTTTATCGTAACCTAATATTTTTAGAACATCTTCTGCATCCTGTTGCTCAGAAAATACTTCGGTTGCTATAATTCCGTTTTCATCCCTGTCTATCAGTATGTGTTTTGGCTGTGGGATAAGGCAGTGGTGTAACCCGCCGTAGCCACCAATTGTTTCCTGATAAGCACCTGTATTGAAGAAACCAATATACAAAGGTTTTTCTTTATTATACTTAGGAAGGTAAATTGCATTCATGTTTTGTTCAGAATTGTAATAATCATCACTGTCACATGTCATACCTCCTAAAAGTACTCTTTCATACTGGTCGTTCCAACGGTTAACAGCAAGCATAATAAAACGCTTGTTTATTGCCCATGTGTCCGGAAGGGTAGTGATGAAAGATGAATCAATCATATTCCATTTTTCCCTGTCGTTTTGTTGTTTTTGGTAAAGTACTTGGTAAATTGCTCCGGCGCTTTCACCTACAGTAAACGAACCGAACTCTGTAAAGATGTTTGGTACATCTACATCGGCCTCTTCACAGGCAATTTTAATCTGGTTAAGTATTTCGTCTATCATGTACTGGTAATCGTATTCAAACGCCAGTGAATTTTTGATAGGGAAACCGCCGCCAATATTAAGGCTGTCAAGGCTTGGGCACTCTTTTTTAAGGCTAATGTATACTTTTAAACATTTTAAAAGCTCATTCCAGTAGTAAGAAGTATCCCTTATACCTGTGTTGATAAAGAAGTGAAGCATTTTAAGCTCCAGGTTCTTGTTCTCCTGAATTTGTTTTCTGTAAAAAGGTACAATATTCTTGTAACCTATACCTAAACGGGAGGTATAGAATTCAAATTTAGGCTCTTCTTCGGCAGCAATACGTATACCTATCTTAAACTTACCGTTAATTTTTTCCTGTAACAGGTCAAGTTCCTCATAGTTATCTATAATAGGAATAGTTTTGTTGTGGCCATTGTTAATAAGCCTTGCTATATTGTCTATGTACTGGTCTCTTTTAAAACCGTTACATATAACAAAGGTATTTTTGTTTATTTTTCCGCTTTCCAATAGTTTCTCAACTATATTGATATCAAAAGCAGATGAAGTCTCTACATGTATATTGTTTTTAAAAGCCTCATTCATTACATATTCAAAGTGAGAGCTTTTTGTACAATAACAATAGTAGTATTTACCTTCATACTTATGTTTTTCCATCGCGTTTCTAAACCATCCTTTTGCTTTCTGGATGTTATTAGAAATTTGAGGTAAGTAGGTAAACTTTAAAGGCGAACCATACTGCTCCACAAGCTTCATCAAATCGATGTTATGGAATAAAAGGTTGTCTTTATTTAGGGTAAATTCTTCCTGAGGAAAATAAAAAGTCTGATTTATTAAATCGAAATATTTTGTGTTCATGCTATTAGTGAGTTTGACTGATTATAAAATTAAGAAAAACTTAAAGTGATAATCTGTTTTCAAACTCTTAAATTAGCGTACATTATTTCTAAACTTTTGTGAATACTTTTGTTAAAGTATATTGGCATACCTGCACTTTTTTTCGTTAAAAGCCATAAAATACGCATAGTAGATAACACCTTGTTATCCCTTATGGTCACTGCTTTAAAAACTATGTGTAGGTATTTTTTCATCGGCGCAAATGTAAAAAATAATCATTCGTATTTAAAAACAATTTCTTAAAAAAATGTTATGCTAAATAGTCATGAAAAGCTTCGGTTATCAGCTCATTGTTTACAGGCTCATTAAACGATGCTTTCCCAATACCGTTTAGCACAACAAACAGCACTTCTCCAAATTCGTTTTTTTTGTCATGAGATAACAGTTTCATAACGTTTTCAATGTCGGTTTGGCTAAATTCTGTTTTCCCGAATATAGAAGTTATAACTTCTTTTATTTGGGTATAGTCATTTAAAGTTAATAAATCTTTTTTAAATGATATATAACTTTCCAGCACCATACCTATAGCAATGGCTTCACCGTGTAATAATGTTGTTTTTTCTTCGGTGTCCAGATGGTATGATTCTATGGAATGCCCCAGCGTGTGTCCAAAGTTTAATATTTTACGTAATCCTTTCTCGGTAGGGTCCTGGGTTACTACGTTGTTCTTTATGATTACCGACTCATATATAAGCTGCTGAAGGTCGTCTGTAGTTAGTTCATTAAGGTCAAGAAATTTATTCCAGTAGGCTTTGTCACAAATAAGTCCGTGTTTTAGCATCTCTGCCAGTCCGGCACGCATTTCGTTTTGCGGAAGTGTACCAAGGTAGTTAATATCCATAAGTACCGCTATAGGGTTATTGATAACACCAACCTGATTTTTAATAGAACCAAGGTCTACACCGGTTTTACCACCCACAGAAGCATCAACCATAGCCAGTAGGGAAGTGGGTACATTAATAAAATCGATACCTCGTTTAAAGGTAGACGATACAAATCCGCCTATATCGGTAATCATACCGCCACCTACGTTTATCATTATACTTTTCCTGTCACCACCCATTTCGGTAAGGGCATACCATAATTGTGTACAGGTTTCAATAGTTTTATTTATTTCGCCGGCATCAATTTCCAGTATCTCTATTTCCACTTCGGTAGCCAGTTGTGCCAAAAAGTTAGGCAGGCAAAGCTGAGAGGTGTTACTGTCGGCCACCACAAATACCTTCGAATATTTATCGGGGGTTATGGTTTCCTGTAAAAAAGAGTAACAATCGTTATTAAAAAGTATAGGATAATGTGGGGTTTGAATAGCCTGCATAACGAACAAATTTAAATATATCGCAAAATAAACTATTTTATATTATTAAATATTGATTGTAGTGTATTTATATTTGCACAAATTTTTTAACACAATGGAAAAAATCTTCAACAACACAGCAGTTGCATTTTCCCTTAAAAGTGATACAGAACTTGACAGGGCTTATTTCCTTTTTAAAATGATAGCTTCTGAGCCTCTTGTAAAAATAGGAACAGCAGTAACAAATTTTGCATTAAAAGTGCATTTACCTGTAGAAGGCCTTATCAGGGCTACGGTATTTGATCATTTTTGCGGAGGTACAAATGAGGAAGATTGCCTTCCTGTGGTAGATAAGATGTTTACTAAAGGAGTAACATCGGTGCTTGACTACTCGGTAGAAGCAAAAGAAGACGAGTCGGAATTTGATAACGCACTCAATAAAACCTTAAAAACCATTGTTTTTGCAAAAGAAAGAGCAGCGATACCATTTGCGGTATTTAAGCCAACAGGTTTCGGGCGTTTTGAACTTTACCAAAAATTGGGAGAGGGCAAATCACTTAATGAAACTGAAACTGCAGAATGGAACAGGGTTATAGAGCGCTTTGAGAAAGTTTGTAAAACGGCTCATGAAATGGATGTTGCACTGCTTATTGATGCTGAAGAAAGCTGGATGCAGGATGCAGCAGATGATCTTGTTGCCGAGATGATGCGTAAATACAACAGAGAGAAAGCTATAGTTTATAACACGTTACAAATGTATCGTTGGGACAGGCTAGAGTATCTTCAAAAATTACATGCACAGGCTAAGGAAGAAGGATTCCATATCGGGATGAAAGTAGTAAGGGGAGCCTACATGGAAAAAGAAAACAGAAGGGCAGAGGAGAAAGGTTATCAATCGCCTATTTGTCCGTCTAAAAAAGCTACAGATGAAAACTATGATGCTGCTATACAGTACATGATAGACCATATAGATACTATGGCAATTTTTGCCGGAACTCATAACGAAGATAGTTCTTACAAGCTTATGCAGCTTATGGAAGAGAAGGGGATTTCTAAAAATGATAGGAAAGTATTTTTCGGTCAGTTATATGGTATGAGTGATAATATCAGCTTTAACCTTGCGGCTAATGATTATAACGTTACTAAATATCTTCCGTTTGGACCTGTAAGAGATGTTATGCCTTACCTTATAAGAAGGGCTGAGGAAAATACATCGGTAGCCGGACAAACCACGCGTGAACTTAACCTGATAGGTGACGAAAGAAAAAGAAGAAAGCTGGAGGAGATTTAAGCCACCGTTTTTAATTACTTTTACAAAAAATTAAAAAATGAAATTTAAATACCGTTTAGCATACTTTTTATTCGGAGCTCTTTTAGGGTGTATATTTTTAGTATTCTTTTTAAAGAAAAAAGATGCCGACTTTTGTTACCTGCCTAATTGTAGGGTTCTAAAAGATATTAGGAGTAAAAGCTTTAATGTGTCTGATGAGGCTCAGGAAAAATTAGACCAAAACTGGGTCACTATGGACGATGTAAAGAAAACTACCGAGTTTGGTGATGTGGATTTTTCAAGAAGTAAAACTCCGTATAAAGGAGGTAAAATTTACATTATTGAGGGTAGAAATGCTAATAATGAGCCTATTGAAATTGAGGTAGTGAATTTTGAAAATAAAGTGCTTTTGAAAGACATAAAAAAACTTTAAAATATTTTTCAAAAACACTTGCAAATACAAATACTAAGCGTATATTTGCACTCGCAATAAGGAACTGATTACGGTTGCAATTGCAGATATAGCGGGCGATTAGCTCAGTTGGTTCAGAGCACCTCGTTTACACCGAGGGGGTCGGGGGTTCGAATCCCTCATCGCCCACAAAATTTAAAAAGCTTCAGTGAAAACTGAAGCTTTTTTTATATTAATTTACTTCATCAAAACTCTTTTTAATTCAGTATGAATTATTTAAGTTAGTAAAATGAATCAATTGAAACAATTAAAAGAGATAAACTGGTTAAAACTCCTCTTGTTTTACGGGATAATACTAGTTGGTACTTATTTTGCCCGAAAACTTCCTAACCTACTAAACCTGCTTTTGGAGCAGGTTACTGACGTTCCGTTTAGTTTTAATTATAATCACGGACTTGTAACTTTAATTGTAGCGCTATTGTTTTATAGGTTTAGCGGAATTAATCAAGAAATTACATTACTGGGTAATAATAAAATCAGGAGTTTTTTATTTCCGATAATTCTTTTTACATGCTATTCCGTTTACGGAATGAGTAACAATCATGGGGTAAACGAACATTTATGGGCTTTTATGTTCTGTTGTTTTGCTTTCGTATATAATATTATGGAAGAGTATGCATGGAGAGGATATTTGATAGAGAGTTTAGGTAACATAAATTACGTACTTAAAAGTATCATTTCAGCTATTTTTTGGAGTATTTGGCATTTGCTTATTTTTGAAAATTTTAATCAGTATGGTGGTTTTTTGATTTTCATGTTACTCTGTATCTTATTTTCATTTATATTGACATTTGCAGTGTTGAGAACAAAATCGATAATCGCAGTAGCTGCTATTCATGCTTTTATCATCAAATCAAATATAGTTGCGCTGATTTGCCTGATTCTTTTTATTATATTATTGATTACCTGGAATAAGAAATTTATTAAAAAGTAACCCAGATTAAATATAAGGATTTTTTGTTTTTAACCTCTCGCTATATTATCCCTCATAAATTATATTTTTGATATAGTCTAGTTCTAAGAATGTATGTTTATTCTTCCCTAAAATTCCTCGGGAGCTTCAAAACTCATTTTTTCCTGTGTTGCAGGGTGTACAAATTCTAAATAGGCGGCATGCAGATGTAGCCTCTCGGCAGAGGTGCCATATAAATCATCACCTACAATAGGAGTATTTAGTCCCTGTTCGTGTGCTGAATGCATACGTAACTGATGCGTACGACCAGTGAGTGGCCAAAAATGAACTTTGGTAGTCGTTTCATTTTTCGCTACAGTTTTCCATTTAGTCACGGCTTTTTTACCTTGCTCAAAGCAAACCAACTGTCGGGGTCTGTTATCAAGGTCACCACGCAACGGAAGGCTTATTTCGCCCTCACTTTCAGTAAATGTACCCGATAGTAATGCTGTATAGCGTTTGTTTACAGTGCGTCTTAAAAACTGTTTTTGTATGTCTTTGTGAGTTTCTTTTGTCTTAGCTACTACCAGTAAGCCTGAAGTTGCCATATCCAACCTATGAATAATTAAGGGCTCGATATTTCCCCACATTGCCTGAAGCCTTGTATAAACCGAATCCTGAATTACAATACCGGGAACCGAAAGTAGCTCGGCAGGTTTATTTACAACGATAAGGTAATCGTCCTCAAAAATAATTTCCAGTTTTTTGTCTTCTCCCTGATTGATTAATAGCGGATTATCATCAACAGGAGTACCTTCCAGCATATGTTCCAATATAGGTTTGCATTTACCGGTACAGGCAGGATAGTATTGTTTGTGTTGCCTTATTTCCGACTTTGGAGGCGTTCCCCACCAAAATTCGGCCATAGCTATCGGTTGGAAACCATGTTTAAAGGTATATTGCAATAGCTTAGGGGTGGCGCACTCTCCGGCAGCGGCAGGAGGTTTTCCAAACACCGTATCCTTAAATATAGCGTGAAGGCTTTTGTTTTCTCCGTTTTTATTTAAAAACACATATTGCTCAAAAAGTTGTTGCTGTAGTGCAGACGATTTTTCCCTTCGCTCTTTTTTTAAACTTTCAATAGTATTTTCGTATTCGGCGAGTTGCTGTTTAACTTCATCAGTCTTTTCCTGCCATTTGTTTATTAGCACGTTAAGCTGATGTTTATCATGCAGGCTGTGCTTTATCATAAGAGCCTCAAACTGTACATAATCATTACCAGTCAGGATCTTTTTTTGTTCCTGTCGCTGTTTTTTACGATCCTGTTTGTTGGCTTTTACAATTTGTTTGAAGTCGTTTGTTTCTTTATCAGAAGCTAAGCTATATTCCTTTAGTTTTTGCTTTAGGGAGATGTAGTTACTATTGCTCTCAATTTCTTTAACCCTGTCGTTAATGCTGTTAAGAATATACTGCTCCTTTAGGAAAAAACTATTTTCCATAAGCATATCAAAAACAGGAGGAACAAATTTAGGATGCTCATTAGACCCCGCAAGTTTACCTGAAAAAGCCGACAGATAGCCCAGTTTACCATTAGTATCCTTTACGACTAATACCCCAAACATTTTCCCGATAACATTTCCTTTTTGGTTTTCTTTTAAACCAAAGTTATGGTCCAGTTCAGTTTGAGTTTCTAAATACTGTTGCAGTTCTTCAGCCGCTATTTTTGTTAACTCATGTGGCTCATAGTAAAAAGGAAAGGTGAAGCGTTCCGGTAAATTAATTGAATTTATCAGGCTTTCAGGAAAATAGGTAATTCTGTCTTTAGGATTGCTTGCCACCGGGTAATATAATTTTTTGCGCGAAAGTAATGGTTTTCTGTTTATTGGTAAACAATTGGTGTCTATTTTATGATTACTAACATAATATAAGAGTATCAAAAATGTGATTTTAAAACACAAATATTACATTTGCTATGCATTATTTAGAATAGATTATATGGATTATGAAAACTTCATTTTCTGCCTTGAGGCTGTTGCCGATGTAGATAGGGCAGGGAATACCGAAGTGGTTAGGAATTTGGAACAGCTGGCTTTTGAGGGAATTTCCAGTATTTATAAAAACTGTGATACTATAGAAGGAATGGAGGAGAGCCTACAGGCTTTACTATATGATGATCATAATTTTAAAAACTACGAGATTATTTATTTGGTAATGCAGGGACAGGCAAACAATATTTGCCTTAATGGCTACTATTACAGCATAGAGGAAATTGCCGAACTTTTTGAAGGAAGGATGAAAGGGAAAGTAATACATTTTGCCAACTCAAAAGTATTGGATCTTGATGAAGAGGAGGCTCAGTATTTTCTTGATATTACAGGAGCTAAAGCCATATCGGGTTACGGACTTTCTTTTATCGATATTAGCAGTGTTAACCTCGATAAATTATTTTTTAGCCTTTTTGAAGATAGTGATGACGTAGTAGATATAGTGGAAGAACTGCATGAAAAACGTTATACTCTTTGTAAAAGACTTGATTTTAGATTATATTACTAATTCATTTCAATAATATGAACACCTTACAGGTAATACTAAATATAGTAAACAGTATTTTTATGAGAGAGCTCTTTTTTATTGTAATTGCTATTGTATTGTATAAATCAATATTTAAAAGGGATGATATTTATACAAAATCGATAAATTTTCTACGATGGATAATTGTTTGTTATTCAGTAATGGGACTATTATCGTATTTGCTTTTATTGGTGTTTCCTAATGAAGATTATGCTTTAATAAACAGGGCAACAGGTACTTATTGGTGGAGTTATTTATTAATGAGTACAGGCCACCTCCTTATTCCTTTGTTACTTTTAAACAAAAAATTAGGAAGAAGTATTTATTTCCTACTGTTTCTAGGTATCATGATGAATATTGGCAGATTATTTGAAAGGTTTGTAATACTAACCACCTCTCTGCACAGGGATTATTTACCACAGGCATGGGAGACAACAGAAAATAGCCTTATAGGTATGTTTTTAATTATTGCGGGAAATTTTATCTTTTCCCTATTTACAGGATTGTTAGTTGCAACCTTTATTGTACTGGTGTTTTATGTAATACACTTGTATAAAAACAGAAAGCCGACAGTTATTTAATATTGTTGACTCTGTTTTCCATTAGGTATAAATCCAAACCTTTTGCCCAGTAGTCTTTACTAATTTCACGAATTTTAAATCCAAACTTTCCGTAAAATTTATAGGTAAGTTGTGATGTGCGAACCCTCACGGCTGTTACCGTACTCATTTCTTTTATTTTTTGAATTCTGAAAAGGGTTAAGCTAGAGCCTAATCCCTGTCCATGATAATCAGGATGGAAAAAATCCCACGAAAGTATTCCTGTAGTAAGGTCGTCAGAAAGGTTTATGCCTCCTGCACCAACAATGTTTTCATTTTTAGTAAGTACATAGTATTTATAAATACTATTATCCAGATAGTGAATCAAATCCTGTTCTTCCTCCGGTGAAAAGTAATGAGGGGTATTTAGCCTGAGTAGTGCTATCAGGTATGGTTTGTCTGCAGGTGTATATTCCCTAATGTTTACCATAAAAAAGGATTCTGATTCCTACTATAATAAGGCATACAGCAAGTGCCCTTATAATAGTATGGCTTTTAATTTTATGAGAAAAATAAGCACCAAGCTGAGCCCCTGGTATAACACCCAGTGATAAGTACACTATGGTCAAAACAATATCAGTATTGTTGTAAGTGCCGTTTATGGCATGTGTAATTACACTAACAGTAGCCATAATAGCCAGTATAAAGTGTGAAGTTGCTGTAGCGATATGTACCGGGAATTTTAACCAGTTTACCATGGCAGGTACATGTATTATCCCTCCGCCAATACCTAAAAGAGGGGAGATGTAACCTACCACAACACTTATTAGTGAACCTATTGATTGTTTATAGCTGTATTCGTATGTAGTTCCGCTTTTATCGGTAAGTACAGTATGTTTATATCCTTTTTTTTCTGAATGGATAACCGAATTGGAAACAATGGCCTTATTTTTAAAGAAGAGGTATACCGACAGCCCAATTAGCATAATACCGAATATGATTTTAAATACATTCTGCGGAATGTATTTAACCGTATATACTCCCAGTATAGATCCCGGAATAGTGAATACAGCAAAAACCACCCCTGCCTTATAATCAATTCTACCAGATTTAGCATAGGCCATAGAGCCTGAAATAGAATTCACAGCTACCACAGCTATTGAGATTGCCGTAACGACCTCGGGAGGAAATTCAGTATAGAAAAGAAGTAAAAAGGGAACAAGTATAAAACCACCTCCGGCTCCAATAAGTGTTCCTAATGTTCCAATTATTAATCCGGTGATAATTAAGGTAATGGGAGTATGCAAAATTGTATTTTTTGTTTAATAGAGTAGTTATACTCTTTAAAAAATTAAAAGGTTAATGTCCCTAAAAGGTATATTAAACCATTCGGCAACCGGGCGATTGGTTAACAGCCCGTGATAAAAGTAAATACCGTTTTTAAGTCCGTAATTACATCTTATAGAACTTTCTATACCACCGTCTTCCGCAATTTGCAGTAAAAACGGAGTAATAATGTTACTAATAGACATAGAAGCCGTTTTGGAGTAACGTGATGGAATGTTCGGTACACAATAGTGTATCACGTTGTTTTTTATAAAGGTAGGCTTTTCGTGAGTTGTAACTTCAGATGTTTCAAAGCAGCCTCCGGTATCAATACATACGTCAATAATCACAGCTCCTTTTTTCATGCGTTCTACCATCGTTTCGGTAACTACGATAGGAGTACGGTTTTTACCTCTCATAGCACCAATGGCCACATCACAACGCATTAAGGCCTTTAGTAATACTTTTTCCTGTATAGTAGAGGTAAATATCCTTTGGTTAAGATTGTTTTGTAACCTGCGAAGTTTGGTGATTGAATTATCAAACACTTTTACATTAGCGCCTAGTCCAAGAGCTGTTCTGGCAGCATATTCGGCTACGGTACCGGCACCTATAATAACAACTTCTGTAGGCGGTACCCCTGTTATATTACCCAAAAGCAGGCCTTTACCTATCTTTTGGTTGATCATCAGTTCTGAAGCGATGAGTACCGAAGCGGTACCTGCAATTTCACTTAATGATTTTAC
Source organism: Flavobacterium sp. C4GT6 (assembly GCF_036347315.1). Classification (NCBI taxonomy): domain Bacteria; kingdom Pseudomonadati; phylum Bacteroidota; class Flavobacteriia; order Flavobacteriales; family Flavobacteriaceae; genus Flavobacterium; species Flavobacterium sp. C4GT6. Next base: position 233,858 of record NZ_JAZGZU010000001.1, read on the forward strand.
AGCAGGGTAGGACCCATCCTCATCTTTAATGAATTCAAAGGCAAGTCCGGTTATTTTCTTAGAAGCTAAAGCTTCAAAATATTCTTTCTTTTGTGTTTTTATCTGTATAGCAGAAATAAGTAACCCCTGATGAGCCATCATTTCTATTTCCTGTAGTGTAGGTGGTTCAACCTTTAGTATTACAGGGCAACTAAACACTTTTTTTGTATCATTGGTTATTTCTGCTCCGGCATCACTAAAATCCTTATCGCTATAGCTGGAACTAACTCCGGCTCCGGCTTCAATCATAACGCGGTGCCCGTGTGCTACAAGTGATGCAACAGCATCAGGTATAAGGCATATTCTTCGTTCCTGATAAGATGTTTCTTTTGGGATTCCTATAAACAGGTCACTTCTCTGCTTTCCTACTTCAAGTTTCTCCTCCTGCGGAAGCAATTGCTGTTTTGTAAAGGGTGTTAACGACATGATGGTTAGGCTGAAATATTTTGATACAATTTACAAAAATAATGTTAAGTTAAATAACTATTTTACAACTACATGCCTTTTACCGTCGGGCAGTTGTTTAATGGTAATTGCCGTGTGATCTAAAGGGATAAGATTAGGTGTTTTTTCGGGCCATTCTATTAGGCACAGGTTACCCGAATAGAAGTATTCGTCTATACCCATATCATAAGCTTCCTCCTCGGTATTTAAACGATACAGGTCAAAATGGTAAAGGATGTCACCATTTTCGGTTTCATATTCATTTACGAGCGAAAAGGTAGGGCTGGAGGTCATATCCTGAACTCCAAGCTGTTTAGCCAAAGCTTTTATAAGGGTAGTTTTGCCCACGCCCATACCGGCATGGAACAAAACTATATTTTTTATGTTTGCAGACAGTATTTGCTGTGCAACACTGTCTATTTCATCTAAGGAAAATGTAATTTCCATAAGCACTTCACCTATTTTGGGTTGAACACTAAAAACGGTATAATCATTTCTTCCAGTGAAATACCACCATGCTGATAGGTATTTCTGTAATAGCTTACATAATGGTTAAAGTTATTTACATAAGCAAGGAAAAGATCGTTTTTAGCAAAAATAAACGAACTGCTCATATTTACAGCCGGTAGGTGTATACTTTTTGGATCTTTTACATGGTACACGTCTTTTTCCTCATAAGTAAGGCTTCGTCCTGTTTTGTAACGAAGGTTAAGGCTTGTGTTTCTGTCACCAATAACCTTAGATGGGTTTTTAACGTTTATGGTACCGTGATCTGTAGTAAGTATAAGCTTAAAGCCCATTTGCTGCGCCTGCTGTATCATTTCCAGTAGAGGCGAGTTTTTAAACCAGCTCAGGGTTAGCGACCTGTAAGCCTTGTCATTACTGGCAAGTTCTTTTACCACATCCATTTCAGTTTTGGCGTGCGAAAGCATATCAACAAAGTTGTAAACTATAGTAGTAAGATCGTTGTTTTTAAGTCCCTTAAAGTTATCTACAAGTTTTTTACCATCCTTAAAGTTGGTAATTTTATAGTACTCCTGTTTTATATTAAGGCCTAAGCGTTTTATTTGCTCAGTAAGAAATTCAGCCTCAAAAAGATTCTTTCCGCCCTCATCTACATCATTTTTCCAGTACTGCGGATATTTCTTTTCCATCTCTAAAGGCATAAGACCCGAGAAGATGGCGTTACGCGCATATTGGGTAGCAGTAGGGAGGATAGAGAAGTAAGTGTTTTCTTTTTCCAGCTTGTAATGATTGTTTACAACACTTTCAAAAGCTTTCCACTGGTCGTATCTAAGGTTGTCTATAACCACAAACAGTATAGGTTGTTTCTTTTTGATTTCCGGAGCAACAAGTTCTTTAAACAGGGTATGAGACAGCACAGGTTTATCATCTTCTTTAGGATCAAACCAATCTTCGTAGTTTTTCTCTATAAATTTACCAAACTGAGAGTTGGCTTCAAGCTTTTGTGATTCCAGTATTTCAATCATACTGTGGTCTTCAATGTTTTCAAGCTCAATTTCCCAGAAAACAAGTTTCTTGTACAGGTCAATCCAGTCCTCATAACTGTTTACCATTGACATGTCCATGGCAATTTTCCTGAATTCCTTTTGATAGTCAAGCGTAGTTTTTTCAGAAACCAGCCTAGAGTTGTCCAGGTTCTTTTTCAGGCTAAGTAAAATCTGGTTAGGATTTACGGGTTTTATAAGGTAATCGGCAATTTTAGACCCAATAGCCTCTTCCATAATGTATTCCTCTTCACTCTTGGTAATCATAATTACCGGAACAGATGATTTTTTTTCCTTAATCTCAGCAAGTGTTTCCAGTCCGCTAAGTCCGGGCATGTTTTCATCAAGGAAAACAATATCAAAACTTTCTTCATCAAAAAGGTCTAAGGCATCCTGCCCGTTATTTGCTGTAGTAACTTTATAGTTTTTCTTTTCTAAAAACAGTATGTGTGGTTTTAACAGGTCGATTTCATCATCAACCCATAATATCTTTATTTCATTCATATCAAAGTGATTTTCCCTTCATTAAATTGATTATGCAATGTAACGCTAATTGCTCATTTTAGTATTAATTTTTTTATAAAAAAATTAAGAGACTAACAAAAAAAAGCGTAAGTAGAAACTCACGCTTTTCCTAATGTTGTATAATAAATATTATTTGACTCTTTTGTATAACGGAATGGTGTATGAAAGGGTGTAGTTAAACCCTGCACCAAAACTTCCGTCATAAGTACGGTTAAATCCCGGAATGTAAAGGTTATCAAAATTATCCGGTTTTTTATCAGTAATAAGTGCTTTTAATCTCACACTGAAACCTAAATACAGATTATTAAATAACTCGGCTTTAATACCTCCTACAAACTCCAGCCAGTGGGCACTTAAACCGCTATATTCCTGATTAGGGTAAACCACAGTTTGTTCAAAATACCCCGAATCATCGTATATCTTATAACTGTTAAGTGTTTGGCTGTAACTGCTGAAACCATAACGGAAACCAATATATATCATGTTTTGCATGTCCAGCCAGTTCTCGTAGGCATTATAATCAAAACCAAGTTTTATATAACTACCGTTTGTTGTAAAGTTTAATTGGTCGTCATCTACCGTAATTTTGGTATTCCCTATTTCTCCGGCAGCATATATCTTTTTTGTCAGTCTGTAATCGGCAACAATTTCAAATCCCTGAAAGTCGTCATCATAAAAAGAACGGGCAAACCTGTATAAATCGGCACCAACACGTATACCATACTTATCCGTTCTAGGCTTTTGTATGGTATCTGTTTTTTCTTCCTGCGAAAATGCCGGCTTAATGGCCAACATTAAAACGATACTAAAAATAAATTTTAACGTGTACTTCATCTTCGTTTTCAATGTTTGACTCTTCAATAGTATATTCCTGTATCCAAAGACCTTCTTCATCTTCAGAATCTTCAATTACAAGAGGATCAGGCGCTGTTCCGTTTTGTAGGTTTAGCGTAAAATTACTTTTAAAACCACAGGCACGTGAAATATATAATTCTGTAGTCTCGTAGTTAAAAGTAATTACATCAGTATTATAAGTTATTTCCCCAAGCTGAGATGAACCTAATCTAAAGTTCCACGTTGTAGCAGTAGAATCGGTACGTAGAGGTACTTCAATATGATTAGTACCATTAATTGTACCTATGGTGTCTAAATCTGCCGAAAAGTAACTAAAATAGGTTACGTTTTTTGGATCTGTATGGTTATCACGGTTATAAAATTCAATAATAAGGCTAGGTGTTGTTGCTGTACCTTCGGCACATATATCATCTTTTTCACAACTCCAAAAGCCAACAGCTGTGAGGAGTGCCAGAAGAAAGACTGTTATTATTCTTTTCATAGTGATAAATTACAGAAATTATTATCGTTTTTCCAAAAGTACAACATTTTCCACGTGATGTGTTTGCGGGAACATATCAACAGGGCGAACGCGTGTTACTTTGTATTTTTCGTCCATTAACGCAAGGTCTCTCGCCTGTGTAGCCGAATTACAGCTTACATAAACCACTTTCTTAGGAGCAATTTTTAATATCTGCTCTACAACATCTTTGTGCATACCATCGCGTGGTGGATCGGTTATAATTACATCAGGTGTACCATGTGTATTTATAAACTCTTCATTAAATACCACTTTCATGTCACCCACAAAAAAGTCACAGTTGGTTATTTCGTTACGTTTAGCATTTTCCTTGGCATCGGCAATAGCTTCAGGCACTGCCTCAACACCAATAACTTTTTTTGCTTTTTTAGAAACAAACTGTGCAATGGTTCCTGTACCTGTATACAAATCGTATACCAATTCGTTTCCGGTAAGTCCTGCAAATTCACGTGTTATTTTATAAAGCTCATAAGCCTGGTCAGAATTGGTTTGGTAAAACGACTTAGCATTGATGCTAAATTTCAAGCCTTCCATTTCTTCAAGGATATAATCACGCCCTTTGTAAAGTATAATGTTCTGGTCGTAAAGCGTATCATTAGCTTTACTGTTAACTACATATTGTAATGAAGTTATTTGAGGGAAACCATCGGCAAGGAAATCAAGAATAAGCTCTCTGTTTTCCTTATCGTCTTCAAAAAACTGGATAAGCACCATAATCTCACCTGTAGAGGCAGTACGTATCATAAGCGTGCGTAGTAGCCCTTCATGGTTACGGGGATTAAAGAAAGTTAGTCCGTGTTTATTGGCAAAGTCTCTTATTTCATTCCTAATAGCGTTACTTGGATCTTCCTGTAGGCTACAGTGGGTAATATCAAGAATCTTATCCCACATTTTAGGGATGTGGAATCCAAGAGCATTAGCATTGTCAATCTCTTCACCGCTTTGTATTTCCTCTTCTGTCATCCAGCGGGAATTAGAGAAAGAGAATTCCATTTTGTTACGGTAAAAGAATTGTTTTTCAGAACCAAGTATTGGTTCAAATTCAGGTAGTTCAATCTTACCAATACGCTTAAGGTTATTGAATACTTCCTGATTTTTATAGAACAATTGCTGACTGTATTTCATGTTTTGCCACTTACAGCCCCCGCAGGAACCAAAATGACTACATACAGGCTCTGTTCTGTGTTCAGAAAATTCATGAATGTTAATAGCCCTTCCTTCGTAGTAGGCTTTCCTTTTCTTAAAGGTTTGCACGTCTACTACGTCTCCTGGTACCACATTTGGTATAAATATAACCTTACCATCGGGAGCTTTAGCTACCGATACTCCTTTTGCGCCTGCATCAAGAACCTTGACATTGTCAAATACGATCTTGTCTGATCTTTTTCTTCCCATGCGGCAAAAATAAACTATTGGCTATAAAATTTAAATAAATTTGTAATTAAACTAATCAAACAAAAATAATGGCACTGTATCTGGCACTTTTTAGAGGGATAAACGTAAGCGGTAAAAACATCATTAAAATGGAAAGTTTGCGGAAGCAAATGGAGCATGCTGGCTATGGTAATGTGCAAACCTATATACAAAGTGGCAATGTGGTTTTTGAGGCTAAAGAAACATCTAAGGTAAAAGTATCGGTTGCTATTGAGTCACTTATCAAAAAAGAATACGGTCATGATATTACAGTGTTTGTACTTGATATGGCAGATATGAGCAAAGTTACTGCAAATAATCCTTATGCCACAAGAGATGAACTGGAAGAGGGGAGTAAAAAACTGTATGTTACTTTCCTGTCGGAAATACCACAAAAAGAAAATATCCAAAAGCTTTATGATGCACCAATAGATGATGATCTTATAGATCTTAAAGATGATATATTATACTTTAAGCTTGCAACAAAAGCATCTGATTCTAAATTGAGTAATAATCTTATCGAATCGAAGCTCAAGTTAAAGGCTACCACCCGTAACTGGAACACTACCATTAAGTTACTTATAATGTTAGAGAAATCTGAAAAATAGAGCTTCAGTTTTAATGTTATGTTAAATTTAAATTGTTGATTATTTGGTGTTTATCTGTTTAGTAACTTTATATGGAATAAAGAAACCAAATAAATAAAAAATTTATGAAAAGACATGCAACTGCCCATTGGGAAGGATCATTGAAAGAGGGAGCCGGAAAACTAACAACACAAAGTACTGTTCTAAATAATACACAATATTCATTTAAAACCCGTTTTGAAGACGGTAACGGAACAAACCCCGAAGAACTCGTGGCAGCAGCCCATTCAGGCTGTTTTACCATGCAGCTTACAGCCTATATTAATGAGGCAGGGTATGAAGTAGCTTCTATTGAAACCAAATGTGATATTGATTTTCAAAACGGAAGTATAGTTGAGTCTCATTTGTCGGTTGTGGCTAAAGTGGCCGAAATAAGTACAGATCAGTTTCAGGAACTTGTAAAAAAAGCAGAGAGTAATTGTCCTATATCACGGTTGCTAAATACAAAAATAACTTCGAATGCAACGCTTGTGCAGCAATAATTAAATTACAAAGGTTACTTAGTAAAGCCCCTTTTTTGGGGCTTTTTTATTTGTAGTATATTTGGCTAATCAATCATCTTAATCAAATGAATCGTTTTGACCGTATTACTGCAATATTAATACAACTACAGTCTAAAAGGGTAGTTAAAGCACAAGATCTTGCCAACAGGTTTGATATAAGCCTTCGTACCGTTTATCGTGACATCCGCACACTTGAGGAAGCCGGAGTACCTTTATATGGTGAGGCCGGAGTGGGATACTCCCTGGTAGAGGGATACAGGCTTCCGCCCGTAATGTTTAGCAGGGAAGAGGCTATAGCCTTTTTAACTGCTGAAAAGCTTATGGAAAAATTTACCGATGATTCCCTGCAAAATCATTTTTCTTCGGCCATGTATAAGGTAAAGGCAGTTTTAAGAGGAACCGAGAAAGACCTTGTGGAAAACCTGGAAAACCAGATAATGGTAACCCAGAGAAAAACCAATGCTGCTCCGTCGGGTAATATACTTGATACATTACTTAAAGCCATATCAGACAAGAAGGTCATAAAAATGGAATATAAGGCTTTTGGAAATGAACAAAGCTTAGAAAGAAAAATAGAACCTATAGGTGTATTCCATGAATATGAAAACTGGTATACTATAGGTTACTGCCATTTAAGGGACAGTTACAGGCAGTTTAGGTTAGACAGAGTAGTTTATATTGAGCTTACAGATGAACTGCAACAGGAGCGTACTTCACTTAAGGAATTTAATGAAATGCGAGAAAGAGCAAAATCAAGTCTTACTTTACAAAAAGTAATTATTAAGGTAGACAAAGCTATGGCTTTGTACATACAGGAACATAAGCATTATTATGGCTTTGTTTCAGAAAAAGTTAACGATGACAATATAGAAATGACTTTTTTAACCCAATCACCACAGCAGGGATTTGTAAGATGGCTTACTATGTTTGGTGATCAGGCAGAACTAATTGAACCGTTATCGCTTAAAGCAGATATGAAGAAACTTTTGGATCGAATTTTAGAAAAAATGAATCTTTAAAATCCTACTGACATACTGTTGTCACAACCCCGTGTTTACTTTGTAGTGTCAAACAAATAAACCACAACAGTTATGGAATTAATAGCATTATTAAAACAGGAATTAAATGAAGAGTCAAGAACAACCCGTAAAATGCTTAGCAGGGTACCACCAGAGAAATTTGACTGGCAACCACACCCTAAGAGCATGACATTGGGTAGGCTTGCTTCACACGTGGCAGAACTGCCGGGATGGGTAGCTATGGCTGTAGATACTCACGAGCTTGACTTTGCTGATAACCCTTATGAACCTAAGGATGTTAAAAACACAGGTGAATTACTGGATTATTTTGAAGAGTCGCTTAAAAATGCAAAAGACGGACTTGAAAAAATCGATGTGAAAGATTTTAATGAGCCGTGGACACTTAGAAACGGAGAGCAAATACTTAATTCTTATACTAAATATAGTGTGATAAGGATGGCTTACTCTCAGGTTGTACATCACAGAGCGCAACTAGGTGTTTATTTAAGGTTACTTAATATACCTATACCGGGTAGTTATGGCCCAAGTGCCGACGAAGTGGCTTCCTAGTTTAAAAACACTAAAATTTACAAATCCCTCACTGCAATACTGCGTGAGGGATTTTTAATTACATTTTACTCAAAATAAATAATAAATCGTTTTAATTTTATTAATTTGCAGCAAAGGATGATTTCTCTCCTAACTAAGCAGGAATTGTAAAGTGAAAATTAAAAATTTAGATTACAATGTCAGTTTTAGAAAAATTGAGTTCGGCAGATGCCATTGCTTTAGAAGACAAATACGGAGCACATAACTATCACCCGCTTCCGGTAGTTTTAAGCAAAGGAGAAGGTGTTTATGTGTGGGATGTTGAAGGGAAAAAGTATTACGATTTCCTGTCGGCTTATTCGGCAGTAAACCAGGGACATTGCCATCCTAAAATTGTAGGTGCAATGATGGAGCAGGCTCAAACCCTAACATTAACATCAAGAGCTTTTTATAACGATAGGCTGGGCAGGTACGAAGAGTTTATAACCAAATATTTTGGTTTTGATAAAGTACTACCAATGAATACTGGTGCTGAGGCTGTGGAAACAGCAATTAAACTTTGCCGTAAATGGGCTTATGAGAAAAAAGGAATTGCAGAGCAACAGGCTAAAATAGTAGTTTGCAAAAATAACTTCCACGGTAGGACAACAACAATAATTTCGTTCTCTAATGATGAGGATGCAAGGAAAAATTTTGGTCCGTATACTGAAGGTTTCATCAAAATAGAATACGATAACCTACAGGCGCTGGAAGATACTCTAAAAAATAATAGTGATATTGCAGGATTCCTGGTAGAGCCTATACAGGGAGAAGCAGGCGTTTATGTACCTTCAGAAGGGTATTTAGCTAAAGCAAAAGCACTTTGTGAAAAACATAATGTACTGTTTATTGCAGATGAGGTTCAAACCGGTATAGCAAGAACAGGTAAATTACTTGCAGTTAACCATGAAAATGTAACTCCGGATATTCTTATTTTGGGAAAAGCACTTTCAGGAGGGGCTTATCCTGTATCGGCAGTATTAGCTAATAACAGTATTATGGATGTTATTAAGCCGGGACAGCATGGTTCTACTTTTGGAGGTAATCCCGTTGCAGCAGCTGTTGCAATAGCAGCCCTTGAAGTAATTGAAGAGGAAAAACTTGCTGAAAATGCAGAAAAGCTGGGAGTTGTTTTCCGAAACAAAATAAATGAATATATTAGCGAAAGCAATATAGTTACTTTAGTAAGAGGTAAAGGATTACTTAATGCTATAGTAATCAATGATGCAGAAGACAGCTCTACAGCATGGGATATTTGTGTTAAGCTAAAAGAACATGGGTTATTAGCAAAGCCAACCCATGGTAACATAATTCGGTTTGCACCACCATTAGTTATGAATGAGGAGCAATTGTTAGATTGTGTAAACATCATTACATCGACACTTAAAGAATTTGAAAAATAACAAACACATTAAATAACCAATTAATTATTAACTAACAATTTTGTTTTATGGAAAATAATTCCGCATTTGATTCTTTTGAATTACAATTAACTAACGAGTCTAAAAGCTTTCTGAGAGAAGCAGGTAAATGGGCTAATTTTTTAGGTATTTTAGGTTTTATAGGTCTTGGATTTATGGTAATTGGTGCTTTTTCAATAATGGCAATGGGTAGTGCTTTTGGATCTATGGGAGGAGGCGCAGGAGCATTTGGTGCTATAGGGTCTACATTTTTAGGAGTCATTTATTTATTAATGGTGCTATTATATTTTTTCCCTGTACTATACCTTTATAGGTTTGGTTCAAGAGTAAAAAAAGCATTTGCGAATAATGATACAGCTATGTTAACCTCTTCTTTAGAGAACTTAAAGTCTCACTATAAGTTTGTAGGTATATTAGCAATAATCATGCTTTCATTTTATGCTCTTGCAATTTTAATTGCAATTATTGGAGGATTAGCTTCATAAGAGAATAATATATAGATATAAATCCCGCTCTGTGCGGGATTTTTTATTTAAAAACTTATAGTAAATTTGAAGCTTTAATAAACACTATGAGAACAATTTTTATAATATTAATGTTTGTAGCCGCTTTTTGGGCTTTTTATGAGCAGTCTAAAGATCAGCCTAACAAAATATTAATGATTCTTGCTTTTGCAGTTTTTGCTTTTGGTTTAATGCGCCTTATGGCAAAAGTGCCAAGCAAGGAAGAAAAAGATGAAAGAGAAAACAGAGATGAAGACATTTAATATAGGCGATGAGGTAACGGTTTTAGACGATTCTTTTTCAGGCAAAGTAAAAGGGTTTAAAAAAGACAGAGTTGTTATTGAAACTCCCGAAGGTTTTGAGCTTGATTTTGAAGCGCAGGAATTGGTTAAAATTGCCGACACCGGTGATATGAAGTCATTATTCTCTTCTCAAAGCTTATCTTCTGTATTGAAAGATAAGGAAGAGCCTAAAAAAAGGAGTTTTGTAAAGGAAAAACGCTCTAAAAAAGATGAGTTTGTACTGGAGGTTGATTTACATATAGAGAAACTCGTACCTAACAAAAAGGGTATGTCTAACTATGATATACTTACGTTACAAACCGAAACAGCTAAACGCCAAATTGATTTTGCCATAAAAAACAGGATGCCTAAAGTTGTACTAATTCACGGAGTGGGAGAAGGTATACTTAAAGCAGAATTAGACTTCCTGTTGGGTAGATATGATAACATTAGCTTTCAGGATGCCAATTACAGAAAATACGGACTTGGAGCTACAGAGGTTTATATAAAACAAAACCCTGACAGATAAGAATAAAAAAAGCAGCCATTAGGCTGCTTTTTTTATTCTGTACCAAATTGTCCAAAAACATAATTTCCATTTTCGTCTTCTGTTGGTTTAAAAGTTTCTTCATTGTTGGTAGAATTAAAAAAGGTAACATCGTGAAATATTACAGTATGCTGAAATTCTCCCACAACAACTTCTTCAGTTGTCACCCAAATTTCCCCGGTAGTAAGCCATCGCTGTTCTACAACAGGTGTAATAGGAGGTGTATTACTACAAATTAATGTACCTGAAGCAGTACCGGAGTATACATCAAAAATTACCCTGTTATCTGTTTCGTCAAGTTCAAGAATCCTTGGAGCATCAATGCCGGTAACTTCATTAACAAATAAGGTATTGAAGTTTTCTGAAGTAATAATTATTTTTAATACTTCGTCAGAGTTGATTTCGTATATTATTTTAGGAGCGTTTTCATCTCCGCTATCACATTTGCTAGGGTTAATAGTCCCGTTTGAGAAATCTTCAAAATCAAAATCAAATCCTTGTGAAGTAGTATATGTACCATAGTTTTGGTTTTCAATCACTATAGTCTCATCATCTTTAACAAATTCAAGTCTAACAATAGAGATGCTGTGTTCATACGATACATCACCATCATCACTTACAAGTTTAGTTGTCGTAACAGTAAGCTCACCACCCTGTGATGCATTCCACTCTTCAACAACCGTAGGTGTTGCAGGAGGTAATGATGTACAAATAGTCGAGGAAGTTACTGTACCGCTGTAATTTCTATAAATAACTTTATTGGCGCTATTCACAGTAATGGTTTCTATGGCTCCGTCTATATTTGAAAAGTATTCCTCAATGTTTACATCAAGTATAAGTACTTCTGTTCCGTTTACCTTGTATAAAAATTCGTTTGCAGTACATAACTGTGCTGTAGTTATATCGTCAAAGTTAAAATCTTTAAATGTCATATCACCATCATCACAGGCAAATACCAATATTACAATAGCAAACAGAGCAGATAGCTTTTTCATAAATTATATTTTTCAACAAAAATAAGGTTTTTACCGAGTTGATAAAACGTTTTTATGAAGCTGTATATTATATATAGTACTTATAAATGCTTTTTAAGTAATTTTGCAGGTATGAAAAAAGTATACCTGGATAACGCATCTACCACAGCTATAAGGCCTGAAGTAATTGAGGAAATGATGGCTATAATGTCACAAAACTTTGGAAACCCTTCTTCTACACACAGTTATGGCAGGGGAGCTAAAGTACTTTTGGAAACAGCAAGAAAAACCATAGCGTCCCTAATTGGGGCTGAAGCAAGAGAAATTATATTTACATCAGGTGGTACTGAGGCCGATAACTGGGTTATACGCAGTGCTGTTAAGGATTTAGGAGTTAAACGTATAATAACTTCTAAAATAGAGCATCATGCTGTATTGAATACAGTTAAAATACTGGAAACCGAATTTGATATTACTATAGACTATCTTAGTGTTTCCGAAAATGGTGAGGTTGATTTAAATCAGCTTGAATCGCTTTTAGCTGATAAAATTCCTACACTGGTTAGCCTTATGCACGTTAATAATGAGACTGGAGTAGTGCTTGATATTGATAAAGTAGGGAAGATGTGTAAAGAGCATGCAGCCTTATTTCATTCAGATACCGTACAATCCATAGGTAAAACAGAGTTCGATTTAAACACCACTCCTATAGATTTTATTGCTGCGAGTGCTCATAAATTTCATGGACCAAAAGGAGTTGGCTTTGTTTTTGTGAGGAAAAATACTCCGCTGCATTCTATGATACATGGTGGCGAACAGGAAAAAGGTATGAGAGCCGGTACCGAAGCTATCCATCAAATAGTGGGTATGGCTAAAGCTCTGGAATTATCCTGTAAACACTTAAATGATGAAAGAGAGCAAATAGCAACATTAAAGCAGTATTTACTTGAAAAACTTGATTCTGAATTTCCCGGTTATACTGTAAATGGCGAAGGTGCCGATTTGTTTTATAATTTGGTAAATGTGATGTTGCCATTATCATATGAAAAAACAGGAATGATTCTTTTTCATCTGGACATTAAAGGAATAGCGGTATCAAGAGGAAGTGCATGCCAAAGTGGTAGTGTAAAACCTTCGCATGTTTTAAAGGAAATGCTCAGTGACGAAGATGTCAAAAAGCCTTCACTTCGCATTTCATTAAGTCACTACAATACTAAAGAGGATATTGATTTACTTATCGACGCTCTTAAAACAATGTAATATATAAAATCCGCTGTACGGTAAACGTAAGCGGATTTTACTACTAACTCAAACCTTACTTAAAAGTTTTTTCAAAGTTATAGTATACTCAAAGGCAGTTCAATCCCTATAAGTAGGTATTATATAGGTTTGAAGTTAAACCTGTGCCTTATATTTTTTATAAAAATAAAAGGGTAGGTAACCAAAGTTTAGTATTACCACACCTGTACATAGTTGTATACTGGCACCAGGCCAGTGCATAATTTTGAACAAAACTCCGTTACTGATTAAAAACAGGCTGATAAAGCCAAATACATAAACTAATTTTTTCATGATTAATGGTTTTTAGTTAATACTGATTTATAAAAATGCATTTTAATAAAATGTATAAAGGTTTAAAAAAAAAGGCTTTCGCCTTATGGATAGTCTATATGTTTTTGGCATAAGACAGTTTATACTGATGATAAAAATACATAGGGAGAAAGAAAATGGTAAATACCGTAAAACCAAGTGTAACAATAATACTTGCTCCCGGCCAATGCATTATTTTAAAAAACTGTCCAAAACATATAAGCATAGAACTTATCAGTCCAAGTAAATAAACAATTTTCTGTCTTTTCATATTTTTTCTAAAGACGATAAGTAAATAGGTGTCGCGCTCTATTGCCCTCATTTCATTATAACCACCAAAGTTCTTAATCGCCTCTTTATAGGCGGTATCAAAATCATTATGCTCACTATTTTCAATAAGAGAACATATATGATCCAGTACATCACTGTGAAGCTCTTCGGTTGTAAGTCCGTAAAACTTTAGGTTATCAGAGATATATTCTATTTGTTGTTCGCTTAGTATCATTTAGCAACTTCTTTTTCTTTAAAAATAGTAGATAATGTACTTATAAAATTATTCAGTTCATCTGTAACCTGCTGTGCAGCTTTTATGCCACTACTGGTTACCTGATAGTATTTGCGTACCCTTTTGCCAATATACATTTTCTCTGTCTCCAGTATGCCTTCGGCTTCCAGTTTATGCAGGATAGGGTATAGCGCTCCTTCAGATATATCTATCTTTCCTCTGGTTATATCCTTAACCGTCTGTGTAATTTCATAACCATACATTTTACCCTTATCATGAAGCAGTTTCAGGATGATAGGTTGTAGTGTTCCTTTGGTGAGTTCTTTACTATACATAATACAAATATACATTTTATTTAAATGTATACAATTAAAACGTATTATTTTTGGTTTTAGTATAAAAAGAAAGGAGCCCTAAGGCTCCTTGTATAATATCTTATTTTAAATGTGTGTTAAAATAGTCGGCTATTTTGTGATTCAGGTGTATCCTATCCTTACCGCGAACATTGTGTTCATGAGTAGGGTATAGGAAGTAATCAACCTGTTTTCCTGCAGTGATACAGGCATTAATAAACTGCATGCTGTGTTGTTGTACAACAACATTATCCTGAGCACCGTGTATCATAAGTAGTCTTCCGTTTAGTTTAGAAGCTTTATTTACTACACTTGCTTTCTCATAACCTTCAGGGTTTTCCTGTGGCATATCCATGTAGCGCTCCCCATACATTACTTCATAATACTGCCAGTCGCAAACAGGACCACCTGCAACACCTACTTTAAAGGTATCGCTGTGATTAAGCATAAGGGAAGTAGACATGAATCCGCCAAAACTCCATCCGTAAACCCCGATTTTATCCTGATTTACAAACGGTTTAGATTTAAGGAACTCAACACCTTTCATTTGGTCTGCCATTTCATTCTGACCAAGGTTTCTGTGAATTACATGTTCAAAATTACGCCCACGTGCATCACTACCTCTGTTATCCAGTGTAAATACAACATATCCCTGTTGCGCCATGTAGTAGTCAAATAATGAAGCACCACCTAACCAGTCGTTAGTAACTAACTGTGCGTGAGGACCACCATAAACATAAACCATTACAGGGTATTGTTTGTTAGAATCAAAGTTACCCGGGTATATAAGTCTTCCGTTAAGAGGAGTTTTACCATCGGCAGCAGTTATAGTAACCAGTTCCATTTTAGGCAGTTCGGTTACGCCTGTATATGGGTTATCTGATTTTAACAGAGATGTAGCTTTTTTAGAAGCTGTAGCGATAATGCTCACATCATTTGGAGTAGTGGTATTGCTAAAGCTGTCAAGCGCTAGAGATCCGTCACTGCTCACCATTACAGAGTGTGTGCCCGAACCGTTAGTGATCTGTGTAGTTTTACCGGATTTAAGATTTACCTGATATAATTGTCTGTCTAAACCATTGTTAGCAGTACCAACATAAAATACAGTTTTTCCTTTAGCATCAAAGTTTAAAAGCTCCATTACAACAACATCGTTGTAACCAAGATTTTTAATTAGCTTACCATCTGTATTATAAACATAAAGTTGCTCATAACCGTCTTTCTCCGTTCTGTAAAGGAATTTATCATTACTGTTAGGTAGGAATGTAAGGTTGTGTAAAGGTTCTACATAAGTAGAAGCCTGCTCTTCAAAAAGTGTATTTACAAGATTACCGGTAGCAGCTTCATAACGGTTAAGTTTTAAATGATTTTGCTCACGGTTAAGTACACCAACAAATACATATTTGTTGTCAGGACTCCAGGTTACACAGGTTAAAAACTGCTCTTTAGGACCTTCGGTTTTAAGCGTGGTTTTAGTTTTAGAAGCAACATTGTAAACCACTAGGGTTACTTCTTCACTTTTCATCCCTGCCATTGGGTATCTTATATCGTTTTCTTTTGCTATACGCTCGCCAAAGTTCACAAGCGGATAATTTGCTACCATAGTTTCATCTTTACGGTAGTATAAAAGCATGTTGCTATCTGCTGACCACCACATACCTTTGTTGATACCAAATTCCTGACGGTGAACGTAGTCACTACCGTTTACAATACCTTTATCTGTATCGTTTGTAACGTTAGTATTGTTTCCGTTTTCATCAGTAATAACAATATTGTTTTCGTTTAACCATGCAGCTTTGGTTCCATTTGGAGCCATAGTTTGCTGTGTAGCATCTTTAGAGAAAGAAACGGCATGTTTAACTTCTTTTTTCTCTACATCAAAAAGTACTAGATAAGTACCGTTTGTTCCTGTAGCATCAAATGAAATAGTGTTTTTGTCTTTCCACTCATATCTGTAAGGGAATATCTGGAAGCTGAAATAATCAGAAGGGAATTTAGCTTTAAGGGCTGTTGTTAAGTCCTGTTTTGTCAGGAAAGTAGTTTCTTCCCAGTTAGACTCTTCACTTCTTGACATAAGTTTAGAGTAGGTATTGTCAAGATAAGTAATGGTTTTGGTATCGGTTCTCCATTGTGGAGCAGTTAGGCTTCTAGGTGCGTAGGCCTGATATTGCCCATAGGTAGCCTGCTCTATGGTAAGGTTTTGTTGTGCTGTTGCAACCATTCCCGTTAAAAGGAACAGCAGTAAAAGTTTTTTCATGTTTTTATATTTTATGGCGAATTTAATTAAACTCAATCTTATTCAGAAATATAATAATGCTAATTAGTACTGTTTATTACTGATTAGTTACAAAAAAATCCGCCTTTCTGAGACGGATTTATAAATTAACAGCAATATGCAGTCTATATTTTGATGAATTTATTAATTGATTTGCCCTGAGAGGTGATAATTTCTGCAAAATAGGTTCCAGGCTGTAAAGAAGAAATATCTACAGTCTCTATTTTGTTACCTGTTGTAAGTTGATTTACAATTTGTCCTAAAAGATTATATATTTTTATTTCCTTTATATTGTCAGTCTCGTTTTGAATAGTTAGGGTAGTGTGGGCCGGGTTAGGATATAGGATGTAATGATTAGCTGTTTCTTCATCTATTCTCATAGTACAGTTTGTTCTAAATTGTACATTTTCCTGAGGATAACTAGTATGATAGCTACTAATCTCATCATCATCTAGACAAACGGATTCAAGCGAAGGTAAATTTAAAAACATTGCACAGGTATAATCTACGCCTTCTGCTAATAATGTAATACAGTCGTTGATTACTCCGTTTCTTAAATTGATATTGGTTAGATTAGGATTTTCAGAAAAATCAAATGTTTCTGCAGAACATTGACTAGCATCAACCGTAATAAGGTCATTCCCCATACAATAAAAGCTATCTAAGTTATAAAGACCATTCACATTAATATTGGTAAGTAAAGTATTGTAGCTAATATCAATAGATATTAAAGAAGGTATAGCGGAAAGATCAGCATCTGTTATCTGTGTATTTGTACATCTCAGGGATTCCAGGTTATGAAAATTTTCTATTCCTTCTATTGATGTTACATCAATATTATCTATCGTAAGTTTTAATACAGCATTTGCTTCCTCCTGTTGTATCTCTCCATCATTATTAGTATCAACTGATATAGTTGGTGTGTAATTACCTGCAAGTGTTACGCAATTAGTATTTACTAAAACATTTTTAAAGGCAGAATCCTCAATAACCAGATTTTGTGCATTGATACTTGTAAAGATTACAATAAAAAGTAAGGTGTAAAGTTGTTTCATTTTGATTTTTGATTTTGAAGTAAAAGTAAAAAAAAATCCGTTTCGGGAGAAACGGATTTTTCAGTTGTTTATGTTTGAATACATACTTATAATATTCCAAGCTCCTGCATGCAGCTCTTCATCATATTATATGTTCTTTCAATATCGTTATCAAGTCCTATTGAGAAACGGATAAGACCATCTGTTAATCCCATTTCAACCTGCTCATCCATTGGTATTTCACTTGATGTAGAAGTACCCGGTGCACTGAATAAAGTTTTATAGAAACCTAAACTCACAGCAAGGTAACCAAGGTTTTTGTGTTGCATAAGCTCCATTAATTCGTTAGCCTTATCAAGAGAACCAACATCAATAGTCATCATACCTCCAAAACCATACTCAGGGTTAATCATTCCTTTGTATAACTTGTGGCTAGGGTGGCTTTCAAGCCCAGGGTATACTACTTTTAATCCGTCTTGTTCGAAACGCTCAGCTAAATATGTAGCATTATGGCTGTGTTGTTTCATTCGTATGTGTAAAGTCCTTAAATTTTTAAGTATACTGGCTGCCCTAAGGCTGTCCATTGTAGGGCCTAAAAGCATGCTGGCACCATCGTTAACGTTGCGAAGCGCATCGATAAACTCCTGAGTACCGCAAACTACACCACCCACAGTGTCACTACTTCCGTTAATGAATTTGGTAAGACTGTGTATTACCACATCAGCACCCATTTTAGCAGGCGATACAGATAGTGGAGAGAATGTATTATCTACAACCAGTTTAAGGTTATGCTTTTTAGCAATTTTAGCGAGGCTTTCAATATCGGCAACCTCAAGTAACGGGTTACTCACTGTTTCACAGTAAAGAACTTTAGTGTTAGGAGTAATAGCCGCCTCTACCACATCAAGCTTAGTAATATCAACAAACGAAGTAGTGATATTAAGCTTAGGTAAAAAGTTTTTCATGAAAGCATAAGTACCGCCATATATAGTACGGCTTGATACTATGTGATCTCCGGCTCCGCAAAGTTGTAATAATACAGGTGTAATAGCCCCCATACCAGATGCCGCAACATTAGCAGTTTCTGTACCTTCCATAGTAGCAAGTGCCTGACCTAAGTATAGGTTGCTTGGAGATGAGTGACGGGAGTACAGGTAACATCCATCGGCATTTCCTTCAAATGTATCAAACATTGTTTTTGCAGAAAGGAATGTATAAGTAGATGAATCTGAAATAGAAGGGTTTACACCTCCAAATTCACCAAAGTACTGTAAATCCTGTATGTTATCGGCCGGATTGAATTTCATAAATGTGTTGTTTTTAATCGTTTATGTTTTCAAAGAGAATGAAAACTACCGTAAAAATCAATGATAATCTATATATTTGGTTTTTGTTTCTATTTAAGCGTTATTATGTAGATTTAAATTTTATAAAATAGCTTTAACTATAGTTTTTAACCGAAAATTTTTCACATGAATTTTGATGCAACCGACAGGAAAATATTGATGCTGCTTCAGCAGGATAGTACCCGAACCACAAAAGAACTTTCTTTAAAGTTAAACCTATCTGTTACAGCTGTTTATGAGCGTGTAAAAAAGCTGGAACGTGAGGGGGTGATTGATAGGTATGTGGCGGTACTTAACCAAAAAAAGGTGAACAGGGCATTTGTGGTATTTTGTCATTTGAAGCTTACCCAGCATGCTAAAGAATATCTTACTCATTTTGAGCAGGAAGTGGTAAGGCTGGACGAGGTGATTGAGTGTTATCACGTAAGCGGTGACTATGATTATATCCTTAAAATTTTTGTTGCCGATATGGAGGAATACCGTGAGTTTATGGTAACTAAGCTTACTACTTTAAAACACATAGGCAGTACGCATAGTACTTTTATGATTAGTGAAGTGAAAAATACTAATGTTATAACTTTATAGCTATCTTTACGCTTCAACCGAATCTATTAATATGAAAAAATACTTCTTGCTGCTTTTTGGCAGCGTTATTTTTACGTCCTGTACTCAGGAAAAAAAGCTAAACGATTTACAGGTACAAGTGGAACAGGGAATCCTAGAAGGTATTGCCCTGCCAAGCGGAATACATAGTTTTAAAGGTATACCTTTTGCACAGCCACCTGTTGGTGAACTGCGATGGAAAGCACCACAACCACTTCAAAAGTGGGAAGGTGTTTTAAAAGCTGATGCATTTAAGGACAATGCCATGCAAAAGGATGTTTTTGGCGATATGAAATTCAGATCGTCGGGCATGAGTGAAGATTGTCTTTACCTTAATGTATGGGCTCCTGCAAATGCTAATAAGGAAAAGCTGCCGGTATTGGTTTATTTTTATGGCGGAGGCTTTGTAGCCGGAGACGGGTCTGAAGGGAGATATGATGGAGAAGCACTTGCTAAAGAAGGTATCATTACTGTAACGCTAAACTACAGGTTAGGGATATTCGGGTTCTTTTCACACCCTGAACTTACTAAAGAATCACCTAATAACGCATCAGGTAACTATGGTTTACTGGATCAGAATGCGGCATTGACTTGGGTTAAAAACAACATTGCTGCTTTTGGTGGCGATCCTAATAAAATTACTATAGCGGGTGAGTCGGCCGGATCTATATCGGTATCGGCACAAATGGCTTCTCCGTTATCAAAAGATTTGATCAGTGGTGCTATTGGACAAAGTGGTGCTATGATAAATCCTACTTTTGATGCTGTTACTTTAAATGAGGCAGAACAAAACGGACTCGATTTTGCAAAACGTATTAATGCACAAACACTGGCAGATTTGAGAAAAATGCCAGCCGATTCATTATTGGAAGAGGCATCTAAATTGGGAGCCTTTAATGCTAAAGCCACTGTTGACGGTTATTTTTTACCTAAGTTGCCATCGGCTACTTTTGCAGCAGGAGACCAGGTAAAAGTACCTTTGCTGGCAGGATGGACATCGGCAGAAATACCTTACATGGCTTTTATGCAGGGGCAATATCCTAATCCGGAAAATTATGCCGCGAGGGTAAAACAGATGTTTGGCGATAAGGCAGGCGAGGTTTTAAAATTGTATCCGGGTACTTCTCAAGAGGAAGTAATACAATCGGCTACTTCACTTGCAAGTGACAACTTTATAGTTTTCAGTACATGGAAGTGGGCAGAGCTTCATAAAAACACAACAGGACAACCAACGTATGTTTACAGGTTTGCACAGCAACGCCCATCGTTAAAGTCAGAACTGGGTAATGTAAAAGAAGGTCTTGCCGGAGGAATAATTGAGGAAGACGGAGAAAATAAGGAAAACGAAATGCCTGCAGCACTGCCGGGAGCGTCTCATGCTTCTGATATTGAATACCTGCTGGGTAATCTAAATAATAATGAACTTTATAACTGGACAGATGAGGATCGTAAAGTATCCCAAGCCGGAGTAAAGTATCTGGCTAACTTTATAAAAACAGGTAATCCAAATGGAGAAAGCCTGCCACAATGGCCTGTTAGTAAAGATAATGAAGCTATGAATGTACTTACCATCGGTGCAGAAACGTCTGCTGCAACAGAGCAATACAGGGACAGGTATTTATTCCTTAATAGTTACTACGGATTTTAACTGAAAATCATAAAAATCAAAAAGGCTGTCTCTTGTTTAAAGTGACAGCCTTTTTTTACATCTAAAAAAACTATGAATTAAAATGTATAGCCTATACCCACACCTAATAAAAGTGGGTTAATATCTACATCGGCTGGTATGCTAAGTCCCGGTGCAAGGTTGGAACCGTCTACTGTTACATCGGTATTAAGAAACAGTTGTTTGGCATCGGCATTTATGTAAAATTTATCACTTATCTTGATATCAAAGCCCAATTGTAAAGCAAAACCTACGCTGTTATCATAATCAACATCATGTACAGTATTACCTGGTTTTACATCATAAAAAATAGTATAGTTTATACCGGCACCTACATAAGGTTTAAACATTCCGTCAAAAGTGTAAAAATGGTACTGTACGGTAAGGGTAGGAGGTAGTAACCTTACACTTCCCAGGTCAACATCTGTACTGGTTGGTCCTCCAATAGCTGAAATATCAGAACCCGTAGTTTTCACATCATGTTTTGAAGTACCTAAAATAAGTTCGGCAGCTATGTTTTTGGTAAAAAAGTAAGTGAAGTCCAGTTCAGGGATAAACGTACTGCTAATGTCTGCATCCCCACCAATAATACCTATATCAGCACTTTCATTAGGTAATACACCTACTCCGCGTACGCGAACCATCCATCGGTCAAAGTTGGCAGAATCATTATTGTTTTCCTGAGCAGTTGCAGTTGTAGCACAAAATAGTGAAGCTGCCATTGCTGCAAATAGTATTTTTTTCATGGTTTTGTGTTTTTAAATTATACACCAAAAGTAGGTCGACTTACAGGGGAAAAAACTGACATTAATCATGGTTTGACAATTACTTTATCTGCATACTAGAAAGAGGAGTACAATATGTTAGTTTTGTGGCTATAATGTATTTTTAACACCTTTTTAAGCTTTTTTGTTTCAAGTTTTATGATTTAAAGCAGGTGGTATCACAAATTAACATTGAGGATAGAAAATTAAACTCATGTTTTTGACTTTTGTACTACCCAAAAGAAAAAACTTCGCTAAATTTGCCTTACAAAATTAAAACACACAAAAAGTTATATTATGAGTTCATTTGACGTAGTCGTTATAGGCTCTGGACCCGGCGGATATGTTGCCGCTATCCGTTGTGCACAACTAGGTTTTAACACAGCAATCATAGAAAAATATCCAACGCTTGGAGGTACTTGCCTTAACGTAGGTTGTATTCCGTCTAAAGCACTTCTTGATTCATCTCATCACTATCATGATGCTATTTCTCACTTTAAAGAGCACGGTATTGATATTCCGGGGGAGATAAAAGTAAACTTTGAGCAAATGATTGCCCGTAAGCAGGGTGTTGTAGACCAAAACGTAAGCGGAATTAAATACCTTATGGATAAAAACAAGATAACTGTTTTTGAAGGTGTTGGTTCTTTTGAAGATGCTACTCATATTAAAGTAACTAAAAACGACGGTTCTGAAGAGACTATCGAAGCTAAAAACACTATTTTGGCTACAGGTTCTAAACCATCTTCATTACCATTCATTAAAATAGACAAAGAAAAAATAATCACTTCTACAGAAGCGCTTAAGCTTAAAGAGGTTCCTAAGCACCTTATCGTTATTGGTGGTGGTGTTATCGGTCTTGAGTTGGGGCAGGTGTACCTTCGTTTAGGTGCTCAGGTATCTGTAGTTGAATATCTTGACAGAATCATCCCGGGTATGGATGCAGGCTTATCTAAAGAGCTTACAAAAGTGCTTAAAAAACAGGGAATGAAATTCTATACTTCTCACAAAGTAAAATCAGTAGAAAGAAACGGAGAAGGAGTACAGGTACAGGCAGAAAATGCTAAAGGAGAAACTATCACTCTTGATGGTGATTACTCATTGGTTTCTGTAGGTCGTCGTCCGTTTACAGATGGCCTTAATCTTGATAAAGCAGGTATCAAAGTATCTGAAAGAGGACAAATTGAAGTAAACGATCATTTACAAACTAACGTATCTAACATTTACGCTATTGGTGATGTTGTTCGTGGTGCTATGTTAGCGCACAAAGCAGAGGAAGAAGGCGTATTTGTTGCTGAAACTCTTGCCGGACAAAAACCTCATATTGATTATAACCTAATTCCGGGTGTTGTATATACATGGCCTGAAGTTGCAGCTGTTGGTAAAACAGAAGAACAATTAAAAGAAGAAGGTGTAAAATATAAATCAGGTAGCTTCCCGTTCAAAGCATTAGGTCGTTCGCGTGCAAGTATGGATACTGACGGGTTTGTAAAAATCCTTGCTGATGCTGAGACTGACGAGGTTCTTGGTGTTCACATGATTGGTGCTCGTGTTGCTGATCTTATTGCTGAGGCTGTAACTGCAATGGAGTTTAGGGCGTCTGCAGAAGATATTTCAAGAATGTCTCACGCTCACCCAACGTATGCTGAAGCTGTTAAAGAGGCTGCTCTTGCTGCTACTGCTAACAGAGCATTACATGTATAATTAAAGTAATTTCAATTATATAAACAGAGACCCCGCTATATAGTGGGGTTTTCTTTTATGTCTTTTTTGAATATTGATTTCCCAAACGGTTTGTATTGAGTGTTACCGTTCGTGACAGTAAACTTATAGTTAAGTATTGCCAAAAACACATGAATTAAAAGCTAGGAGTGGGGTAAACAAAAAATCCCCGCTTTAAAAAAGCAGGGATTTAACGCACTAATAAACTAAGTTAAAAGGTTTATCTCAATCGGTCTACTGATTTTACGAGATCCTCGTCCTTTTTGATAGCCTTATTGGCAAGGCTTAAAAAAACGATAGAAACAATAGGAAGAAGCATCCCAATACCCTTCTCTGAAATGACAAGATCTTTGTCAGTCTCTCCGGATAAGTTTAGCGACCTGAAAATGAATAATCCTAATAAAATTAAATTTAATATTATATTAAGCCTGCCCATTACGAACTGGCTTTTTCTCTTTTTAAATGATACTATGCTTACTAAAGATAACGTAGCGCTTAACCCGAATAGTACAATATATCCTAAATTTTCCATAAACATGAATCCGTTACCGGAAGCAGTAGTCCATAAAGGAAAAATAAATGGCATAACGCCGGCAGACACAAGGGCTATTAATAAGTATATGGTTTGTATTCGTTGTAACATTATCTCTTGTTTGCTGCACAAAAATATGGTTTCTTTTTTAAAAAATACTATTGCACAGTAAAAATAAATTCGTATTATTGCAAGACATAACCATAAGTGCTTCATTCTCCGAAGCATTAGATTTCAAATAAAATTACACCCTTCACTTTTTATTTATTAAATTGAATACACTCTCAATAATTTAATTAACATTGATGCATGTTTGATATTTCCGAACTAAAAGAAATGAAGCTAACCGAGCTTCAGGAAATTGCTAAAAAAGCTAAAATCAGTAAATACAGAGGCTTAAAAAAAGACGAGCTTGTTTACCAGATTTTAGATCACCAGGCTGCAAATCCAACCAAAATCAAACCTTTGTTTGATGAAACGGGCGCAGCTAACGAAGCACTACCACAAGACAAAGCTGAAAAGCCTAAAAGGGCAAGGATAGCTAAAGAAAAACCTGCAGCCAGAGCCAAAACTGAAACGGCAGCACAGGTAAAGGCTGAAAATAAGCCTGATGTAAAAGAAACAAAAGCCACTGAAGCTAAACCTGAAGAACAGGAACAAAAGGCACAGGATAAGAATTTTGCTAAAAAGAAACCTGAGCCTAAAAGCCAGCAACGTCCTGCAAAAGAACAGTCTGCTCCTGAAGCTAAAAGCGACATACAGGCAACTCCCGCACCTCAGGCTAAAGACGATAATAAGAAAAGAAATCCTCCCCAGGATAACAGACAGAAAAATCAAAAACCTGCCGATAATAAGCTTACTAAAGCTCAAATATCAGAGGAAGAGAGGCTGGCTCAAATCGAAAGAGCTAACGCTAACAATCCGAATCATCCAAGTTATAAAAAGAAACAAAATTTTAGAGAACCTGATTATGAGTTTGACGGAATTATTGAAAGTGAAGGAGTACTTGAAATGATGCCGGACGGTTATGGTTTCCTTCGTTCTTCTGATTATAACTACTTAGCATCTCCTGATGATATTTATTTATCCAATTCGCAAATCCGTTTATTCGGTTTAAAAACGGGAGATACTGTTAAAGGTGTGGTTCGTCCGCCAAAAGAAGGAGAGAAATACTTCCCTCTTGTAAGGGTTTTAAAAATAAACGGACACGATCCGCAGGTTGTAAGAGACAGGGTTTCTTTTGAACACTTAACTCCGCTTTTCCCTGAAGAAAGATTTAACCTTGCTAATAAGCAAAGTACCATTTCTACAAGAATTATTGACTTGTTTTCTCCTATAGGTAAAGGACAACGTGGTATGATCGTTGCACAGCCTAAAACAGGTAAAACAATGTTACTAAAAGATATAGCTAACTCTATTGCAGCTAACCACCCTGAAGTTTATCTTATTGTGTTACTTATTGATGAGCGACCTGAAGAGGTTACCGATATGCAGCGTAGTGTAAGGGGAGAGGTTATCGCTTCTACCTTTGATGAGCCTGCAGAACGCCATGTAAAAGTAGCTAACATTGTGCTTGAAAAAGCAAAACGTTTGGTAGAGTGTGGTCATGATGTAGTGATACTACTTGATTCTATTACCCGTTTGGCAAGGGCTTACAACACTGTACAGCCTGCATCCGGTAAGGTATTGAGTGGTGGTGTGGATGCCAATGCGCTTCAAAAACCAAAACGTTTCTTTGGTGCTGCCCGTAATATTGAAGGCGGAGGCTCTTTAAGTATTATTGCTACTGCACTTACTGATACCGGTTCTAAAATGGACGAGGTTATCTTCGAAGAGTTTAAAGGTACCGGAAACATGGAGCTTCAGCTTGACCGTAAAATTGCTAACAGACGTATATTCCCGGCTATCGACCTTACTTCGTCAAGTACGCGTAGGGATGATCTTCTTCTTGATGAGAAAACCATACAACGCATGTGGATTATGAGGAAGTATTTGGCGGACATGAACCCTGTAGAGGCAATGGACTTTATAAATGAGCGTTTCAAGAAAACAAGAAACAACGAAGAGTTTCTGCTCTCCATGAATGATTAATATAAAAAAGCCTCTGTATCACAGAGGCTTTTTTATTACTTGTTGGTATCGCCGCCTATTTTTTCATTTTAAAAATAAGCCAAACAATCAATACCAGCACTGCTATTACAATAAAAACGCCTACACTTACACCTACCTCAAATATATCTCCGGCCAGTTCACACCCAGTTAGAGATACCATCATAAGTAATAATAGGGCAGGTTTTAAAATACTCTTTTTCATAGCTTTTTGCTTTTAGGTTATTACTATAAAGTTAAAGTACTTAAAATCGTATTTCGTTAAAATTGAATTAATGTTGAAAAGCCACTGGTAAATACTAAAATTAAATATGTGGTGTTATTTTTTCTAATTCTGTTTTTTCACTACTTTTACACTCCAAACTTAACACAGCACTATGAGCCATAAAATATTGCTAACTTCAAAAGAAGTCAATATCATCCTTAACCGTTTGGCCTGCCAGTTAATTGAAAAACATCTTGATTTTTCTGATACGATACTTATTGGATTACAGCCCAGAGGCCGTTATCTGGCAGAACGTATAAAACAGTTGCTGGAACAGGATTATAATGTGAAAGATGTACCACTTGGATTTTTGGATATTACATTTTTCAGGGATGATTTCCGTAGGTCAGATAAGCCATTGGAGGCAAATAAAACCCAAATTGACTTTTTAGTAGAAAATAAAAAGGTAGTTTTTATTGACGATGTATTGTATACAGGCCGAAGTATAAGATCTGCATTAACAGCAATACAGTCGTTCGGAAGACCTTCTGAGATAGAATTACTGGTACTTATTGACCGTCGTTTTAGCAGACATTTACCTATACAGCCTGATTACAGAGGACGTCAGGTAGATGCAATCAATAACGAAAAGGTAAAAGTAACCTGGCAACAGAACGAGGGAGAGGATAGTGTTTATTTAATTTAGGCGTAACAGCAACAGTAAGTAATGAAAGAATTAAGCGTTAATCATTTATTAGGAATAAAATATATCAACAAAGCTGATATTGACCTTATTTTTGAAACGGCCGACCATTTTAAAGAAGTAATAAACCGACCTATTAAAAAAGTTCCTTCACTTAGGGATATTACCATAGCCAATATATTTTTTGAAAACAGTACGCGTACCAAGCTTTCTTTTGAGTTGGCGCAAAAGCGTCTTTCGGCAGATGTGATAAGCTTCTCGGCTGCACAGTCATCTGTAAAGAAAGGGGAAACGCTTATAGATACTGTAAATAATATCCTTTCCATGAAGGTGGATATGGTAGTTATGAGACACTCACATCCGGGGGCGGCTCATTTCCTTTCACAAAATGTAAGTGCAAGTATAGTTAATGCCGGAGATGGTGCTCACGAACACCCAACACAAGGCTTACTGGATTCTTACACTATAAGGGAAAGACTTGGTGATGTGGGTGGAAAAAAAGTGGTTATTGTAGGTGATATTCTTCACTCAAGGGTAGCGCTTTCCAATATTTTTGCATTACAGCTTCAGGGAGCCGAAGTTATGGTTTGCGGACCAAAAACATTAATACCGAGATATGTTGAATCACTTGGTGTAAAAGTAGAGTCTAATTTGCGTAAAGCACTGGAGTGGTGTGATGTTGCTAATATGCTTAGGGTACAAAATGAACGCTTAGATGTAAACTATTTCCCGTCTACAAGGGAATATAGCCAGCAATATGGTGTTGATAAAGAGTTGCTTGATTCTCTTAACAAAGAAATTGTTATAATGCACCCGGGTCCTATAAACAGAGGGGTAGAGATTACCAGTGATGTTGCCGATTCACAACAGTCTGTTATATTAAACCAGGTAGAAAACGGTGTTGCTGTAAGGATGGCAGTTATTTATCTGTTAGCCTCTAAAATTAAGCAATAGGCATAAAATTATTTTAAAAACAGTATTTTTCATTTATCTGTTTGTAAATTAGCTATAACAGCACAGTAACTTATGAAAGTAGACGAAAAAGGACATACCGTTACTATAAAAGATACTCAGGGAGACATTAATTCTTTCAGAGAAAAAATAGAAGGTGAATACAATTCCTTTAAAAACCTAAACATCATACTTGATGTTACTCAGGATACGTTAGGATTAAATGATGTTTTATCATTTTTATTACTATCCAATAAGCACAGAAAAGCTAAAAAATCGTTTGTTATGGTAGTAAGCGATTTTGACTTTAATGAAGTTCCTGACGAAATGATTGTAGTGCCTACAGTTTTAGAGGCACATGATATCATTGAAATGGAAGAGATAGAAAGAGATCTGGGCTTTTAATTTTAATTTATAAATACTGTTACTCTAAGTAACAGCAAACAAAAAGGCATTTATAATGACACTGCTTTTTTGTTTTCAAAATTCAAGCAGATGAATCTCACCATACTTGGCTGTTATGCCGCTACTCCAAGAACATTAACTAATCCTACGTCACAGGTTTTAGAGATTAAAAACAGAATGTTTTTGATAGACTGTGGTGAAGGTACACAGGTGCAGCTCAGGAAAAATAAAATCCGTTTTTCTAAAATTAATCATGTTTTTATTTCACACCTGCACGGGGATCATGTTTACGGACTTATAGGTTTGATTTCTACATTCTCATTATTAGGAAGGAAAAACGACCTTCATGTTCATGGTCCTAAGGGGATTAAGGAAATGATATTGGTACAATTAAAACTGTCAGCATCATGGACAACCTATAATCTTTACTTTCATGAATTGGAAGGAAATGAATCTCAGGTAGTTTTTGAAGATGATAAAGTGATAGTACGTACAATCCCGTTAAAACACAGGGTGTATACTAATGGTTACCTCTTTGAGGAAAAACCTGCCGAACGTAAACTACATATAGGAAAAGTAGAGGATTACAATATTGATACCTGTTATTATCAAAAGATAAAAAACGGAAGTGATATCACCCTTGATGACGGAAGGGTAATACCAAATAGGGAACTTACGTTTGATCCTCCTGCACCAAAAAGTTATGCTTTCTGTTCAGATACTTTGTATAGTGAAGATATATTACCGGTTATTAATAATGTAGATGTTTTGTATCATGAAAGTACTTTTTTAGATACAGAAGAATACTTGTGTGAAAAAACAATGCACAGTACCGCAAAACAGGCTGCAACTATAGCTAAGAAAGCTAATGCTAAACACTTACTGTTAGGGCATTTCTCTACACGTTACGACTCTATTGAATTGTTTAAGGAAGAAGCCCAAACTGTTTTTGAAAATGTTGAACTGGCAGATGACGGCAGGTTTTTTGAGTTCTGATTATTACAATAGCTAGATTTTGTTATTTAAAAATTAAATAAATTTAAACTGTTGTTTATATATAGTTTAAAAAGATATAAAAATGGAAGATTTAAGTAATTACAGACGTTCATATGAAAAAGGTGAATTAACCGAACAGAATTTACCTGAAGATCCTGTATCGCTTTTTAAAAAGTGGTTTCATGAGGTTGAAGATTTTGGAGCTGTTGCCGAGGTAAATGCTATGACGGTTTCTACCATAGGTAAAGACGGATTTCCAAAAGCGAGGGTGGTGTTGCTTAAACAATTTACTTACGAAGGTTTTATATTCTATACTAATTACAATTCTGAAAAAGGAAAGGCTATAGAAGCTAACCCTAATGTCTGTCTTTCATTTTTTTGGCATGAACTTGAACGCCAGGTTATTATAAAAGGTGTTGCAGAGAAGGTATCCGAAAATATATCTGATGGTTACTTTGAAAGTCGTCCGGAAGGAAGTAGGCTTGGGGCTATAGTATCGCCACAGAGCGAAGTTATTCCTTCACGTGATTATCTTGAAAACAAACTGCACAATCTTGAAAATGAATACAAAGGGAAAGAGATTGCGCGCCCAAAAAACTGGGGTGGCTTTATCGTAAAACCTGTAGAGGTAGAATTTTGGCAGGGAAGACCAAACAGACTTCATGACAGAATACGATATAAACTACAGGATGATTTCAGTTGGTTAACAGACAGGCTTGCTCCGTAATAAAAAATTAACATATTCTTTGGATTTTATTAAGCTATTTTTTCTGATATTTAATATATAGATATTTTAAAAATGCAGGCCCATGAAAAATTTAATATTAATCCGTCATGCAAAATCAAGCTGGGATGCCCCACTGATTGATAAAGACAGACCATTGTCTAAAAGAGGGATAGACGATGCGCATCTTGTTGCTTCTGCGGTTTCAGGATACTTACCAAAAACTTTTATGGTTTGGTCCAGTACAGCACAACGCGCTAAAAATACAGCCTACATTTTTGCTGAGACTCTTTCAATTCCTATAGAAAATATAGTATTTAAAGACGATCTTTATACTTTTGAGGTAAAAAAGCTTGAGAATATCATAAAAAGTTGTGATAACAAATATGATAACCTAATTCTTTTTGGACATAACGAGGCGATTACTAATTTTGTTAATATCTTTGGGAGCGTTACCTTAGATAATGTACCTACTTCGGGTTTTGTTTCAATATCTTTTGAGCAAGACGACTGGGGTGCAATACAAAAAGGTAAAACCCAAAAAACAGTTTTTCCAAGAGAGTTAAAAAAATATGATTCACCATCACACACCGGTAAACCGGTATATTGACAGGGAAAAAAGCTGGCTGGCCTTTAATGCGAGAGTATTACAGGAAGCAGCTGATGAAAAAGTCCCATTATTAGACCGACTTAGATTTTTAGGTATATTTTCCAATAATTTAGACGAATTCTTCAGGGTTCGGTATGCTGCAGTTAGGCGATTAAGCTTAGCAGGGCAAACCGGAGAGAAGCTTTTGGGCGGTATATCCTCACAGCAATTGCTTAAGGATATTACCGAGATTGTTATTGAACAACAGTCTGAAAGCTTAAGGATATTAAGTGTTATTGAACAGGAACTTCAGCAGGAAAATATTTACATTATCAACGAGACCGAAATTTCCAAGGAACAGGAAAACTTTATAAAAGATTTCTTTATCCAAAAGGTTAGTCCGGAGTTGGTGACTATTATCCTTAATGATCTTGACGAATTCCCGTTACTTAAAGACGCGGCAGGTTATCTTGCCGTTAAACTTGTTATTAAGCCTAAACAAATTAAGGGGCCTGACGGAACTTTAATTGATGATGACAGTAACAAGAAAAGGGAAGTGCGTTATGCCGTTGTGGAAATGCCTAAAACAGTAAACCGTTTTGTGGTATTACCGTCTAATAACGATAAGCACTATGTTATTTTGTTAGATGACGTTATCCGTTATAACCTCCACAATATCTTCAGTATTTTTAATTATGAGAGTGTATCTGCACACATGATTAAAATTACCCGTGATGCTCAGCTGGAAATAGACAGTGATCAGAGCAAGAGTTTGATGGAAAAAATTTCCAAAGGGGTAAAAGAAAGAAGGATTGGTGAACCGGTACGATTTGTTTACGATCAGTCAATAGAGAAAGATACGCTTAACTTTTTCCTTACCCGAATGGGGATTGATGCTACGGATAGTATTATTCCCGGTGGTCGTTACCACAACAGGAGGGATTATATGAGTTTCCCTAACTTGGGCAGGTATGATTTGCTTTACAAGCAAAATCCACCACTACCTGTACCCGGGTTAAGTCTTGACGGTAGTATTCTTGATAAAATAAAAGAAAAAGATTATCTGTTAAACGCTCCATACCAGTCGTTCTCTTATATCATTCGTTTTTTAAGGGAAGCAGCGCTGGACCCAAAGGTAATTTCGATAAAAATTACCCTTTACAGGCTTTCTAAAAATTCCCAGATTATCAGTTCCCTAATCAATGCAGCTAAAAATGGTAAAAAAGTTACTGTACAAATTGAGCTGCAGGCACGTTTTGATGAGGCTAGTAATATTTCTTATTCAGAGCAGATGCAAAGGGAAGGAATCAACCTTATTTTCGGAGTAAAAGGGCTTAAGGTTCACAGTAAAATTTGTGTGGTTGAGCGTGTTGAGAAAGGAAAAATAAAACGTTACGGATTTATATCTACAGGTAACTTTAACGAGTCTACAGCTAAGATTTATACCGATGTAACTTTGTTTACCTATCATCAGCAAATATTAAAGGATGTAAACAAAATATTTGACTTTTTTGATGTAAATTACCGAATACATCGCTACAAGCATTTGTTTGTATCGCCGCATTATACAAGGTCTAAGTTCTATAAACTGATAGACAGGGAGATACTTAATGCGATAGCCGGAAAAGAGGCCTTTATCAAACTAAAAATGAATAGCCTTACCGACTATAAAATGATTGACAAATTGTATGAAGCCAGCAGGGAAGGAGTAAAAATACAGCTTGTAATAAGAGGTATTTGCTGTCTTATCCCGGGCGTGGAAGGTATGAGCGAGAATATTGAGGCTATAAGTATTGTAGATAATTACCTGGAACATTCGAGGGTTTATATTTTTGGGAATAACGGACAGCCGGAAGTGTTTATCTCTTCTGCCGATTTTATGACCCGTAACCTTGACGAAAGGGTAGAAGTTACCTGCCCTATATATGATGAGGATATAAAACAGGAACTTATAGATACTTTTGAAATTGGCTGGAAAGGTAATGTAAAAGCAAGGCTGCATTCTGAAAACCTTGAAAACAGGTACAGAAAACGTCCTGAAGAAAAAGTATTCAGGGCACAGCTTGAAACCTATAACTATTACAGGGATAAACTGGAAGTAGTTTTCGATAATTTTTAAATTATAAAACTTCGGGCTTAGAGCGCGGGGTTCTTATTGCGAATGATTAACATAAAAAAATATGCAGCGATAGATATTGGATCAAATGCCATGAGGCTTTTGGTGTGCAATATTGTAGAGCAGGAAGGAAAAGCACCACAATTCAATAAAAGTTCTTTAGTACGCGTTCCCATACGTTTAGGGCAGGATGCCTTTACAGTTGGCGAAATAAGTGACGATAATATAGAGCGTATGGTAGATGCCATGAAGGCTTATAAATTACTTATGAAGGTACATAAGGTTGAAAGGTATATGGCATGTGCTACATCAGCAATGCGTGAGGCTTTTAACGGTAATGAAGTGGCAGAACTGATTCAACAGGAAGCTGAAATCAAAATAGATATTATTGATGGTAAAAAGGAAGCTGCTATTATAGCATCGACCGATTTACATACTTTTATAAAGCCCGACCAAACATATCTTTTTGTGGATGTAGGTGGTGGTAGTACCGAATTTTCTCTTTTTGATAACGGTAAGATCATAGCTTCAAAATCTTTTAAAAATGGTACGGTACGTTTGCTAAACAATATGGTGAACGATTTGGTTTGGGTAGAGATAGAAAAGTGGATTAAAACTGTAACCGAGCCATTTGATAATGTTACCCTTATAGGTTCTGGTGGTAATATCAACAAGCTGTTTAAACTTTCGGGTAAAAAACAGGATTTACCATTATCCTATTTTTATATTAATTCTCAGTATCAGTTTCTTAATACGCTTACTTATGAGCAGCGCATTGCCGAGTTAGGGCTTAACCCCGACAGGGCAGACGTTATTATATATGCCACCCGTATATATCTTAATGCTATGAAATGGAGTGGTGCACGTAATATTTATGTACCGAAAATAGGTCTGTCAGACGGTATAGTAAAAGCAATGTATTACGGGAAAATTTAATCATGAATAAAATAGAGCTTATTAAGGGTGATATAACAAAAATCACTGCCGAGATGCTATTGTCAATGCAGCTAATTCTTCTTTGCTGGGTGGTGGTGGAGTTGATGGTGCCATACATAGAGCAGGCGGAGCGGCAGTACTTGATGCCTGTGTAGCTTTAAGAAATAAACAGGGTAATAATCATGTAATTGATAAAGTGATATTCGTTTGTTTTGATTACGAAAATTACACTCTCTACAAATCAATTTTAGAATAATGTATTAAATAATGGAAACAACAGTAACCGATTTTCTTTTGGTCTTGGAATGTGGCAGCTACTTTGTATACTGTTCCTCCTACTTTTTGTAGTATGCATATTCTTTTTAGTGAGATATATTTCAAAAAAAACTTTATCTAAATAAAAATAAAAGGAGACTACCAGTCTCCTTTTATTTTATCGATTATTTCATCCTGCCTGTGTTCATCAAGTCTTCTCAAATAATGTCCGTTAGGCTTTATTATAATGTAATTGCCATAAGAGGCTTCATAATTTGAAAATAGATTTTTGAGCAGATAATTATTTTTATCTTCTATAAATCCATCTAGTATATAATCTTTTTGTGAAACGAAAAAATGTACATAACCGTAATTCTTTTTAAAGAATCTTAAATAGGAACGGTTTTTCGTGTATTTATAGAAGAAGCCATCATAACTCGTATCGTTTTTTGAAGGTAATGAGAAAAAATCAATAACTATAGTCTGGCTATCTTTAATTTTTTGCCCGCTTAATAATTCAAGTTCTTTTATTAGAGATTTTCGGTCTTGTTGCGTAATTATGTTTATCTCTTCTCTCAAAAACAAACTACCTAATACGGCGGTATCATTTTCAATGAGTTTATAAGCATATTTATGATTAGGAACTTTTAAACTGTCAATAAACGTTTGTTTATCAATAGACTCTCCTTTGTGATTATAAAAATATACGCTTGGTTCCTGTGAATAGGAGTGAAAGCTGAAAAGCAGACATAGTAATGCAGTAAGTAATCTCATATAGGTAAGGATTTGTTTGATACACTGCAATTTAACTAAAATCCTTCAAACACACCAAGCTGAAATAAAGCGAAGTCGTACTTTACAGGATCTGTAGTGTGTAACAGGTGTATTTATCTAATCAAAGTTCCTTTTATATCGCTTTCATCAATTAATCCAATATATCTGGAGTCCATGGCATTTTCTCTGTTATCACCTAAAACAAATACTTTATTAGCAGGTATAACTATTGGGCCAAAATTGTCTCTATTCCAGTTTTGTTGATAAATATCTGTAATAAATTTATCGGGTACCGTATCAAGTATTCTTTTATAGGGGAACTTTACTTTATGCATTACACTGTCTTCAGCAGTAATATGAAGGTAATTGTTTTCTATTAATACAGGAAATCCTCTTTGTGTGAAATAATTTCGTTGCTTTCCCGGAAGTTTTTTTATTTCATTAATATCTATAAGGTAACTGTGATTAAGGTTGTATTGATTGTCAAAGTTTTTACTGTTACGATATAAAGTACCATCCTTAATTTCAATAGTATCATTTTCTTCTCCTACAAGCCTGTATAAATACGAGTTACTTTCTCTTTCAAAAACTATGAAATTACCTAATTCAGCTTTTTTTAACCTTGAGATAAAAATAGCTGAGCCTGTTTTTATTGTTGGTTCATTAGCACTGGTAGGTATGCGGTAAATACCGATAATATTTAATATATTACATATAATTAGTGTAAATAAAATTACACTAAATGTTATAGTCAGATATATAATTTTTCTATTCATAATTAAATTTAAAACCCTTCAAACACACCAAGCCCAAATAAAGCAAAGTCATACTTTACAGGGTCGGTAGGGTCTAAATGACGCAATTGGGTATCCAGTTCTTTTAGAGCCTTAGCATCGTTTTGTTTTCGATTAAGTAGACCCAGTTTCCGAGCTACATTGCCCGAATGTACGTCTAACGGGCAGGATAGGAGTGAAGGTGATATTTTGTTCCATATACCCAAATCGACACCTGCGTTATCGTTACGAACCATCCATCGTAAAAACATATTGATTCTTTTTGCTGCCGAACCGTTTAAGGGATCGGATACGTGTTTTTGTGTACGTGACTGATGGGCTATTTCAAAGAAAACTTTTTTAAACTCACTTATACTTTGTTGCATTCCATCTGTATTTTGATGTTTAGCAAAAAGCATTTCGAGTCCGCCATGATTTTTGTAAATATTCTGTAATGCCCGCATAAAAGTGGCAAAGTCTACCGAATTGAATGTGCGGTGTACAAAGCCTTCCAAATTATCCAAATGATCTTCATTATGGTTCATAACAAAGTCATACGGACTGTTACCCATCAAGTTCATCATTTTATTGGCACTGTTAATAATCATTTTACGATTACCCCAGGCAATGGTAGAGGCAAGGAATCCGGCTATTTCTTTATCTTCTTTTAAGGTATATCGATGCGGGATCTGTATTGGGTCGGTATCAATAAAATCAGGATTGTTGTATAAAATTACCTTTTCATCAAGGAATGATTTAAGCTCCTCCACATTCATTTTTTCATTCATCAGAGAGATCTCCATTTTTAGTGTCCCGAAATTATCTTTCCGTCACTCATAACTAGTTTTCTATCAGCCATATTTGCCAGTTCCTCATTATGGGTAACAATAACAAAAGTCTGTCCCATTTCATCTCTTAACTTAAAGAATAGGTTATGAAGGTTCTCGGCAGAATGGGTGTCAAGGTTTCCCGAAGGTTCATCGGCAAAAATTACGGCAGGTTTATTTATAAGCGCTCGTGCTACAGCAACACGTTGCTGTTCACCACCCGATAGTTCTCCCGGTTTGTGGTTTATTCGGTGTGATAGCCCTAAATACTCAAGTAGTTTTTTAGCTTCTGCTTCCGTTTCTGCTTTTTGTTTCCCTGCTATAAACGCAGGTATACATACATTTTCAAGAGCTGTAAATTCAGGAAACAACTGGTGAAACTGGAAAATAAAACCGAGTTTAAGGTTTCGGAACTTTGATAAGGCTTTGTCTTTCATATTCAGTACGTCTTCACCATCAATAAGTAGTAAGGTTCCGTTCTCTGATTTAGGTTTATCTAGTGTTCCCAATATTTGCAGTAGGGTTGTTTTTCCGGCACCTGATGCTCCTACAATAGAAACGACTTCTCCTTTTTTAATATGTAAATCCACGCCTTTAAGTACATGAAGGGAATCGTAATATTTATGAATATTTTTTGCCTGTATCATTAATTCGGGTTTTCACAAAGAAACAAACAATTTAAATAAAAATAAATCTTTTTTGGCACAATATTTCGTATGTAAATAGTGTAAAATCTGTTTAAAAACAGATTGTAACAAAATGATTGTATAACTTTGAAAACTGCATACAATGAAAAGAATTATGATGCTAGCACTGGCTGTTTTTACACTTTCCTGCCAGGGAAAACCCGAGACAGCAGTAACAGATAACAACAAAGAAGAATTAAAGAAAGGAGATTTAAAACAAATGGATAACAGCAAGTTAGAGACTGCCATATTTGCAGGAGGATGCTTTTGGTGCACTGAGGCATTTTTTACCGATTTAAAAGGAGTGGATAAAGTAGTTTCCGGTTATATAGGAGGTACTACAAAGAACCCAACTTACAAAGAGGTTTGCAGTGGTACAACAGGACATGCCGAGGCTATTAAAATTACGTATAACCCTGATGAAATTGCTTATGAGGATTTACTTGAAATCTTTTTTGCGACTCATGATCCTACTACGCTAAACAGGCAAGGGGCCGATATAGGTACGCAATACAGGAGTGAGGTGTTTTATACTACTCCTGAGCAGAAGACTAAAGCAGAAAACTTTATCAAGCTACTGGAAGATCAAAAAATATTTGATAAGAAGATAGTTACTAAGGTTAGCGAGGCTACAGAGTTTTATCCGGCAGAAGATTACCATCAGGATTATTATGCCTTAAATCCTAATCAACCGTATTGTAAGGCAGTGATTGAGCCTAAACTTAGTAAGCTTAAAAAGAATTATAAGTCTAAACTTAAAGAATAATTAAATTAATATAAGTGATAAAATAAAAGCTCCTAATTAAGAGCTTTTATTATTTTTAAATAGAAAACCAAGCCCCATGCTACGGAGCATTTTTTTCTCGAAGTTCCAAAAGAATTTAAACTGACCGGATACAAATCCGAAAAATACCAGTAATACCTGATATACCGGAAAGATAATAAGTAGTCGAAGTGGTATATACAGCCAAGGAGACATGGCATCTTTAGAGATACCTATCCATTCTATTACTGGTTTAGATAAATATGCCGATGTTGAGCCAGTTATGGCAAAAACAATGAATATTACTATGAGTTGGAAATTACTGGTAATACCCCAGCGCTTTTTTAATTTTTCCATGAAAAGGGTTAAAAGACAAATATACTTGATTTAAGTTTTAGGTACAATACCTCCAAGGCGTTGTCCTGTTGTTAACTGAAAATATACCAAATAATTGTATAGCATATAGTTTACTTCATATCCGTAGTCTATTCGGGGGGCATAATCTATTTGCATAAGGTATAGGTCTCCGTAACGTTGTGGCTGCATTGCTCTTATATTCCATTGTACTACCCATAACCTGTTTTTGTTTTCCAAATATTGTTGTGAGTAATATCCCCTTGGTTTTGCCCTGGAATATAACCATGAATTAAATCCCGGGTCTATAATGGTAATTTCATATTCCAACTCATCGTTTGCAATTCGCACAGTGTCATTAGCTATGGCGGTAGTATCTGTAGAGAAAGACATAGGTTCCATAGCCTTAATATCATTTTGTGTTTTACAACTCAATACAAGTAGCAAAAATATTCCGAAAAGTGCAATGTAATTTTTCATAGCTATATGACTTTTGATCATACAGGTATAAAGTTAAAAAATAAAAAGCACCCGATAGGGTGCTTTTCTGTTAATTAAGATTTTTAATCTTAGCTATTTGCTGTTTTCAAAATACTTATAATCTGTTCGGCAAGCTCTGTACCAATACGATCCTGAGCCTCAAGGGTAGCAGCCCCAATGTGTGGTGTTAATGAGATTTTAGGATTCATTAATACCTGTATAGCCGGTTTAGGCTCTTCCTCAAACACGTCAAGTCCGGCAAAGGCAACCTTACCGCTATCAAGAGCATCAACAAGGGCAACCTCATCAATAATACCACCACGAGATGCGTTAATGATACCAACACCGTCTTTCATAGATTCAAGTTCAGTCTTACCAATAAGGTGACCATCCTGTGCAGGTACGTGTAGGGTAATAAAGTCGGCATGCTTAAAAATATCCTCAATAGGCTCTGTACTTATTTCAACATTAATAAACTGACCGTTATAGAAGTCTACCCTGATTTCAGCATTGCCAATAAATTTATCTGAAGCAATTACTCGCATACCTAATCCAAGGGCGATACGTGCTACAGACTTACCTATTTTACCAAACCCTATAATACCTAGTGTTTTACCTTTAAGTTCGGTACCAGCCGCATAACTCTTTTTAAGGCTGTTAAAGTTACTGTCGCCCTCAAGCGGCATAAGCCTGTTAGAATCATATAGGAAACGTACGCCTGAGAAAAGGTGGGCAAAAACAAGTTCTGCAACCGAGTCAGATGAAGCAGCTGGGGTATTGATTACATGAATGCCTTTTTCACGGGCATATTCCACATCAATATTATCCATACCAACACCACCACGACCTATTATTTTAAGGCTTGGGCAATTGTCAATAATATCTTTTCTTACCTGTGTTGCACTCCTTACCAAAATTACGCTAATCTCGTTTTTATTAATGTAATTAGCTACCTGTTCCTGTGCTACTTTTGTTGTTATTACTTCAAATCCGGCATCTTCAAGAGCTATAATACCGCTTTTGGAAATTCCGTCGTTTGCTAAAATTTTCATTTGTTCTCTTAAGATTTGATGATTAAAATTTATACAGTTCTTTCAAACTCCTTCATTGCATCTACAAGTACCTTAACGCTCTCTAATGGCATGGCATTGTAAATGGAAGCCCTGTATCCGCCAACAGACCTGTGTCCGTTAATACCGCTAATGCTAGCTTCTTTCCAAAGTTTATCAAACTGTTCTGTATGTGCTTCATCCTTTAAAAGGAAGGTTACGTTCATTTTAGAGCGGTCCTCGGTTTTTGCAGTACCTTTAAACAAAGGGTTACGGTCAATTTCATTATAAAGGAGTTCGGCCTTTTCATTGTTTTTCTTTTCTAAAGCTGCAATACCACCATTTTTTTTAATCCATTGAAGGGTTAAAAGTGAAGTGTATACAGGGAATACCGCAGGGGTATTGTACATACTCTCTTTAGCGATATGCTGACTGTAATCTAAAATCCCAGGGATGTTTCTTCCGGTATTGCCAAGTATATCTTCTTTCACTATAACAAGGGTAGTACCTGCAGGTCCCATATTTTTTTGAGCTCCGGCATATATAATTCCGAATTTAGAAAAATCCAGTTCTCTTGAAAAAATATCTGAACTCATATCGCAAACCAAAGGCACATTGGTTTGAGGGAAACTGTGCATTTGTGTCCCGAAGATGGTATTATTACTTGTACAGTGTAAATAATTGGCATCTGCCGGTAAAGCAAAGCCTTTAGGTATATAGTTGTAGTTTTCGTCTTTGGATGATGCTATAACCTCAGTAGTGCCAAAACGTTTAGCTTCCTTTATAGCGCCCGAAGCCCATGTTCCCGTATCAAGATAAGCAGCTTTGCCATTTTCTTTTAACAGGTTGTACGGAACTCTTACAAACTCCATACTGGCACCTCCGGTTAGGAAAAGTGCTTTATAACCTTTGCCTTCCAGCCCTAAAAGCTCAAGCGCTGTGGCTCTGGCTTCTTCCATAACGGCAACAAAATCTTTACTTCTGTGTGAGATTTCGAGGATAGAAAGCCCTGAATTATTAAAATCAAGGACTGCCTGAGCAGATTTTTCAAATACTTCTTGTGGCAGGATTGAGGGACCTGCACTGAAATTGTGTTTTTTCATGGGACAAATTAAAAATAGATAGAATGCGTGCTACAAATTTCCAAAATATCCATTAGATAACGGCAAAAAAGTTTCCAAAATATTTTGAATTATTCCGCTATATTTTTGATAAAAATGCAATTGTATCCACACCATCTGCATAATCCCAAAGCTGTGGTTTTTGTGTGTCTCCAAAAGCAACTTTTCCGTTAATACCATCTATGTTAGTAACAATGCACTGAATCAGTTCTTTATCGGTTTCAATACGCTGTTTAATAGCATCTGTACTTTCATAAAACTCATAAAAAACACTCGAGATAGGAGAGGGGTAGCCAGAGTCCTCTTTTATAGTTAAAAAACCATTGTCCAGAATTTTAAAGTTACTCATTAGGAAAACGGCTTTGTTATAATCGTAGTTGTTGGCATATTTTTCATACTGTATAATATCCCTGTATTCATATATGGCCTCCCAAAACGGAGTGAAGTCATAATCCTTAGGCACAAAAAGTTTTGATACGTTACGACACCCTAAACCAAAATACCTGAAGATATCTTCTCCAAGTCTTACCAATTCTTCTTTACTTTCGTTACCTGTAAGTATAGCGGCAGAGTTACGGTTCTTACGGATTATAGATGGTTTATCTTTAAAATAGTATTCAAAATAACGAGCAGTGTTATTACTACCTGTGGCAATAACGGCATCAAAGCCTTCCAGTTTTTGCTCGATGAAAGTAACAGTATTTTCAAAACGGGGTTCAACTGCAATAAGGTATTTGGCTAAAAACGGCAGTAAGTGCTGATCGTTTGATGATGTCTTAATCAAAGCTGTGTGTCCTGTAATTAATACCGAAATTAAATCATGAAACCCAACAAGCGGAATGTTGCCTGCTAAAATAAGGCCTATGGTTTTAGGTTCTATATTATCCAGATTATAATTATTTAACCATTTATCCAGATTATCAGGGGTTAGGGCATTAGCCCAGGATTGTAATGCGAAATAGACCTCATCCTTAGTAAACCAGTTATTGTGTGATTGTGATAGCTCTATCAGGTTAGAAAAGTTATCAAAAAATAAGTCGTTGTTCTTTACACCCTCTTTTGGAGTAGTGCTTTCGGCAGAAAACTGACCTAAAAATTTACCTAATTCAACAAAGGCTGTTTTTCTTTCGGCTAAAGTCATTAGATTTGCTTATGAATAGTTTTGGACGTAATTTTGTGCAAATTTACATTATTAAAAAATAAAACAAGCTATGGCAATCATAATAACAGACGAATGTATAAACTGTGGGGCATGTGAACCCGAGTGTCCTAATACGGCAATATATGAAGGTGCCGATGACTGGAGATATAAAGACGGTACAAGTTTAAGTGGTAAAATTGTATTACCAAACGGAGAAGAGATAGATGCCGATGAGGCTCAAACGCCTATTTCAGACGACTTATATTACATTGTACCTGGTAAATGTACAGAGTGTAAAGGTTTCCATGAGGAGCCTCAATGTGCTGCTGTATGTCCGGTGGACTGCTGTGTACCTGATGATGACCATGTTGAAAGTGAAGAAACACTATTAAACAGGCAGGCATTTTTACATGGAGATGAATAAGGAAATCTTATTTTAAATATAAAATCCCCTGCATTGCTGGGGATTTTTTTATGGTTCTATTATATAAGTTGGTTTTGTATTTGGAAACAGGTTATTAATTACATAACTTCCTAAATCAAACCATTGTTTACATTCGTTTAGTATCCACGCGTCTGACGAGCAAACCAGTTTT
Source organism: Flavobacterium sp. C4GT6 (assembly GCF_036347315.1). Taxonomy (NCBI): domain Bacteria; kingdom Pseudomonadati; phylum Bacteroidota; class Flavobacteriia; order Flavobacteriales; family Flavobacteriaceae; genus Flavobacterium; species Flavobacterium sp. C4GT6. The sequence goes on from NZ_JAZGZU010000001.1 coordinate 276,588, forward strand.
TCTCCTTCACACAAAAATTTATCGGGAGAATTATCAAGGAGTACTTCCCATTTAAAGTTATGTTGTTGTGCCAGTTCATAACAAAAGCTTTTCATTTTTCCGCTGTTTGATACGGGAGCATCAAATACCCATATCACTTTTTCCAGTTCCAGGTTATCAAATATTTCCCCTACAGTAACAAGTACTTCCTGTGTTTGGCTTACTCTTTTATAAGTACCATGAACAGAAGATATATCCCTGTAACACCCATCAAGACCTCTAAAAATAAATCCTTTTGATAGTAAAGTTTCAAACAGTATTACTACATTAAAACCATCAAGGTAAATAGTTTTACCTTTTAATTCTCCTGGAGTGAGTTCTTTACTTTTTCTGAAAGCAACATCCTGACCGGAAGCAGACATTCCCTGTAATGCTTTTATTTGTCTTGTTTTAAGGCGGTATCGGTTACCTACAAGCCCTACAGATGCTTTTGCAGGGAAATCCCTGCTTAAAAGGTAATACATATCTTTAAGCCCTTCGGTTATTTTTAGCTGTTCTTTTTGGTTACCAAAAAGTTTATCATCTTCAGAGCTTTTGCCTCTGTTTTTAAGTGATTCGGTTTTGCCTTCCAAAGTTACAGGTGTTTGGTTTATAGTTAAATAGTGAAAACCCTTATATTAAATAGGTAGTTTTACCTATAAATAGGTTTCAATATATTGATAATTTTACAGAAACCAAATCTAATCAATTATGGAAATGCCAAAAACAGAAATACCGGTTTTTGATATATATTCTTACCGAAGGATAAGAAGAGCTATAGGTTATTTAGGAATATTTTTACCTATAGTTTTGGTTATTCTCTCATTTATAGATTTTTTTGAGACCAGTGTACAATCGTCAATCAGTCATTATTATTACACCAACTTCAGGGAAATTTTTACCGGTACACTGTGTGCTGTTGGTTTGTTTTTAATACGCTACAAAGGTCATGGTAATCCATCTATATGGAAAAATGATAATTTACTTACCAATATTGCTGGGATAATGGCTATTGGCGTAGCTATGGTACCTACAAACCCCGAGGTTATTACCCAAAAGATATATACTCTTATCCCGTATCCTAATGCTTGGTTGGGAGCGTTACATTATGGTTTTGCCGGAATGTTATTTCTCATTTTTTCACTCTTGTCAATTAATGTATTTACTATAGGACATAAACAAGAAGCAGATGTTCCTAAAAGCGCTGTGAATGAAAATAATATTTACCGTTTTTGTGGTTACTCTATATTAGTATTTATAATAATGGTACCTGTATCGGCAAAGTTTAAACTGTTTCCTTATTCAACATTAATTTTTGAGGCTTTGTCATTATTAGTTTTTGGTATAGCATGGCTTATTAAAGGACGTGCTTTAGGAGACAAAGGTAATTGGGGACAAAAGGTATATGGAGAGTGCAATAAGGTTAATACCGAAAGTTATTTTAATAAATAAAGCCGAGTATATATAATCAATAAAGGTTTTACTTTAGTAATAAAATCATTTTAGATAACATAATTGAAATTTTGTTTTATTACCTGAAATGAAGTAACTTGTAGTAAATAAAAACTATGAAATTATGGATGTTCGTGAATATTCTAACGGAGAGGTTACTATACTATGGAAGCAGAAACAGTGTATACATTCGGGTATTTGCGTAAAAACATTGCCTAAAGTATATAACCCTAAGGAGAGGCCCTGGATTAAACCTGAGAATGCCTCTTCAGAAGAACTGATTGATCAGGTGGCCAAATGCCCGTCAGGAGCATTGAGTATTAAGTAATAAAAAGCCTTCCTGCTGGGGAAGGCTTTTATATTTTAGACTTGTTTTGGTTTATGAATTACCATACAGGTTAGATTCACCACCGTCAATAGCAATGGTTTGTCCGTTAACATAACCATTTTCATCACTGATTAAAAATGATACTAACTTCCCTACGTCTTTAGGATCACCTAGTGCTCTGGTAGGGTTACGCTGTGCATATTCTGCTTCAGCGGCTTTTGGATCATCCGGATTTACCTGTTTAAAAGCTTCGGCTACCATTGGTGTTAATATGGCACCAGGGGCTATGGCATTGGTTAAAATTCCGTCTTTACCATATTCTATAGCTGCATTTTTAGTCATACCTGACACTGCATGTTTACTAGCCACATATGGAGTTTGATTTAATACCCCGCGTATACCGCCTACAGATGCTACATTTACAATACGTCCGTACTTTTGTTTTTGCATCACAGGTATTACATATCGCATACCATAATAAACTCCCATAAGGTTAATGTCTATAACTTTTTTAAAGATATCCACATCATATTCGGTTAAGGGAGCCTGTCGTCCTTCTATACCGGCATTATTGTAAAAACCATCTATTCGACCGTATTTTTCTACAGCTTTGTTAACATAGTTTTTAACCTGTTCTTCGTTTGAAACATCAGCTTTTATTGAAATAGCATCTAGTCCGTTATTATCAGAATCCAGCTTTTCAAAAGCTTCTTTCAGGGCATCCTCATTATAATCAACTAAAACTAATTTTGCTCCTTTTGAAGCTAATTCTTCGGCGGCTGCAAAGCCTAATCCCATAGCGGCACCAGTAATAATAATAACTTTATTTTTCATAGTGATAATTAAAAATTTAAATATTATCCTATAAAATTACTCAATCCCTCAGAGAAATTATTTTAATAAAGTATTAATGTTTTTGTATTTAACTACTCACAGCCATTTGCTGCTGTAGTGTAATAACAATAAATTCTGCCGGATGCGTAACTGCCACTTTAATTGTAACATTCATGAATCCGTTAAGTATATCTTCGGGAGTCATTGTAGTACCTAAACCACATTCAACCGAAAAAGCATCTGATGTCTTTACGCCCTGTAATCCCCCTTCTTTCCATAAAGAGGTTAGAAAACTACTAATACACGATTTTACTGCCGACCAGGTATTTACTGTATTAGGTTCAAAAACATAAGCCTCCATAGCCAGTTTACAGGATTGCTGTATATAGGACACTGTTCTTCTTACAGAGATATACCTCCAGTCATTACTGTTGCCATCAAGTGTTCTTGCTCCCCAAACTAATATTCCCCGTCCGTTAAAAAAACGTATTGCATTTACTGATTTACCACTAACGGCATCTATATTTAAATTAGCCTGTTGGGCATCATTAAGCTTTATAGGAAGCGAACTAGCTCCTACAATAGATGTATTGGCGGGTGCGTTCCAAACTCCAACTGTATTATCTGTCACTGTTATTACTCCTGCCATTCCACCACTTGGAGGTAACATGTTAACATTAGCAAGTATATGTTTTATAATTTGGGAATACGTTTTACTTACATTTACAAGAGCATTATTGTATTGTGAAACGGTTAAAGCATCTTTCCCCGGATTTTGAATAGTATTCAATAACTGATTAAGGGTATCGTTGTTATCGTCACCTTCTTTTAGTATAGCTGCCAGTTGTTTTATATCTCCGCCAAAAAGATTAGTATAATCAATTTCATTACTTTGCATTACTGTTGTACCTACAAAAGGGTAGTAGGCAGCCCCATAGTTTAATCCGTTGTTGCTGGTATTGTTTCTAAAGGTTTCAATGTCATTAGTGTAAAGTATAGGGTCGGGATTATTACCACCTATAATATCAAATATAGATATAGGGTTTTCTTTTTCTGTACATTGCAATAACATTTTTTGCATAAGAGTTCCGTTATCGGTTACAGATAATAGTGTTGCTTCGGGGCAGATGTACATGGTAGGCTCCTCTTCATTTTGAAGTAAAGCCAAGCCTTTTAAAAGGTCATTTAATTTTACATTAGGATTTACTATGTTTTTACCAATAGCAGCAGGGGTCCCAGAAGGTTCACCATATCCTCCTACAGAAACAATATAAGCATCACCACCACCATTTTCATAAAATAGCCTGATACTATTGTATAAATAGTAAATAGTATTGGGATCAGGAACAATGGAATAAAAAGTACCGTTTATCTGTAAATAGTCGCCACTTGTAGGTTCTGTATCCTGTTTTACCAGATAATACTGTGGATTATATTGTTTTGAAGGATCTGCCGGAGCTGCAGCATCCGGTATACAGTATATGGCTTTGAATTTAGCGAATGAAGTTATTTTTAGTGCCTTATTAGTGTATGATTTTCCTTCATATTCAGCCTGTGGTGTATATCCTATAAAGGCTGGCATGGCAGTAGGTACCGGTACAACAGAATTAGTAAATGCATTGATTTCATTTATATATACTCCCGGAGTTTTAAGGTTTGATTCTAGCATGGGTATGGTTAATTAAGTACATCTCAAATTTAATTACTTAATAATTATAATTATACCGTAATACTACCTGTTTGATTTTTTTAGGTATAAATGCCTGATTTATTTAACTGATAACAGAAACATTTCTGGCAGCCTTAAGTTCATTTATAAACTGCAATAAATCTTCTACCTCAACATGTCCCATTACAATGATTTTATACCACTGATTTGTTTCATCATGTTTTTGGGGTACTAAATCAAATTTGTGAGCCAGTTCTTCAGGGATGCCTTCAGCCTTAATGGTTACGATATTCATATATGGATTCCTAAAGTATTTTATACCCAACTCATCTAATTGATTACATAGCCATGTTGTTCGCATTTGGAGTATACTTATTTTTTCAAACCACGCATGTGGACCGTAAGTAGCAAGTATTGCCCAAACCGCAACAGCGTTGGTTCCCGATCGGCTGCCACACAGGGTTAAATCCATTCCCTCAACATACTCGGCTTCTTTGGTCAATACATTTTCAATAAGTCCTTTACGACAGATAAAAATCCCGGTACCATAAGGTGCCTGTAACATTTTATGGGCATCTATTGTTATAGAACTAATGTTTGGGTTATTAAAGTTTATATCGCTGTTTGTATTACTAAACGGATATATAAATCCGCCGTAAGCAGCATCAATATGTAGTTTGAAAGGTAGATTGTTTTGTTCCATTACAGCTACATAAGTATTTACATCATCTACAGACCCGAACATGGTAGTCCCCATGTTGGCTACTATGATGAAGTATTTTTTACCGTTAGTGATTGCTTTTTCAATACTGCTTTCTAAAGCCGGTTTTTTAACCGATCTATTTTCAAAATCGACAGGTATTTTAATGAAATCAATCATTAACAGGTTTGAACCTTTTGGGATAGAGTAGTGGGTATCTTCCGATGCTATTATGGCTATTTCATTAGGAGAAGCATTTAATTCGTTTATAAAGTAATTTCGGTACACCCATAATGCCTGTATGTTAGCTTCGGTACCTCCCGGAGCTATATAGCCGTCAAATGAATCAGGCTGAGCCTTAAAAATATCAACAGCTACTATATTGAGTACTTCCTTTTCAATATCCTGAGTGCCTTTAAAAGCTTTTTCAGATGTGCCAAAGGTATGGCAGCCTATATGATTTGGGTTTGCTACAAACGATTGCAGTACGGGACTGTCTTTTAAAAACGGAGCCTCGTCGTTAAAAACCTTTTCGTCCAGCTGTGATGCTGGATATCCAAGGGAAGGATCTTCAGAGAAGTTTACGTTGTTGTGTAATGCTTTTTTAATATGTTTTAAGCGCTCGCTGTGTGTAAATTTTTTCCAGTATTCCATCTTAATTTGTTTTAGGCAAATTAAGATGTTAGTGTGAACTTAAAATATGATATATGTCATAAGTCAATTGTACATGCAAAAACCCGAATCATAAAATATAACTCACTCAATGATTTGATAATCGATTAATACTAAAAACCGTTTATTTGAGTTTATTCTTATAAAAAAGAACTAATTTTAAATATTTATAAAATAGAGTTTATAGAGAATACAAAAATTGATATGGCTATAGTCACAAAATATTTAAGTGAAACGTTAGATCCTATTACAGAGGATGAACGATTAACATATGAAGGGTATTATGAAGATATTTATATAGATGGGTTTTTAAAAAAAAGAACTCATCTTGGAAATTCTCGTAAAGGTAGATATAGAATTACGCACTATTTTTTAAATGATAGTGAAGATATTAATACTATACTTAATGAGTTTTGTGATCCTATTTTGAATAAAAGGTGTATTATATATAATAACATGCAAACTAATGGTCATTATACTTTATGGGACTGGACAGAGTATTCATTAGAGAAAGTTATAAAATTTAAAGGAAAAACTGTTTTTGATTCAAATAACAGAAGATTTGTAGATATAGATTACGATATAAATACAAATGTTATAAAAGAGGCATATAAGTATTTCTATGAAAATGTTTATGAGGGAGAGTTATCTGACAGGTTGCTTGAGTTTAGTTATTTTGAAAATGGAGAGCTAGAATATATATCTGATATAAAGAACAGGTTTGATTATGTAAAACCTGTTGATTTAACTCAGTTTTTAGCAGATACACATTTTTCACAAGTTGATTTTCCCTGGGATCAGCATACCTATTACCATAATTTATACCCGTTATTTCCAGAAGGGGATACCGTTTAAACGTAATATGTCAATTCAATTAGTAAATGAAAAAATGTTGTTCTGCATTATTTTTATTTCGTTCATTATTAAGTTAAGTAAGCTACTTTAAAAATAATAGGAAAGAATAAAAACCAAAAGGCACAGCTAAACCATACCTTTTTGTTTTATGACGGATTATCCTAAAAATGCCATATCTTCATCGGTAAGACTTATATCAAAAGCTTTAATGTTTTCATTTAAGTGATTCAGTTTTGAAGTCCCTGGAATAGGTAAAATCAAATCATTATAATGTAATAGCCAAGCTAGGTTTATTTGTGCCGGTGATACATTGTATTTTTTTGCAATCTCAGCGATTTTATTTTCCTTGTTGTGTAAAGAGCTTTGTAATGAGAAAAACGGAATCATAGATATGTTATTAACTATACAAATGTCCATTACTTCCTGCAGTCCTCTTATTTCCATTCCGTGTGCCGAAAAACTTGTGCGTCGCTCATAGCCAAATGCATTTTCAACACTGGCTACATTTCCCATAGTTAAAGCCTTATTTAATTCTTCCGGTGTTACGTTGCTCAAACCTACATGCATAATTTTTCCTTCTTTTTGCATCTCGAACATGGCATTCAATGATTCTTCAAAAGGTGTAGTTGAGCCAGGCATTACACGGAAATGTACCAGTTGTATCTGTTCTGTTTTTAGGGTTCTCAAATTATTTTCAATACTGACCCTTAAATCCTCAGGTTTATCATAAACGCCCCAGCTTTTATCTTCACCTCTGTTTGCACCTACTTTTGTACATATTACCAAGTCGTTTTTATAAGGATATAACGCTTCTTTAATAAGTCGGTTAGTTACATCCTGTCCGTAGTAATCGGCTGTGTCTAAAAAGTTAATTCCTTGTTCAGAAGTTGTTTTTAAAATTTGTAAGGCTTCATCTCTGTTTTTAGGCTCACCCCAAACATACTCTCCGGGTAACTGCATAGTGCCATAACCTAATCGTTTTACAGTTAATGGGGTATTTGTATTGGCACCAATTGTAATTGTTTCTTTAAAACTCATTTTTTTTACTTTTTTTGATTAACAATACAAAGTTCTATTAAATGGAATTTAAAACATTTGCCATTTGGCAAAAAGTAACTTAACGGATATTTTTTCGAATCCTGCTTAGTGACGATTGCGTAACTCCAAGATAAGAAGCTATATAGGAGAGGGGAATGCGATTTACAAGTGTTGGAAATTTTTCTAAAAACATAAGGTATCGTGTTGTGGCATCTTCAGAAACCAGCGAACTCATCCTGTCTACTTTTTTTATTAAAGCATTATTAAATATTTTATTGGTAATAGAGTCCCAGTCTATAATTGTATTAGAGAGTTCTTTCCATTGCTGTTGGGAAAAAACAATCAGTTTACTGTCAGTAGCAGCCTGTATGTATTCAGTAAAAGGTTCAGCACCGTAAGGGTTTGCTATAAAGTGCTTTTCCTCAATAAAATACTTAGTAATTTCTTCCCCTTTTTTGTTGTAGTAACAAATACGAAAAACCCCTTCTAAAACAAAAGCATAGTAGTCAAACTTTTTACCGGCTTCAGCAAAATATTCATCCTTATGCAATTCCCTCTCAGTTGAATTTTTTGAAATAAGTTCAATTTGCTGTGCATTTAAATTGCTAAACTGTAAAATATATTCAATGAGCTGTTCCATTTGGTAAAGTTAGCAATCATTATGCAGGAAGTTTTTGTCATTTGGCAAAAATAAATAGTGATTACAAGATTAATACAACCGCATTTTCAGTAAAGTATATAAAAATCATAATCCCGACTACCTTTAATAGTCGGGATTATTATATTAATTGTCAACCTATTTTAGTACGACTCATTTATTTCATTTTTCTGTTGTTATTGCTACTTATAAACATTTCATTTTTTTGTTCGGTTATAATTTCAATAAACCTTTCGTAATGCTTTAATACATCAGATATCAATTCGTTTTTTGTAAACAGTCGAACATCATATCCTTCGCGGGCATCTCCAAAGTATGCATAAGGGTAAAAGGTTTTATTTTCATCTATATCGGGTAAGTTATCTTCATTAATAAGATATTCAGAAACACTTCTCGACTTATTTTCTACACCATAAATAAAGTTGTTTACTATATCATAATGAATTTCAATTTCAACTCTTTTTGGATTTTCGTATTCATTTATTTTGGTCTCTATTTCATTGCTGTTAAATTCTTCCTGAAGCTCAATAAAAGCGCGTTTTACCTTTGTTTCTATAAAATCATCAACTGTATTTTTATCATTAAAAGAGATAATTTGTTTTAAACGTTCTTTCCAGAACTCTCCCGACCAGGAAACGGTTGATACCGAAAACTCTCTGTCATAATAATTTTGATCTATTGTTAGAGCTTTAGTAAGGCTTATCATAAATAGTATTATAATAACCGAAAAGGGTAATGCAGTTATTAACGTCATGCTTTGTAAAGCTTTTAGACCTCCGGCATTTAAAAGGAAAAGTGATAATACTGCAAGTAGGCACCCCCATAATACAGTTTGCCATTTTGGTGAAACTTTTGCATTTTTTGTAGCGATACTGTTCATTACAAATATCCCGGAATCGGCAGAGGTTACAAAAAATATAATTATAATGGCAATTACCAAAAAGCTCACAATGGCAGGGAAGGGTAGGTATTCTAAAAAGCGAAACATTAGCGCATCGGGATTATCGGAAAGCCTACTAAGTGCTCCTTTTGCTTCATGCAAATCAAACCATATAGCGCTGTTACCAAAAACTGACATCCAGATAAAATTGAATAGGGTAGGAAGTATAAGTACAGCCGAAATAAACTCCCTTATTGTTCTCCCTTTTGAGATTTTAGCTATAAACAAACCTACATAAGGTGACCATGATATCCACCATGCCCAGTATAAAATAGTCCAGTTGTAAAACCAGGGTAATGTTTCCTCGTCATAAACATGAGTACTAAAGGTAAGATTAAAGAAATTGTTGATGTAGTTACCTATACCTTCGGTAAAGCTTCCAAGTAAGTATACTGTTGGTCCTAGTAACAAAACAAAAAGTAATAGAATAATTACACTGATTATATTGATGTTACTTAATAGCTTCACTCCTTTATTAACTCCGGCAACAGCCGATATAATTGAGATAGTGACCAATATGCTTACAATTAGTATTTGATTGATAAAACTATTATCTGAGACTATATTTAATGTTTGTAGTCCTGAATTGATTTGTACCACACCAAATCCCAGAGTAGTTGTGATACCGAAAAAAGTACTGCATAAAGCAAAAATATCAATGGCATTACCCAGTTTTCCGTTTATCTTGTTTTTTAGTAATGGATAAAAACAACTTCTAAGAGATAATGGTAACCTATACCTGTAAGCGAAATAGGAGAGGGATAAGCCAACTATTCCATATATAGCCCATGCATGTATGCCCCAGTGGAAAAAAGTGTAAAGCTGAGCATTTTTTGCCCTATTAATGTAATGGCTTCCTGAAAATATTTCGTTAGAATAATGCTGCATTGGCTCGGCTACACTAAAATACATTAATCCTATTCCCATTCCTGCAGCAAATAACATTGAAATCCATGAGAAAAAAGAATATTCAGGTTTACTGTCATTTTTTCCCAGTTTTATATTACCATATTTGCTAAACATTAAATAAACAAGGAAGATTACAAATATGGTAACTGCCCAAACGTATACCCAGTTGAGATTAACGAATATGAAGCCTTTTATTGAGTTTAAGGCGTTTTCAGTTAGTTTAGGGTAAATTGCAGATAGTAGAGTTATAAAAATTATAAAAATTAGGCTTGGCAGAGTTACACCTTTATTAAATGTGGTTCTTAACCTGGGAAACTTTATCATTGAGTATTTTTGTTTTGTGGAGTGAGTAAAATAACAATTCTAAATTTAATAATCAAGAATAAAATTTACCGTTTCTCATAAAGAGAATTACGATGGAATTTTTGGATAGAATAGATGCTAAAAACAAAAAACCTCAAAGTTTAACTTTGAGGTTTTGATTTAAGTTTCTTTTGAAACTTCTTTTGGCGGAGAAAGAGGGATTCGAACCCCCGGACCTGTTACAGTCAACGGTTTTCAAGACCGCCGCATTCGACCGCTCTGCCATTTCTCCAGTATGTCGCTCTCATTCCCTGATTGCGGTGCAAATATAGAAAGCTTTTCCGGTTTTCAAAAACATTTCAGGTAAAAAAAATAAAATATTTTCGTGTTATTTTTTAAGCCTTTCATTTCCTTTAAGTTAAGAAAAAAATATTTTTCTTAATATTCAACATACTCACTTATTTCTAAGCCATAGCCTATCATACCTACACGTTTTGTTTGTGCAGAGTTAGTTAGTAAACGTATTTTTGAGATATCAATATCATGTAAAATTTGTGCACCGATACCAAAATCCTTCACATCCATCTTAACTTGAGGTGCTTTATTTACACCTTGTGATTGTAATTCTTTTAATTCTTTAATACGATTTAAAAGTTCAGACGGTTGGATTTCCTGATTAATAAACAATATAGCGCCTTTTCCTTCCTTGTTAATACGTTTAAACATATTATCAAGCTTTCTGTCGGCATCGTTCGTTAAAGTGCCTAAAATGTCGTTATTAACCTGAGTAGAGTTAATTCTAGTAAGTACAGGTTCTCCTTTATTCCAACTACCTTTAGTTAAGGCAATATGCACTTGCTTATTTGTTGTTTGAAGATAGGCTCTTAATCTGTAAGTTCCAAAACGGGTTTCAACCTCAAAATCCTCTTTTTTCTGGATAAGGCTGTCATGTTGCATCCTGTAAGCTACAAGATCTTCAATAGAAACTAGTTTAAGATCAAATTTTTGAGCTACTTCATATAATTCAGGTAGTCGGGCCATAGAACCGTCTTCCTTCATTATTTCGCAAATAACACCGGCCGGACTAAACCCTGCAAGCCTGGCAAAGTCAATAGCAGCCTCTGTGTGACCTGTTCTCCTTAACACACCACCTCCTTTAGCAATAAGAGGAAAAATGTGCCCTGGTCGTCCTAAATCATATGGTTTTGTTTCAGGCTTTATTAGCGCCTCAACAGTCTTAGCTCTGTCGTGTGCAGATATACCAGTGGTCACACCATTACCTTTTAAGTCGATAGACACTGTAAAAGCAGTTTCCATACTGTCGGTATTATTACTTACCATAGCATGAAGGTTAAGTTCTTTACAGCGTTTTTCGGTTAGGGGAGTACATATAAGGCCTCTACCGTGTGTTGCCATAAAGTTTATCATTTCGGGAGTAACTTTGTCGGCAGCAGCTAAGAAATCGCCTTCATTTTCTCTGTCTTCATCATCTACAACAATAATTACTTTACCGTTGCGAATATCTTCTATAGCTTCTTCTATAGTATTTAGTTTTATATTTTCGGCAGACATTTTATTCTTCGTTTGATTTTAACTTAAATAATTTTTGAAAAGGTTTAGTTATTTGATGGATTATAGAATCCATATTTATCATACCAATATCATTGGTAGCTCTGTAAGTAAGTAATATGGCTAGCGGAGTCAATACAAAAGATGACATCCAGGAGCCTAAAAACGGAGGTATACCGTTTTCCTGAGCCAGTTTTTTACCAAATGTATTTATAAAGTGGAATATTATAAAAATGATAACGGCAAAAACAATAGGAAGACCAATTCCTCCTTTACGGATAATTGCACCAAGAGGAGCGCCAATAAAAAACATTAATATGCAGGCGTAGGCAATAACAAACTTTTCAAAGAAAGCCAGCCAGTGATTATTTATGTTTTTCATTCTTTCATTTTGAGCAGCTTTACTGTTTTTAATTATGGTGATATTGCTTGTTGTATTATTTGTAGCAATATCCAGTATTCTTTGTTTTTTTGAAGTTGTAAGCAGGCTCAATAAATTATTTTTATCTTTTTTAAGCGTATCTCCTTCTTTTTCAAGATTACTCAAATCTCTTTCAGAAGTACTTATTTTGCGGGAAAGTGTATTTGTAGTACGCTTTACTATATTATCGTGAATTGATTGTGTTTCTTTAGTATAGCTGTTTTGAAGAGAATCAAGAGTATAATTCAGTTCGCTTATATTAAGCATGCTGTTTGTTTGTGAAATTTGCTCTTCATCCATGTTATTTTTATTAAGCATGGAAAGATCAATATTCATTATTTGTTTGCTAAAAGTACTTTTTGCAAAGGGCATTTTTTTCTCATCCCTTACGTTTTTGGTTTTTAGCTCTTCGTAATAATAACCGTCAAACAACTCTAATTGAAGAAGGTTAGATGATTCGCTACTTGTAAGTAAGCCTCTTTCGGCTTTGATTATGGTAGCATATTCTTCTCCTTTTTTTCTTTTGTGGATAGTAACACCAGTTAGCTGTTCACCTTTTTCACCATCTTTTTTGTTGACTTTAATATTAAAATCATCGCCTATAGCATTAAACTGACCGGCAGCAATGGCCATTGCAGGTTGTCTTTGGATAATGTTTTTTCTTAGGTTTACAAACTTATATTCTGCCTTAGGAATAACATTGTTAGCAAAAATAAACGCCACAATACTAAGAGAAATAATAAAAATAGTAAGTCCTCTCATGGCACGGCCTAATGAAATCCCCGATGATTTCATGGCTGCAAACTCATAATTTTCGGCAAAGCTACCAAACGTCATTATACTCGCCAGCAATATTGATAAGGGGAGTACAAGGGGAATCATTTTTGGAGAATAAAACAAAAGAAATTTTATTACCAACCAAACACCAAGATCTTTCCCGGCTAATTCGGCAATAAACAACCATACACCCTGTAATATAAATATAAAGAACAGGATTATAAATACAGTGGCAAATGTCGTTATAAACGATTTGAGGATATAGCGGTCTAAAATTTTCACCGGAAAAACTAGTCTAATCTATTAATATAATAATTAGGATATTTACTCTCGGTAAAGGTAAAATGATTTTTTGACAATGGCTGATTAGTTTTAAAAGAATTTATGGTAAATGTAGTTTTACCGCCATCATCGTCTACCTCAATAAGATTGTAAATATGTTTTGTTTGGATATCAATACCTATAAGTATCTCTTTAACATTGTCTTTCCCTTCGGTAGGTTTTAATTTAACGTACTGTATTTTACGTCCTTTAACGTTTTGTAGTATATCCCATGAGTATTTGTATCCTGAAGTAAAAAACGTAAGCATTTTTGAAGGAGTAAGATCATCTTTTTTCTCACTGTCGTAGCTTGAAATTGTTATTTCTTCATCTTCGGGAACAATATTGTATGTTTTCTTACCGTCAAAAATACGGGTAATTCCCATAAAATTTAAAATATACAAATCTCCCTGCATACAAACATTTCCTTTTGTTTCCTGATTTAGGTTAGTGTTTGGATTAGTATAACTATACTTAAAATCAAAAACGATATTATCGTATCCTTTAATTTTAGAAGATACATCATCCAGCAACTGTTTTGCTTTTTGAGAGTTTTGTGCGCTAAGTGAAAAGGTGATAAAAAATACTATTATTACCTTGATTAATTTGTACATTTTAAAAGTTGTTTTCTTCATTCTTAAAAAATTGCTCCAAAGCCACTAGGTCAGGTATTAAAACATTTCGGGCCTTACTGCCTTCAAACGGGCCTACAATACCTGCTGCTTCCAGCTGATCTATAAGCCTTCCGGCACGATTGTACCCCAGTTTTAATTTACGTTGAAGCAATGATGCCGAGCCCTGTTGTGCTGTAACAATAACTTCGGCTGCTTCCCTGAACATAGCATCTCTTTCAGATATATCATTATCAAGATTGGTGCCACTTTCTTCGCCTACATACTCAGGTAGAAGGTAGGCATCAGGGTAAGCTTTTTGAGAACCTATAAATTCGGTTATTTTTTCTACTTCAGGAGTATCAACAAATGCACATTGTACACGGGTTAAATCGTTACCCTGTGTGTAAAGCATATCACCGCGACCAATAAGCTGATCGGCACCCTGGCTGTCTAAAATAGTACGTGAGTCAATTTTTGAGGTTACCCTAAAGGCAATCCTGGCAGGGAAATTTGCTTTAATAATACCGGTAATAACGTTAACCGATGGTCTTTGTGTTGCAATGATAAGGTGAATACCAATAGCACGTGCCAACTGAGCTAAACGTGCAATAGGGGTTTCTACCTCTTTACCTGCCGTCATAATAAGATCCGCAAATTCATCAACAACCAGTACAATATAAGGCAGAAAACGGTGACCGTTTTCAGGATTAAGTTTACGTTGCCTAAACTTGTCGTTATATTCTTTAATATTTCTAACCATTGCATCTTTTAAAAGGCTGTAACGGTTATCCATCTCAATACATAAAGAGTTTAATGTATTGATTACTTTAGTATTATCGGTTATTATAGCTTCTTCTGTATCAGGAAGTTTAGCAAGGTAATGTCTTTCTATTTTATTGAAAAGCGTAAGTTCAACCTTTTTAGGGTCAACCAATACAAATTTAACTTCTGCCGGATGTTTTTTGTATAGGAGGGAGGTAAGTAATGCATTTAAACCAACCGATTTACCCTGACCTGTAGCACCTGCCATTAAAAGGTGAGGCATTTTTGCAAGGTCTACCACAAATGTTTCGTTTGAAATGGTTTTACCTAATGCTACAGGTAATTCCATTTCGGCATTTTGGAATTTAGGAGAAGCGATAACGCTTTTCATAGATACCATAGTAGGGTTCTTATTAGGCACTTCAATACCAATGGTACCTTTACCCGGAATAGGTGCAATAATACGTATACCTAGAGCTGATAATGATAGCGCAATATCGTCTTCAAGATTTTTAATTTTAGAGATTCGTATACCCGCTTCCGGTACAATTTCATATAAGGTAACAGTTGGACCTACGGTAGCTTTAATTTGTGCTATATCAATCTTGTAGTTCTTAAGTGTGTCTACAATTCGGTTTTTATTTTCTTCAAGCTCTTCCTGATTAATGGTAATGCCACCCGAAGAATATTCTTTTAATAGCTCTATAGAAGGTGATTGATAATTTGACAGATCTAGGGTAGGGTCAAATTCTCCAAAATCGGCCACCAGTTTTGATGCCAGATTTTCTTCTACAACATCTTCCTCTGCCGATTTTTCTATAACAAAAGTATCATCATCGGTTTTAATTGTATCATCATTAGTATCTTCAGGTTCTTTTTCCTTCACAGCAGGATTAAGGTTTATTTCTGAAGAATGACTAATGGTAGGTTTTAATGACTCTTTGTCGATTTCGAAAGCCGACTTAGTCTCGGTAGTTTTTAATTCAATGTTTTCAAGCTCAGGGTCATCTTCCTCGTCATACTCTGGTTCTTCCGCAGCTTTAATATTGTTAGTTGGAAGTGGAGCTGCAGTAAAATTACTTTCTGCCTGTTCGGCAGCCATTTCCTGAAGTTTTCTTTCTTCTTCGGCAGCTTCTCTTTCCTGCTGTCTTTTCTCAAAGTAAGCTTTAATAGCGTCGGGAGAGATTTTAATCCTAAGAATAAGAAATACAACCAAGCCAAAAATCAATACTAATAAAGTACCTGTTTTAGCAAGATAGTCCTGCATGTAAAGGTTTATTTCATAACCTATAACACCTCCTAATTGAGGTAGATAGCTGTTAAAGAAACCGAATAATACAGATAGTATTATTGCCAGGTATAAATCCCAGAAAAGTGTTTTTTTAAGTTTGCTTACAGGTAAATCTAATACAAGATAAGAGCCAAGTAAAAAGAAAAAGCGAATAAAAATAAACGATGCTACACCAAAGCCACGGTATAAAAATAAGTCAGCAAGATAAGCACCAAACTTACCCAGCCAGTTATATACTTTTTCCTGCCTGTCACCTAAAACTGTAAGTCCGCTTTGGTCAAAATCACCATAGAGGAAATAGGAAACAAATGAAAGTAACAGTGCTATTGAAAAAAGAAAAAACAGTGCTCCCAGCAAAACCTTTTGTGATCTTGATAGTTGAAATTTCTTTTTTTCTGAAGCAGGTTTAGCTTCTTTTTTATCGGTATTTTTTTTGTTGCTTTTTGCCATTTATAAACTTGATCTACTTGTAAAAATAGAATAAAACCTTAAATCAGCAGAAAAATTTAGGGTAATAAATTATTATGCCTACTATAACAGCACAAAGTGCCGCAAAAAATACGGCACCGGCTGCAATGTCTTTTATGAATCCTATCTTTTCGTGATATTGCGGATGAATGAAGTCGGCTATTTTTTCTACAGCAGTATTAAGTCCCTCTATACTTAAAACCATCCCTATAGCCAGTGTTTGGAAAAGCCATTCGGTAGCAGATATTTCAAAATAAAAACCTGCTATTGTTACCAGTACACCAATTGACGCCTGTACCATTATACTGTGTTCGGTGGCTATAAGTTTACAGGCACCCTTAAAAGCATAGGTAAAGCTTTTAATCCTGCCGCTAATAAACCTGTTGTCCTTCATTAAAGAGAATTATTAAAGTGCTGCAAGAGCATTTTCATAATTAGGCTCGTCTGCAATTTCAGAAACCTGCTCAGTATATTTTACGTTACCGTTTTCATCTAATACTACAACAGCACGTGAGTGTAATCCTTCAAGAGGTCCGTCTGCAATTGTAAGACCATAGTTATTTCCAAAAGCACCGTCTTTAAAATCAGAAAGTGTAATTACATTATCAAGGCCTTCTGCACCACAAAAACGCTTTTGAGCAAATGGTAAATCGCGTGAAATACAAAGTACTTTTGTGTTTTCAAGAGAAGCGGCCTGCTCGTTAAATTTTCTTACAGATGTAGCACATGTTCCTGTATCAATGCTTGGGAAGATGTTAAGTACTAATTTAGAGCCTTTAAAGTCAGCAAGTGAAACTGGTGAAAGATCTGCTTTTACAAGTGTAAATTCTGGTGCAGCTGTACCGTTTTGAGGCAGCTCGCCTGATGTTTTTATCGGATTTCCTCCTAAAGTTATATTAGCCATTTTAATAGATTTGATTAGCTAACAAAAGTAAGAAAATATATTATAAGAAGAAGGTGGTAGCTTTAGTTTTATAAATACATTAAGAGTATAAAAAACTATTTTAAGCTAACTGTTTAAAGACTAAAGCTCGTCTATTTTTTTACGTTTGGTTTCTTTTATTGTTTTGTAATGAGTAGGAGTGAAGCCTGTTATTTTTTTAAACTGACTAGACAAGTAAGCAGCACTACTGTACCCCATTTTGTCGGCAATCTCATTAAGAGACATTTCATCATAAACCAAAAGCTCTTTTACTTTTTCTATGCGTTGTGCTATATAATATTTTTCGATAGTTGTGCCTTCAATGTCTGAGAACAGGTTACTAAGGTAAGTATAGTCATAATGCATTTTTTCGGACAACCAAAACGAAAGGTTTTGATTAAGTACTTCGCCTGAATGATGTATAAGAGCTATAATCTCATTTTTAATCTGTTCAATAAGCCTGCTTCTCTTATCGTTGATTATCTCAAAACCTAAGCGGGTAAGTGACTCTTCCAGTTGTTGCAATTGTGAGACAGATAAATCACCATCTATAGTTACTTCTCCCAGTTCTATTGATTTTACAGAGGCTTTTATGGCTTCGAGCTCAGTTCTAACCGCCATAATACAGCGATTACAAACCATGTTTTTTATATAGAGTTGCATAGTGATTTTAATATTTAAACAAATGTAAATAATAAACGCTTCCTGTTTCCAGGAAGCGTTTATTTATCCAAATTATGATAAAACCTAATTCTTATCAATCGAACCGAGAACACGTGACATAAATGTGTTTAATGCCTCTTTACGATCCATACCGTCTTTAACCAATTTATTTACCTCAAGAGCCCCATACATATTAGAGATAAGTTCTCCAATTACATCAAGTTCTTCATCCTTAAGAGAAGGAACTTCAGTTAGTGCCTCAAGTACGTCTAGGGTTTCAATTATGTAATCCTGATCGTTATCTTCTATAAATTGCGTTAAATGCTTAATTACTGGTAACTTCATTGACTAAATCGGTTAATACGTCTAACTTGTTTGTTTGTACCTGGTTTAAAAGACTTCCGTTTTTGAAAGTAGCAAATGTAGGCAGGTTGTCTACTTTAGCCAGCTTTCTTGATTCCGGATAGTTCTCGGCATCAGCTAATACAAACGTTATATTTTCATTTTCTGAAGCCATTTTTTTGAATTTCGGCTTCATGATTCTGCAGTTACCGCACCATCCTGCTGAATATTGTACTACTACAATTGGTTCAGCCGATACGATTTCTGCAAGATTATCTTTTTCAAGTTCCTGTAACATGGCTTCATCAAATATTTATTAGTTTACACTTAGGTAAGATGCAACACCGTTACGGTCTGCAGTCATGGCTTCTTTACCTTCTTCCCAGTTAGCAGGGCAAACTTCACCTTTAGTTTGTACGTGAGTATAAGCATCAACTAATCTTAGGTATTCGCTTACATTACGTCCAAGAGGCATATCGTTTACGCTTTCGTGGAAAATTTTTCCGGTTTCATCGATTAGGTAAGTAGCTCTGTAAGTTACGTTAGAACCCTCAAGTAAAACTGAATCAGTTTCTTCATTGTATCCTGCAGTTTCAACATCTAGAATACCTAAAATGCTTGAAAGGTTTCTGTTAGTATCTGCGATAAGTGGGTAAGTAACACCTTCAATACCACCGTTAGCTTTTGGAGTATTTAACCAAGCGAAGTGAACTTCGTTAGTATCACAAGAAGCACCAATTACGATAGTGTTTCTTTTTTCAAACTCACCTAGAGCAGCCTGGAAAGCGTGAAGTTCTGTAGGGCATACAAAAGTGAAATCTTTAGGGTACCAAAATAAAAGTACTTTTTTGTTGTTTTTTACAGCTTCTTCAAACACATTGATTTTAAGGTTGTCACCCATTTCTGAGATAGCATCAACTGTAATATTTGGGAATTTTTTTCCTACTAAAGACATACTATTAATTAATTTTTATGGTTTATAATTTTTATTTGTTGCAAAGATAGATTTTAATAGCTTTTGGTTATAACTACCATTATCATTTATCCCTATTGAAATATAGAGAATCCTTATGTTGAACGTAGTTTTCCGGCTAACGTTCTGATTTTTATACCAAGAGCCGCAAACGTAAGGGTCATTATAGGACTAAGTATATTAAAAAATGCATACGGTAAATAGGTAAGGGTAGGTACGCCAAGAACTCCCGACTGGTAGGCGCCACAGGTATTCCATGGTACAAGTACAGAGGTAACAGTACCTGAATCTTCTAGTGTGCGACTTAGATTTTCAGGAGCTAATCCTTTCTCCCTGTATGCTTCCGCAAACATTTTACCCGGAACAACAATAGCTAAATATTGATCTGAAGCTGTAATGTTTAAAACGACGCAACTTCCTACAGTGCTTGCAAAAAGCCCAAAAATACCATTAGCAACTTTTAGCATTGCATTACTTATAACTTTTAGAGCACCAATAGCTTCCATAATACCTCCAAATACCATAGCGCATATTATCAGCCATATGGTAGGCAACATTCCCACCATTCCTTTAGATTCAAACAAATCCTGAAGAGTTTTATTTGAAGTTTCTACTGTGCTGCTTATGGTAATGGAATTCATTACTCCTTTATAGCCTGAAATAAAATTCAATTTTTCACCACCACCAATTTTAGCTACTAGTTCAGGTTGAAATATTAAAGCAAATAGTCCGCCTAATAATGTACCTATCAATAGGGCTATAAGCGGTTCTGTTTTTCTAATAATTAATCCAATTACTATTACAGGTACTGCGAATAACCACGGACTGATAGCGAAACTTTCCTTAATGGCAATAAGTGTAGCCTGAGTGTTTTCAGCACTACCGTCTGCTGACTGGGTAAGGCCTAAAATAATAAACAGTATTAATGTGATTAAATAGGTAGGCACTGTAGTATAAGCCATATACTTTATATGGGTAAACAGGTCAGTCCCTGCCATAGCGGGAGCAAGGTTTGTAGTATCTGAAAGAGGAGACATCTTATCTCCAAAATACGCTCCTGAGATTACTGCTCCTGCAACCATACCCGGATTAATATGCATGGTGTTTCCAATCCCTATCAAAGCAACACCAATTGTAGCTGAAGTAGTCCATGAACTGCCGGTGGCTATTGATATTATAGAGCAGATGATTACGCAGGCAGGAAGAAATATTTCGGGATGTAAAATTTTAAGTCCGTAATAAATCATAGCAGGTACAATACCGCTTACAAGCCACGTGCCCGAAAGAGATCCTACCAGTAAAAGTATAAGTATGGCTCCCGCTGTAGATTTAATATTTTTAGATACTTTATTAAGCATCTTTTCATATGGCACCTTGTTAATAAACCCAACAATAGCAGCAAAAGCTCCACCCATCAATAAAACGAACTGATTGGAACCATTAATAGCATCACTTTTAAAAATGTAAACGTTGATTGCTAAAAAGCCGACAAGTAGTATGATTGGAATTAAAGCCTGGGTAAGGCTTATTTGTTTGGTGTTTTTATCCGGTATATTATTCATGAAGTGCCTTGCGAATTAAAAGAACGCAATATAGTAAAAATCTGATATTTAGTAAGGAGGGGAGTAGTACTATTTTTAATAGCCTGAGTTATTCTTCAGTACTGTTTTTTAATAGTTGTATCATCTCTTTCATCTGTTCGATTTCTTTTTGTTGAGATTCGATTATTTTTTTAGATAATTCCTGTACTTCGGGATCTTTTAAATCAGCATGCTGACTTGATAATATAGCTGAAGAATGATGTGGAATCATTGCTTCCATATAACGCACGTCATTGATGTAAGTTTGAGTTCTAAGCATAACAAAAGCAGATGTAAAAAGCAGTACCCCCGTTATAATTAACACATTGTTCTTTTTACGGTTTTTATACATTCGCTGCATAAATAAAAGCATAATAAAGCCCATAGGGACTACCATTAATATTGTCATATAAAAACGGTTGAGGCTAAAATAAATATGCTCTTCACTGGCTACATTGGTATACATTATGGCGTACATCACTATAAACGAAACCAGTAGCATGAGTAAAAACTTTCCGTAGTTTCCTTTTTCCATTACATTGCAATTTATAGTTTAACAAAGGTAAAATTACAAATTAACTATAGGGAACTATGTTATAGATAAGTGAAAGTATTTAATACTGAATAAGATTTTTATTATAAAGTAAACTACGTAAAATAAAAAAGGCTACCCCTAAGAAGGATAGCCTTTTTTTTATTTATTTAAGTTTTTATAAGTGAATTACTTCACCATAAGCATCTGCAACAGCTTCCATAACCGCTTCACTCATAGTAGGGTGAGGGTGAACTGCTTTTAGTATTTCGTGGCCTGTAGTTTCAAGTTTACGTGCTACTACTGCCTCAGCAATCATATCGGTAACACCAGCACCAATCATATGGCAACCTAACCATTCTCCGTACTTAGCATCAAAAATAACTTTCACAAAACCATCAGGAGTACCTGCAGCTTTTGCTTTACCTGATGCAGTGAACGGGAATTTACCTACTTTAAGCTCGTATCCTTTTTCTTTAGCCTGTTTTTCTGTAAGACCTACAGAAGCAATTTCAGGGGTAGCATAAGTACATCCGGGGATGTTGCCATAATCAAGAGGTTCTACGTGCATACCGGCAATTTTCTCAACACAAAGAATGCCTTCTGCCGAAGCAACGTGCGCAAGTGCCTGACCAGGAACAACATCGCCAATAGCGTAGTAACCAGGGATATTTGTTTGGTAGTAGCTATTTACTAATATTTTATCTCTGTCTGTAGCGATACCAACTTCTTCAAGACCGATGTTCTCGATGTTTGATTTGATACCTACTGCAGAAAGAACGATATCTGCCTCAAGTATTTCCTCTCCTTTAGCTGTTTTTACAGTAGCTTTAACTCCGTTACCGGTAGTGTCTACTTTTTCAACAGAAGAGTTAGTCATAATTTTGATACCTGCTTTTTTAAGTGAACGCTCAAATTGTTTTGATACGTCTTCATCTTCAACAGGAACAATGTTCGGCATAAACTCAACAATAGTTACCTGAGTTCCCATTGCATTGTAGAAATGAGCAAACTCAACACCAATAGCTCCGGATCCAACAACAATCATAGATTTTGGTTGTTCCGGTAATGTCATTGCCTGACGGTATCCTATAACTTTTTTACCATCCTGAGGAAGGTTAGGAAGTTCTCTTGAACGAGCTCCTGTAGCTATAATGATATGATCAGCACTAATTTCGCTTGTTTTACCATCTTTATCAGTTACATCTACTTTTTTACCTGCTTTTACTTTACCGGTACCATAGATAACCTCAATTTTATTCTTTTTCATAAGGAACTGAACACCTTTGCTCATACCATCGGCAACACCACGGCTGCGCTCAATTACCTTATTAAAGTCTTTGTCAAACTCTTTTACTGTTAATCCGTAATCAGAAGCATGCTTAAGGTAGTCAAAAACCTGAGCACTTTTTAAAAGTGCTTTAGTAGGGATACATCCCCAGTTAAGGCATATACCTCCAAGGTTTTCCTTTTCTACAACAGCTACTTTAAATCCTAGCTGAGAAGCCCTGATAGCAGTTACATAACCACCAGGACCGCTTCCTAAAACAATAATATCGTATTTCATCAGTATGTATTTTACCGGTTATTTTTACGCGTACGAAAATAAGTATTTATTTGCTTATTATAAAATGTTTGGATTTATTTCGTTTTATCTAAAAAATAAATATTAAACATCCTTTTTTTGTTAAAAAGCAGATTAAGTAATAAATAATTTAGCTATACTTAACATGTGTTAACAATTTATTTGTAATTTTACCAGTATTAAATCAAACCACGACCTATAAAAGACTATCAATCTTTTTTATGTTTTTGTGATATTTAATTTATAACTAATTGTTACAAAAATAATGTAGTGAAGGAATCATGAATAACAATCCTTTTCCAGTTAACCAATTTTACCCACAAAACAAATTAAGGATTATGAGGATTTTAAGTTTAATTTTGTCAACAATCGCTTTTTTCTCTACTGCCTTTTATGCTGTAGCAGAATTTCCTGACCTTACAACAGCAGGGGGAGTGTTATATTTCCTTATGTTGGTTATTTTGCTTTTAATATTTATTACCGCTATTGTGCTGAGTTTGCCTTCAGGTATAGTAAGGTTTGGTAATAAATTTAAATAATACCACAACGAAACAATCACCAAAAACAAAAGGCTGCCAAATGGCAGCCTTTCTTATTTCTTTAACCTTGAATATTATTTCTGGTTTTTCATTTCTTTTTCAATCATATCGTAGAACTGATCGATTTTAGGAAGAATAAGTATTCTTGTTCTTCTGTTTCTTGCACGTCCTTCGGCAGTGTCGTTAGACTCTAAAGGAACATACTCGCCACGACCTGAAGCTACAAGTCTGCCCGGCTCAATACCAAAGTCCTGTTGTAGTATTCTTACGATTGAAGTAGCCCGCTTAACACTTAAATCCCAGTTATCCTGCAGTACAGGGTTTTTAATTGGCACATTATCAGTGTGGCCTTCAACCATACATTCAAAGTTTGATTTATCTTTTACAATAGCTGCAACTTTACCTAAAATTTCTTTAGCTCTGTCGCTTACCTGATAGCTACCGCTTTTGAATAAAAGTTTATCGGCTATAGATATATATACAACGCCTTTTTCAACATTAACTTCAATATCCGGATCATCTATACCAACAGCTCTTTTAACGCTAGATACTAATGCTAATGTTACAGAATCTTTACGGGTAATAGCGTCCTGTAATCTTGATATTTTAAGATCTTTTTCTTTTAGGCTTTCAAGTGTTTTTTCTAAATTTTCAGCACCTTTGGAAGATAACGTAGTAACATTGCCTACATTAGTAATAAGGTCAGAATTTGTTTTCTTTAGATAATCAACTTGTTCAGCTAATGAACTTTTTTCTGATAAACAGGTGTTCAGTTTAACTGTTGCTGTATTAAGCAGATCCTGGATCTCTTTGTTCTTTGCTTCTAACTCGGCAATCTTCTTTTTGGATCCACACGATGTCAGCGTCATTGCTGCCAATGATAGTAATAGAACGGTTCTTTTCATAAGATTTGAAAAATTAATATTTGAAACAAAATTATGTATATTCCTGCAAATATTAACGTACTGTGCTATAAACTATTGTTAAAATTTTTCTTACCCGAAATGAAATAATCGTAAACAATACTCTTTGTTTTATAGTAGTTTTTGTATTGTTTTGATTTTCTTTTGTTTAAAAATTTAAACAATCGGGTATAAAAATAAAAATGTGCTTTTAGTACAGCCCATAAATGTGCAAATTTTCCCTGAGAGACGAATCGAAGTCCGGCAATACCGTCAAAACATAAACGTATAAAAAACACCGGTATCAGTTTGCTTTTTGGCAGATTTTTAGTCATCATCCAGAGGGAATTCCTAAAATTAAGGAAAGTCTTTTTAGGATTGGTATTTTTTAGGGTAGCTCCGCCTACATGATATACATATGAACTTCCGCAAACTTTTATTTTGTGGTTTTTATTAAAAGCCCTCCAACATAAGTCAATCTCTTCCTGATGTGCAAAGAAATCCTCATCAAGTCCGCCAAGTTCCCAAAACACATTTTTACGGATAAAAAAACACGCTCCCGAAGCCCAGAATATTTCAATATTATCATTATACTGCCCGTTATCCTTTTCAAGAGTTTCAAAAATACGACCACGACAGTAGGGGAAACCATATTTATCTAAAAAACCTCCGGCAGCACCTGCATATTCAAAAGTATCTCTTTTGTAATAATCCAGTATTTTAGGTTGTATTATAGCTGTTTCGGGGTCTTTTTCAAACAATTCGGCAATTGGTAATAACCAGTTTTCGGTCACTTCAATGTCTGAATTTACTAAAGCGTATATTTCTTCATTAACCTGTTTTAAGGCTTCGTTATATCCTTTAGCGTAACCGTAATTTCCGGTATTCTCAATAATTTTTATTTGAGGAAAAGCCAATTTTACAAAGGAAACAGATTCGTCTGTAGAGGCATTATCGGCTACATATATAGCAGCGTTTCCAGAATATTTAATTACAAAAGGCAGGAACTCCTCTAAAAGCTTCTTTCCGTTCCAGTTTAAAATTACTACAGCTATATTATTCATTGGTTAAGTGTAAATTCAGGCAGGTTACGCAGAAACTGATATTGTTCCTTTTCATAATCCATTTGGCAAAAGTAATGATTTAAGCCGTTTGTAATCATCATGTAGTTGGCTTTTAAAACCATATTATAACGGGCAATTTGGTCAAAAACATTCTGTGTTATTTTTACCTCAGGGGCTTTACATTCCACAAGGAGAAAAATACTGCCGTCCGGATTAAAAACTACAGCATCATATCGTTTTGTAAGTCCGTTAACCTTAAGTACTTTCTCTACATTTATATATGATTTAGGGTATTTATGTTCAAGCAGTAAATACTGTACCACATGCTGCCTTACCCATTCTTCTGGAGTAAGGAGAATGAATTTTTTACGTATTTCATCAAAAATGGCGATTTTATTTTCACTATTTTTGAATCGGAAAGTATAATTAGGAAAATTAAGCTTTTGCATAGGGCAAATGTATAGTTTTTTTAATTTTTAACTGATTAAACAATTATCCGGTGGACGAAGTAATTAAGATTGTTAACGATATTAAGCAGGGCAATATTAAGCCCATTTATTTTTTTATGGGTGAAGAGCCTTATTATATTGACAGGCTTACTGATTATATTGAAGACAATATTCTTAGTGAAGAAGAGAAAGGGTTTAACCAAACGGTTTTATATGGTAAGGATGTTAGTTTGGAAGATGTTATGTCTAGCGCTCGTAGGTATCCCATGATGGCCGAAAGACAGGTGGTGATTGTAAAAGAGGCTCAGGAGTTGTCCAGAACTATAGATAAACTTGAGGCTTATGCTCAAAATCCGCAGCCTACCACTGTATTGGTTTTTGCCTATAAGTACAAAACACTGGATAAGCGTAAAAAGGTTACCAAAACACTGGAGAAAGCCGGACTAGTATTTGAAAGCAAAAAACTTTATGAAAATCAGGTAGGTGAATGGATAAAAAGAGTGCTTTCAGGTAAAGGATATACCATTGAACCTAAAGCTGCTGCAATGCTTGTTGAGTTTTTAGGTAACGATTTGAGTAAAATAAACAATGAGCTTGAAAAGCTGATTATAATACTACCTAAAGGTACCGCTATATCCCCTAAACATGTAGAGGAAAACATAGGTATAAGTAAGGATTATAATGTTTTTGAATTACGTAAAGCAATAGGGGAGAGAGATCAGTTAAAGGCTTACAGAATTGCCGATCATTTTTCTCAAAACCCAAAAGATAATCCGCTTGTAATGACAACGGGGTTGGTGTTTGGTTTCTTTTCTCAGTTATTGCAATATCACGGACTTAAGGATAAAAGCGCTGCTAACGCTGCGAGAGTATTAAAGGTTAACCCGTATTTTATGAAAGACTACGATATTGCATTACGTAATTATCCTATGAAAAAAGTTAGTGCCATTGTAGCGGCACTAAGGGATATTGATGTGAAGAGTAAAGGGGTGGGAGCAAATGCAATATCACAGGCCGATTTGTTAAAAGAGATGCTTGTTAAGATATTTAATTGATAAAAATGTACGATATTTGCAGGCTTAATCCTGTAATAAAGAATATACAAAATGGGAATGAATAAAAACACCATCTTCGGATGGGCTTCTTTTATATTGTTTTTAATTGGGGCGGCGCTTGTTTTACTTGGAGTTTTAAAATATCCTGACTATGCTATTGGTTTTTCGGTAGTGGGCATAGGTTTCTTTGCTATATCATGGGCTTTTAATGCTTTAAAAGGAAGGGTTTAATTTAATATTCGTTTCCTTTGAAAAAAAGATGCAATAAAATTAATGTTTTAACATTTTATGTTAGAATTTATTTTTTATTACCTTTACTTTATTGTATCCTATTTTGTTTAAGTAAAATACCCCATTGTCTTGCTGATAGAAAAAAAAAATTTTCCTATACCACCTAACGAAAAGGAAAGGTTAAAAGCTCTCCATAGCTATAATATTTTAGATACATTATCAGAAAAAGAATTTGATGATATTATTCATTTAGCTTCTTTTATATGTAATACCTCCATTGCATTAATATCAATGGTAGACTCTAAGAGGCAGTGGTTTAAGTCTAAAATTGGTATAGATGAAACTGAAATGCCTCGTGAAGAGAGTTTTTGCCAATATGCTATACTTCAAAATGATATTTTAGAAGTGAATGACGCAACAATTCATCCTATTTTTAAAGATAATCCAAATGTAACTAAAGGTTTAGAAATACGGTTTTATGCCGGTGCACCATTAGTTACTCCAGATGGATTTAACATAGGAAGTTTATGTGTAATTGATACTGTACCCCGCTCTATTAATGATGATCAGCGTAGGGCTCTATATACATTGGCTAATCATGTAATGAGCCTTTTAGAAATACGAAAAAGAAATTCTAACCTAAGAGAAGAAGTAGCCCGGCTGGCTAAAAAAGAAATTGAATCTGTTAACAGGGAACTTGAAAGTTATAAAACGGCACTGGATGAAACCTCAGGTGTATTAATTTTTGATAAAGAAGGTATAATAACTTTTGTTAATGAAACAACCTGTAGCTATAGCGGGTACACAAAAGATGAATTAATAGGCACTCATATTAGCGATACCAATACCGGATATAATATAGATAGCATCTATACAAGTTTATGGAATACGGTTAGTGCCGGGTATGTGTGGAAAAATGAAATTGAAAGCATAACGAAAAACGGTAAACCATACTGGATGGAAGTAGTGGTAGTACCTTTTCTTGATAAATCAGGATATCCATTTAAGTATGTAGAAATAGCTAATGATATAACCGAGAGGAAAGCTGTTGAAAATGAGCTTATTAAGGCTAAAGAAATTGCCGAAAAAGCAATTTTTGTAAAAGACAGTTTCATAGCAAATATGAGCCACGAAATCCGTACCCCAATGAATGCTATTATTGGTTTTACAGATTTGCTGGCCCGTACAGATCTTAATGATAAACAACGTGAGTTTGTTACTAATGTTCAAACCGCTGGAGATAACCTGTTACTTATAATCAATGATATACTTGATCTTTCTAAAATAGAATCAGGTAAATTAGTTATAGAGCATTCTAAATTTAATTTAAAATCGGCTTTAAAGCATGTTTATGATCTGCTTAAAGTTAAGGCAGAACAGTCGGGGCTTGAATTTAATCTTTTTCTTGATGCTAATATGCCTGAAACCGTAGTAGGGGATAAAGGGCGTATCAATCAGATTTTAATGAACCTTGCCGGTAATGCCATTAAATTTACCGAAGAGGGGGATGTTACAATATCTGTTAAAAAAATAGATAATACCGACACTGGCTGTAAGCTTAGGTTCTCCATAAAAGATACCGGTATTGGTATAGAAAAAGATAAGCTTGAAGCTATTTTTGATCGTTTTACCCAAGCAGAAGAAAGTACAACCCGTCGTTTTGGTGGTACCGGACTTGGTCTTAATATTGTAAAACAGCTTGTTGAGCTAATGAATGGTGAAATAGGTGTAAATAGTAAACCGGGTAGGGGATCTGAATTTTATTTTATACTGGACTTTGAAAACGTGGGTGTTGATGAAGAAATCAAAGAACAGGAAGTAGAGAAAAAACCTAGTGATTCTTTAGGAAAGCTTTCCGTATTGTTATGTGAAGATAATTTCCTTAACCAGCATTTGGCAAAAAATATTGTAAAAGGCTTTGGTTTTGATATTGACATTGCAAATAACGGTCAGGAAGGTCTTGATATGCTTGAGAAAAAGAACTATGATCTTATCTTAATGGACCTGCAAATGCCGGTTAAAGATGGTTATCAAACTACAATTTATATAAGGAGCGAATTAAAAAGCAGCATTCCTATTATTGCTATTACAGCACATTCCTTAATTGGTGAACAGCAAAAATGTTTTGACCTTGGTATGGATGGCTATGTTTCTAAGCCTTTTAAGCAAGAAGAACTTCTGGATAAGATTAGAGAGGTAATCGTAAAATAACGAATTGATAAATACTACGCAGGTAATTTGAAATCTTTACATTTCAAACTATCTTTGTTGTTTATAAATACAAAATAAATTAATCTAATTACGTATAATGTCAGACGATAAGAAAGTAATATTTTCAATGTCCCGAGTAAGCAAAACTTACCAGGGAGCAAACAAACAGGTATTAAAGGATATATACCTGAGCTTTTTTTACGGGGCTAAAATTGGTATCCTTGGTCTAAACGGTTCCGGTAAATCATCGTTATTAAAAATTATTGCCGGTGTAGATAAAAGTTATCAGGGAGATGTAGTTTTTGCTCCTGGGTATACTGTAGGCTATTTAGAGCAGGAACCACAATTAGATGAAAATAAAACAGTTATTGAGATTGTTCGTGAAGGTGTGGCCGAAACCGTTGCATTACTTGATGAATTCAATAAAATAAATGATATGTTCGGTTTACCTGAAGTATATGAGGATGCCGACAAAATGCAGAAGCTTATGGACCGTCAGGCTGAGCTTCAGGATAAAATTGATGCAGCAGGAGCATGGGAGCTTGACAATAAGCTTGAAGTAGCTATGGACGCACTTCGTACTCCGGATCCTGACACTCCTATAAAAGTACTTTCGGGTGGAGAGAAAAGAAGGGTAGCACTATGTCGTTTACTACTTCAACAGCCAGATGTACTTCTTTTAGATGAGCCTACCAACCACCTTGATGCCGAGAGTGTATTATGGTTAGAGCAACACTTACAGCGTTATGCAGGTACTGTAATTGCAGTAACGCACGACCGTTATTTCCTGGATAATGTTGCAGGTTGGATTCTTGAGCTTGACAGGGGTGAAGGTATTCCATGGAAAGGTAACTATTCTTCATGGCTGGATCAAAAAGCTAAAAGACTGGAACAGGAGGAAAAAACAGCCTCTAAACGCAGAAAAACACTTGAGCGTGAGTTAGACTGGGTTAGACAGGGTGCTAAAGGTCGACAAACAAAACAAAAAGCCCGTTTACAAAACTACGACAGGTTATTGAATGAAGACCAAAAACAACTTGAAGAAAAACTTGAGATATATATCCCTAACGGACCTCGTTTAGGGACTAATGTTATT
Source organism: Flavobacterium sp. C4GT6 (assembly GCF_036347315.1). Taxonomy (NCBI): domain Bacteria; kingdom Pseudomonadati; phylum Bacteroidota; class Flavobacteriia; order Flavobacteriales; family Flavobacteriaceae; genus Flavobacterium; species Flavobacterium sp. C4GT6. The sequence continues at coordinate 307,331 of NZ_JAZGZU010000001.1, forward strand.
GAAGCTAAAAGTGTAGCAAAAGCTTTTGGTGACAAGCTTTTGTATGAAAACCTAAACTTCACCTTACCTCAGGCAGGTATTGTAGGTATTATAGGTCCAAACGGTGCTGGTAAAACTACTATCTTTAAAATGATAATGGACGAGCAAACACCTGATAAAGGAGAGTTTGAAGTAGGGGATACTGTTAAAATTGCTTATGTAGACCAGAGTCACTCAAACATTGATCCTGAAAAATCAATATGGGAAAACTTCTGTGATGGTCAGGAATTAATTATGATGGGAGGTCGTCAGGTTAATTCAAGAGCTTACTTAAGCCGATTCAACTTTAGTGGTAGTGAACAGAATAAAAAAGTATCTGCTCTTTCAGGTGGTGAGAGAAACAGGCTTCACTTAGCTATGACACTTAAAGAAGAAGGTAACGTGCTTTTACTGGATGAGCCAACAAATGACTTAGATATTAATACACTAAGGGCTCTTGAGGAAGGTTTAGAGAATTTTGCCGGATGTGCGGTTATTATTTCTCACGACCGTTGGTTCCTTGACAGGGTTTGTACTCATATCCTTGCTTTTGAAGGAGATTCTGAAGTTTATTTCTTTGAAGGAAGCTTCTCTGAATATGAAGAGAACAGGAAAAAACGCTTAGGTACTGATTTAACACCTACACGTATTAAGTATAAAAAACTTATCAGATAAATAAAAAGGGGAGCTTAAAAGCTCCCCTTTTTATTATAGTAGTTTTATTAAAACTACTAATACTATTATGTTTAACGGGATGTACCATAGCACCCAGTTAAATTTATTTTTATTAAATACTTTATTATTAGCATAACCACTTAATTTTCCGTAAACCACATCTGTGGCTTTTTCATTATCTCCCGAATTTATTACCTCCCATGCTTCGTTTATTATACCGGAAAAAGGTACTCGGTTAAAGAGGAAAATCAGTATCTTTTTTACCAAATATGGCAGGTTGTTAATCCTGTTTACTATTTCGGTAGCACTTACATGGGCTTTTGCGATTTTTGTCTCTCCATTTTTAGCTTTATCACTCACAACATCTACAGCAATACCACATACTTTTTTAAAGATAGGAGCTAATCCTTTAAAAGCCTCCCTTGTAACATTTATATATATATAGTTATAGGCTTTGTAAGCATACCAACATGTGAAAACAACACCTAAAAGTAATACTAGGATAGGGGTGTAAGCCTTACTCTCTCCAAGATTAAATAATGAGTATACAAAGAAGGATAGGTTTATTATAGCAAGTATTACCAGTGCCATTATTGATTTAAAAAGTCCTTTTCCGCCATGTTTTATTACCGAAAGCGGACTCCCTAAAAGAGTTTGTAACTTTTGTAGTGTGCCGTTGTCTACTTCAAGATTGTATTCTTTAGATTGACCATTAGATGTGTCCAATTGTAAGGTGATTTCTTCTTTCATTTATATTTGGTTATTTTTTTGAAAGCCAAATATATAATAATTAATAAAAAAAGCGCTCTGTATTTTAATACAGAGCGCTTTTTTATATACTTAGGTTGTGTATTAGAATCTAAATCTAACTCCTAAAGCGATATCCGGACCAAAATTATCCTCGCGGAAATCATCAGCAAAATAAATTTCAGGTCTGAAGTCAAGTGATAATTGTAATGGAATATCAAAGTTATATTCGATACCTAAATCACCTGCTAAAAGAGCAAAAGCGCCGCTGTCTTTGTCTCCATCATAATAGCCTGGTTTGTTATCGCCAAAACTCCACGTACCAAAACCACCACCTACGCCGGCATACCAGTTAAAGCCTCCTTCAATGTTCCAAACCCATTGGTATAAAGCAACAATTTTGAAAGCATCATAGTTATCAGAGTTTCTCCATCCCAAATCAGCTTCAAGTCTGTTGCTGCTGGATAGGTATCTTTGATAAGATATCTCTCCTCCAAAACCATCATTGTCTCCAAGTCTTAAACCAAGTGCATTTTGCCTGTCCTGTGCGTTACTGCTAATTACTAAACCAAGTAGTAAAAAAGCTGATAAAAATAGTTTCTTCATAATGTTGTTTTAGTTATTTATTTAACAAATATAGTATGTTGATTTTTGTAAGAATAGTTTCTTTTCAAATATTTAACATCTTTATTTTAGGGGTGTCAGGGCTTATTGCACGTTGTAAGAAGATAAAACTTCTTCCTGATGCTCTTCAAGAGATTGGGGTAAAGGAAGTTCTATTCCAAAGGTATCAGCAAGTTCATATTGCATATCGGTTACGGTATGAACCATGCCAATTCCATTAGCATAATATTGAGTTGAAACTAAAACATCTTGTGTAGGTAGAATAGTAAAAGGAAATGGTATATCTGGAATGGAAACTACTACTTTTAAGCTTAGTTTGACAGTTACAGCTTTTACATTATTATAAGATTGTCCGTCGGGAGTTGTGTATGAGGTATAGTTATCTCCTGCCTCGGCGGTAAGAGAATAGCTAACGCTTATATTATATCCTTCTAATTCCTGTTCATTTTGTCCGTTAAAAGTTGAAAGTACAGCTCCGGTAGAAGCATTAGGGTCAAAAACAACAAAATCACTAACAGTTAAGTCTACCGGGATTTCAGGTATACCTGTATTTATACCACCGCTTAGTAAAAGTTTACCATCTACATTTCTTAAAGCGTTGTTATTTAATGCTAATGAATAAAAACCCATTGGGAAACTTTCTGTTTTAAATTTCTTATAAGTAATATTGTTTATCACAGTGTCGTTTGCAATATATAGAGAGTCTCTTCCTGTCGTTCCGGCGACATCTACATCATATACCCAGTAATTACCTATAGATAATGGAATAGCGTTATTTATATCGTTTGGGGTATTACTGTTATCATCATCATTTGAACATGAAAAAATAAATAGACTAAATAGCAGTAATAGGTATTGATTTTTTTTCATTATAATTCAATTAAGTTAGTTTGTTGGCTAAGATAATTAAATTTATTAATGAGGATTATTTCCTGTTAAAAAGTAATGCAGTCATTAATTCATTTTCCAAATTTAAATCATTCTTAGAAGTTTCTTCTTCAGTGTCTACTTCAATCTCATTCATATACCTGTACAATTTCCACTGTTTATTATGATACTCCAACGAAGTAAGGTTCTCTATCCAGTCACCTGAATTTAAGTAGTTAACACTGCCTTTCTTATTTTCTTTAACTACCATTTTAGGCTCATGTATGTGTCCGCAAACCACATAATCATAATTATTTTCGATTGCTAGGTCAGATGCTATGGCTTCAAAATCTGAAATAAATTTCACCGCTTTTTTTACACCGGATTTTATTTTTTTTGAAAGGGAGTAGGGTTCACGCCCCATTTTTACCAAACACCAGTTTACAAAACGATTGAGTAGTATTAAGTAATCATACCCTATGCCTCCAAGTTTAGCTATCCATTTAGCATGACTAACAGAGTTATCAAATACATCTCCGTGAAAAAACCAGGCTTTTTTACCATCAATTTCTAAAACTACTTTGTCTACTATAGAGAAATTTCCCATAGTGGTATCGCTAAATTTTCTAAGCATTTCATCATGGTTTCCTGTAATGTAATATACGGTAGTACCTTTTGCTGCAAAATCAAGTATACGTTTAACTACTTTCATGTGTGATTTTGGGAAGTACGATTTCCTAAATTGCCATATGTCTATTATATCGCCGTTAAGAATAAGTATTTTTGGCTTTATTGTAGAAAGATAAGCCACAAGTTCTTTAGCATGACACCCGTAGGTTCCTAAGTGCACATCTGAAAGAACAACAATGTCAACAATTCTTTTTTTCATTCAGAATGTTTTATTGCAAAATAGACTGATTAACATAAACTGGCAGTTAATTAAACATTAACTTTAGGTTTTGTATGAAATAGGTTATAAAAAGAGATAAAAGCTTAAATTTGTATCAACTCACATTTTAATATAGCATGGCAGGAAATACATATGGTAATGTATATAAACTTACCACTTTTGGGGAATCTCACGGAGAGGCAATAGGAGGAGTTATTGATGGTTGTCCTCCCGGCATATCACTTGATTTTGATGCTATACAAAAAGAGCTTGAAAGAAGAAAGCCGGGACAGTCTGCAATTGTAACACAAAGAAAGGAAGATGATGAAGTTCAGTTTCTTTCCGGGATTTTTGAAGGTAGGACAACTGGTACACCAATTGGTTTTATCATACCGAATACAAATCAGAAATCGGCAGACTATTCACATATTAAAGATATATACCGCCCTTCACATGCCGATTATGTTTATGAACAAAAATATGGTATAAGGGATTATAGGGGTGGAGGAAGAAGTTCTGCAAGGGAAACTGCCAGTAGAGTAGTAGCAGGAGCCATTGCTAAACAAATTTTACCCGATATACAGATTAATGCGTTTGTTTCCTCTGTTGGAGATATTTTTATAGATAAACCGTATCAGGCATTGGATTTTTCATTAACCGAAAGTAATCCGGTACGTTGCCCGGATGAAACCACTGCTGCAAAAATGGAAGAATATATAAGACAAATAAGAAAAGAAGGAGATACAGTAGGGGGTACTGTTACATGTGTTATACAAAATGTACCTATAGGTCTTGGTGAACCGGTATTTGATAAACTTCATGCTGAACTTGGTAAAGCTATGCTGTCTATAAATGCTGTAAAAGGTTTTGAATATGGTAGTGGATTTTGTGGAGCTAAAATGAAAGGAAGTGAGCATAATGATGCTTTTAATCCCGACGGTACAACAAAATCTAACCTTTCGGGCGGGATTCAGGGCGGAATAAGCAACGGAATGGATATTTATTTCAGGGTAGCTTTTAAGCCTGTTGCTACTTTAATTCAGGAGTATGATGCTCTAGATAATACGGGAAATATAGTAAAAATGCAGGGTAAAGGCAGGCACGACCCATGTGTTGTACCAAGAGCAGTGCCTATAGTCGAATCGATGGCTGCTATGGTTATAGCCGACTTCTACTTTCTTAATAATATCTTTAAATAGGTGTCTATTTATTAAATACTTGTGAATTAAAGTAAATAATACCCTTTAATTTATTAAGAAAAGTTAAAATTAAATTGTTTGTCATTTTTTTTTTATTATTTTTGATAGTAAATTATAAAACTATCATCATGAAGAAAAAATTACTTTTGGGAGCTTTTTTATTCGGCTCTTTTTTGACTGTTAAAGCACAGGACAGTTGCGCAGAAGCAGTAGTCGTAACACCTGGTACTTACACAGTTGATGCTGTTAATGGTACATTTGGAGCTGGTTGTTGGCAAACAGCCGCAGATAATGCCGAATGGTATTCTTATACTCCATCTGAAAATTCATTAGTAACAGTAAGAACTGATATAGATGCTAATCCTGCAGCATCTACAGATACAAGATTCTCTGTATTTACAGGTACTTGTGGAGATTTAACTTGTTATTCAGGTAATGATGACGTTAGCGGAAGTGATTACCGTTCGGCTGTTACTTTTCCTGCAGAAGCTGGTACAACTTATTACATAGCTTTTGATAACAGATGGTTAAGTACTGGTTTTGACTTTGAATTATCTGCAGAAGCAGTATCTTGTTTTACACCTACAGGATTTGCTTATTCTACTGAAACGCCTCCAACAACAACAGATGTTACTTTAATATGGAATGCTCCTTTAGTAGGTACTGTTCAGGGTTATGAATATGAGTACGGACCTCAAGGATTTGAGCCAGGAAGTGGTATTGAAACAGTTGAAGTAACTGAAGCAATGGCTACAATGCCAAATTTAGATCCAAGTACTGTTTACGATTTATATGTACGTTCAGTTTGTAGTGATACAGATTCAAGCGAGTGGGTTGGTCCATTATCTTTCAATACTGTTTTCGAACCTGTTACTCCTGATTACACATATGGATTTGAGGAAGGAAACTTTGATTTCGGTGGTTGGTCTACTGTAACTACTAACCAAAATGCTGGAGTATGGGATGTTCTACAGGCAGGTCAAAATTTACCGGCTCAGGAAGGTGATTTTTTTGCTGGAGTTGCCCCATCTGGAGCTGCATCTGATACTTGGTTGTTCTCAAGAGGTATAACTCTTACTCAAGGAGATGAAATAACTTTAGCTTACTATGTTAGACAATTTATATCTGGTGGTACTACAGGAAATACTAATAGTTTAGTTGTAAGTGTTGGTACAGAAAGAAATGAGCTTTCTCAATCAACAATTCTGAATACACATTCAAATATTACTGAGCAGGAATTTACTCTTAAAAATGCTACTTTTACAGTTCCTGCTGACGGTGTTTACTATTTTGGTTTCCGTTGCAATAGTCCGGCTCATACTCAGGCAAGCAACAGCTACCTTTTACTAGACAATGTAATTGTTGATTCTCAATTAGGAGTTGAAGATCTTTTTGCTTCTCAATTATCAATTTTCCCTAACCCTGCTTCAGACATTATTAATATTGTAAACAATGAAACTGCTTCTATAAACGGAGTTGAGATTGTAGATATTAATGGTCGTACAGTTAAATTAGTAAGATATAATGGTGTATCTGAAGCTCAGGTTAACATTTCTGATCTTTCAGCTGGTATGTACTTAATGAATGTATCTTCTGATCAAGGTACTACTACTAAGAAAATCGTTAAAAAATAATTATTGATATAATAATTATAAATAATGAGTCGTCCTAAAATAGGCTGACAAGTTTTACAATAAAATCATATTAACCAGTCAGTATTTGCTGACTGGTTTTTTTATATATAAAGAGTTAGGTATTTCATTGATAAGCCTAAGAATGTAAAATATAATACTCCATCGTTGTGCAAAACACCTGCTATTTTCAAGATGCCAAAATGTAGATGCCATTTGTTTATGATTATTTTTTAATCCAAATATATTGATGTTTGCTTTAAAGTATGGGGTGAATACTCTATTTATTTATAATTTCCGTAACTTTATATCTAACCTTTAATCGAAGTTTTAAAAAAACTTTTCGGCTAAAATGTATTAATAACTATGAAGATAAAAGCATTACTTTTTGGAGTTTTATTAATTCTTGTAAGCTGTAAAGAATCATCAATGATGGAAGAGTATGGTATTCGTTTTTATTTTCACGAACCGCAACCTGTTAATGATTCTGACCTCAAATCTTTTCCGGCAAAATACAGAGGAATTTATGCTACTACAGATGAAGTAAGGGAATTACATATAGACGAAAAAGATATTTACTACAGGTATCTGCTTAATGGTGAAATTACAAAATCAGAACTCGAGACATTAACCGATAGTATTACTTATAATAACGGAAAGCTTACTGTAATATCTCCTGATGAGAGTATAGTTTATGATACTGAGGAAAAAGGTGATACCATATTTTTTCATAAACAAATAATAGATACAGTTTTCTCCTTGTCTGAAAAGCAGAGAGCTAAACGATTTAAGAGGCAGCTTGTATTGAGTGAAAAAGATTCTGTGTATTGGTCAGCAAGAATACTGTCAATTCATAAAGATACACTGTATTGGAAATATTTTAAGGATAAAAGCGATTTTAAGAAGCTTAAAGACTTAGTTAGCAATATACGAACCGATGAGGATACACTTAAAGTTTATCTTAATCCAAGCAGAAAAGAATTTGCCAAAATTCTGTCGTTAGTACCTTCCGGTTACAATAAATATCCTAAGAAGAAAGACTGATAATAGATTGTTAAACGGCTATACTATTGTAGTATTTTTTGTAATTTTAGAAATCAACCTAAAATTATAAACTATATGAAAATAGTAGCTTTTGGCGGAAGCAGTAGTAAAAATTCGATAAATAAAAAACTGGCAACCTATGCGGCAAAACTGTTTGAGGGAGATGTGGTAGAAGTACTTGATTTAAATAATTATGAATTGCCATTGTTTAGTGTGGATAAAGAAAAGGAAATTGGTAAACCTGAACTTGCCGGTAAGTTTTTGCGGAAGCTGGAAAGTGCTGATGTATTGGTTATTTCCGTTGCCGAACATAATGCAGGTATGACCGTTGCATTTAAAAATATATACGACTGGGCTTCAAGGCAAAAGAAAGAAGTATTTGCCAATAAACCATTGTTGTTAATGTCTACCTCACCCGGTAAATTTGGAGGTAAAAACTCGCTCGAAGCTGCTAAAATAAGCCTAAAATGGTATGGAGGTAATATAAAAGATACATTCTCACTGCCATCTTTCAATGAAAATTTTGATATGGAAAACGGAACAATTTCCAATAAAGAGTTTGATAATGCGTTAAAGGATATTATACGCAATTTCGACTATGAACTTAATTCTTAAAAGGTTTTTTAAGGTTTTTAAAAAGCTAATTATAGGTCTGTTTTGCTTTATACTGGTGTACGTAATTGCTACACTGGTATTGTCTTATATTACTGTAAACAGTAATGCTGAAAAAGGTGATATTGCTGTGTATGTAAACTCTAATGGAGTACATACAGATATTATAGTACCTGTAAAAAACGAAGTAAAAGATTGGACAGGGCAAATACTGTATAGTGAAACAAAGGCTAATGATACTTTGGCTAAATATGTAGCTTTTGGCTGGGGTGATAAAGGGTTTTACCTTAACACACCAAAGTGGAGTGATCTTAAGGCAAGTACAGCTTTTAACGCTGCGTTTTATATGGGTACATCGGCAATGCATACAAGGTTTTATAAAACTATAAGGCAGGATGATAGTTGCGTTAAGCTTACTATAACAAAACAGGATTACGAAATGTTGGTTGATTATATTGAGAAAAGTTTTGAGTATGATGAAAACGGAGAGGCAATCTGGATAGCTAACAGAAGTTATGGGCAGCATGATGCTTTTTATGAAGGTAACGGTAAATACAGTTTATTTTATACCTGTAATACATGGACGAACAATGCTTTAAAAGCTTCAGGTCAAAAGGCCTGTTTATGGACAATTTATGATAAAGCTATTTTAAATAAATACAGGTGATATTTGATATTTCATGAGTTTTTATGTTTAAGTAAATAAAAACTTTAGGATTTTTAGTCTTAAATATAAAGAGTATATCTTTGAGCCTTTAAAACACACCTATGAAAAAAATAACTTTACTCTTTTTACTACTTTCAGTAACTGTTTATTCACAAGACTTTTCAACTGTAGATGCTGCGGTTGCTTCTTATCCTCATTCGTTTAGCGATGTAAATCAATTGACTCAGCTTATAAAAAAGGATTTTACGTCTCAAAATCATAAGGCAAGGGCTGTTTTTAGCTGGATAGCCCAAAATGTTCAATTTGATGATGTACAGTCGGGAAAAGCTGCATTTACGTATAAAACCGAGCAGGAAAGGATTCAAAAAGAGAAAAAATATAAAGCTGAAATAGTAGTAAAGGCTTTAAAGGATAATAAAGCAACCAGTCGTGGTTATACAGAACTGTTTGAAAAGCTTTGTAATGAGGTAGGGCTTGAATGTGTCTCTATAGTTGGTTTTCTTAAGGCTTCCCCTCAGGATATGGGTAAAAGTCCTGTAACTATTAATCATTCATGGAATGCAATTAAAATTAACGATGAGTGGAAGTTTGCCGATGCTACGCTTGGAGCAGGTATTATGGTTGATCCCGGGCAGTTTAAGCCTAATTTTAATGATGGCTATTTTTTTACTGCACCAGATAAGTTTTTCCTTAATCATTACCCAAATGATGAAAAATGGTTATTAACCCAAAAAACTAAAGAAGAATTTATAAACCTGCCATTATATTACGGCGAATATATAAAAGCAGATTATACAATTACTGAACCTTCTGCAGCTGTGGTTACAATTCCTTCTGACGGAGAAATAGTTGTAAAGTTTAAGGATGCCAATCCATATATGGCTATATATTATTTTACAGACGGAGCCAATAAACTGGAATACCTGGAAATTGATGAAAATACAATGACAGCAAAAGCTAAAGTGAATAAAGGAACTGATCATTTTTTGAATATAGTTATTAATCAGCAGTTTGTTGTGACTTATATTTTAAAATAACTGGCAGGATTATTGGTGATTATTATGTATGAAAAAAGTATCTTTTAAGTCGGCTGTAGTCTTATTAATCATTACTTTGTTTAGTAGTAATATCTTTGCTCAGGATTTTACTATGGTAGATGTAATAGTTAAAAGATATCCAAATAAATTTTCGTCGTTAGATAAGTTTGCCGAAAAGGTAAATACTGATTTTACGCGTGATGATGAAAAGGCACGTGCCATATTTACATGGATTGCTCTCAATGTGGAATATGATATTGGTAAATATGGAGTTAATGAACGCCCTGTAGGTTTTTCATATCGCACAGAAGCCGAAAAACTGGCCAAATTGAAAGAAATGGACGAAAAGCTGGCTACAACTACTTTAAAAAATAAAAAAGCAGTGTGTCATGGTTATTCGGCCTTGTTTAAGGTAATTGCCAATAAAGTGGGGCTCGAAGCAGAAATAGTTCCCGGAACTTCAAAATCACACCCTTCACATGTGGGTGCAGGTCCGGGAGCGAGAGATCATGCCTGGAACGCTGTTAAGATAGTAGGGGAGTGGAAACTTCTCGATGTTACCTGGGCTGCAGGTACGGCAACAGGTAATCCGTTACGGTTTGAGTTTAGGTTTAACGATGCTTTCTTTTTTACCCATCCTGATACGTTTTTCCTCAATCATTTTCCTGATGATAAAAAATGGTTGTTGACAGATAAAACCGAAAAAGACTTTGCTAATTTACCGCTGTATTATGGTAATTATCTTTCGGGAGAATATGAACTAATCACTCCGAAATACGGAACTTTTAAAGGGGTAAGAAATGGTGTTTTATCCTTTAAAATAAAAAATATCAGTCCACAGGATACCGTTGCTTATGCATTTAGTAAGGAACGTATTTTTAAATTGGTAAAACCTGTTTTTAACGGTGATGTAGCCGAGTTTGAAGTGGAATTCAACAACAACTCAATTGGTGTTTTAACCTTGTATATTAACAGGAAATCGGTGCTTGCATACCGCATAAACAGGGGATAGGTCATAAAACATTAAAAAACTGATAAAAGTTGTCTGACTTTTAATAAGTTTCCCCTTTCGCGCTTTCTTTTTTTCCGCAGATATAATATATTAGCAGAAAATCCATAAATTTTACTATGCTGGAGGAGAATCAGTACACTGAAGATAACATCCGCTCGTTAGACTGGAAGGAACATATCCGTATGCGTCCGGGTATGTACATTGGTAAGCTGGGAGACGGCTCTTCGCCAGACGACGGTATTTACATTCTTTTAAAAGAGGTTATAGATAACTCTATTGATGAGTTTGTAATGGGAACCGGTAAAACCATTGAGGTTACCGTGAAGGATAAAACTGTAAGCGTGCGTGACTACGGGCGTGGTATCCCTTTAGGTAAGGTGGTAGATGTGGTTTCTAAAATGAATACCGGAGGTAAGTACGACTCTAAAGCATTTAAAAAATCAGTGGGTTTAAATGGTGTGGGTACCAAAGCGGTAAATGCACTTTCAAGTTATTTCAGGGTTGAGTCAGTTAGAGATAACCAAATCAAAACTGCCGAATTCTCTGCCGGTGAACTTACTGCCGAGGAAGAGCTTGCCGAAACATCTAAAAGGAAAGGTACTAAGGTTAGTTTCCTTGCAGACGATACCATTTTTAAAAACTACAAATACCGTAATGAGTACATTGTAAAAATGCTTAAAAATTATTGTTACCTGAATACAGGGCTTACAATAATTTTTAACGGTGAAAAATATTACTCTGAAGAAGGACTTAAAGATCTTCTTGGAGAAACAATAAATGAGGACGACAGGATTTATCCTATAATTCATCTTAAGGATGAAGATATAGAGGTTGCCATTACGCACAGTAAAACCCAGTACAGTGAAGAGTATTACTCTTTCGTTAACGGACAGAATACCACACAGGGTGGTACCCATTTAGGAGCTTTTCGTGAGGCTATAGTGAGGACTGTAAAAGAGTTTTACAACAAAAACTTTGAGGCGGCCGACATTAGAAAATCTATTGTTAGTGCCATTAGCGTTAAGGTAGAGGAACCTGTATTTGAATCACAGACGAAAACCAAGCTGGGTTCTACCGATATGGGACCAAACCAGCCTACGGTACGTACTTTTGTAAACGATTTCATTAAAACTAAGCTGGATAATTTTCTGCACCGTAACCCGGATGTGGCAGAAGCGCTGCTTAAAAAGATTTTACAGGCAGAACGTGAACGTAAAGAACTTTCAGGTATACGTAAACTGGCAAGGGACAGGGCTAAGAAAGCAAGTCTTCACAACAAGAAACTGCGAGACTGTAGGGTACACTTAACCGATGCTAAAAATCCGCGAAGTCTGGAAAGTACACTTTTCATTACTGAGGGGGATTCGGCTTCGGGTTCCATTACCAAGTCAAGGGATGTTAATACACAGGCGGTTTTCAGTTTACGTGGTAAGCCGTTAAACTCGTATGGCATGAGCAAGAAAATTGTTTATGAGAACGAAGAGTTTAACCTTTTACAGGCTGCGCTTGATATTGAGGAGGATATGGAGAACCTGCGTTACAACAACATTGTAATTGCAACCGATGCTGATGTTGACGGTATGCACATTCGCTTACTGTTAATTACCTTCTTTTTACAGTTTTTCCCTGAGCTGATAAAGGAAAACCATTTGTACATTTTACAAACACCTTTATTCCGTGTCAGGAACAAAAAGGAAACCATATACTGCTACTCTGATGAGGAACGCCGCAATGCTATTGATAAACTTAAAGGCAAGCCGGAGATAACCCGATTTAAAGGTTTAGGAGAGATTTCGCCCGATGAGTTCCAGCACTTCATTGGTCAGGATATTCGTTTGGATCCTGTATTGATGGACAAGGCGACATCAGTAGAGACCCTATTGGAATTCTACATGGGTAAAAACACGCCAGACAGGCAAGAGTTTATTATCAATAACCTGAAAGTTGAACTTGATGTTATTGATGAATAATCTCAATTGAGATACATATTATTTCAAATTTTAATTTGGAAGTAAATACATGGACGAAGAAAACTTAGAGCCGTTAGAAGGCGAAAATTTTTACGAAAAGTCGGATAATCCGGAGTCACAGGATACCATTACCAAGGTAACGGGTATGTATAAAGACTGGTTTCTGGATTATGCTTCCTATGTTATCCTGGAGCGTGCCGTACCTGCCATTGAAGATGGTTTTAAACCTGTACAGCGAAGGATAATGCACTCCCTTAAGGAACTGGACGATGGCCGTTACAACAAGGTGGCTAACGTGGTGGGGCATACTATGCAGTATCACCCGCACGGTGATGCCAGTATAGGTGACGCCATGGTACAGATAGGGCAAAAGGACCTGCTTATAGATACTCAGGGTAACTGGGGTAACATTCTTACAGGCGACGGAGCGGCTGCTCCCCGTTATATTGAGGCGCGACTTTCCAAGTTTGCGCTCGATGTGTTGTATAGCCCTAAGATTACTACCTGGCAGTCGTCTTATGACGGACGTAAAAATGAACCGGTACATCTTCCGGTTAAGTTCCCGTTATTATTGGCTCAGGGTGCCGAGGGTATTGCGGTAGGTTTATCTACCAAAGTGCTTCCGCACAACTTTCTTGAGCTTATAGATGCTTCGGTTAAGATATTAAAGAAAAAGCCTTTTACACTGTATCCTGATTTCCCTACAGGAGGTGTAGCCGATATGTCTAACTACAACGACGGTATGAGGGGTGGTCGTGTAAGGGTACGTGCTAAAATTTCACAGCAGGATAAGAGTACGCTGGTTATTACACAAATACCTTTTACCACTAATACTACTTCGTTAATAGACAGTATACTTAAAGCTAATGAAAAAGGGAAAATTAAAATACGAAAAATTGAAGATAACACTGCGGCTGATGTTGAGATATTAATACATCTTCCTAACGGTGTTTCTCCAGATAAAACTATTGATGCCCTTTATGCCTTTACGGCCTGTGAAACATCTATAGCGCCGCTTGGTTGTGTTATTCAGGATCAAAAACCGCTGTTTGTAGGGGTGAGTGACATGCTTAGAATTTCGACCGACAGAACGGTGGAACTTTTAAGAAGTGAACTGGAAATTGAACTTACTGAGCTTGAAGAGCAATGGCACTTCCAGTCGTTAGAACGTATTTTTATTGAAAACAGGATTTACCGCCGTATTGAGGAAGAAGAAACCTGGGAAGGTGTTATTAAAGCTATTGATGAAGGTTTAAAACCTTTTACTAAACACCTTAAGCGCGCCGTAACCGAAGAGGATATTGTAAGGCTTACAGAAATACGAATTAAACGTATTTCTAAGTTTGATATTGATAAGGCTCAGGAGAAAATTGAAGCTCTTGAAGGTGATATTGAACAGGTTAAACATAATTTAGAGCATATAATTGATTTTGCTATTGATTTCTTCCAGAATCTGAAAGAGAAATATGGTAAGGGCAGGGAACGTAAAACAGAGATTAGGAACTTTGACAATATTGAGGCTACTAAGGTTGTTTTACGAAATACTAAGCTTTATGTTAACCGCGAGGAAGGTTTTGTGGGTACCGGACTTAAAAAAGATGAATATGTTGCCGACTGTTCTGACATTGACGACGTAATTGTATTTTTAAGAGACGGTAACATGATGGTGACAAAAGTGGATGTAAAAACCTTTGTGGGTAAAGACATTATTTATGTTGCCGTATTTACCAAAAATGACAAGCGTACCATTTACAACATGATTTATCGTGATGGTAAATCGGGACCATCATACGTAAAACGATTTAATGTAACCAGTATTACCAGGGACAAATTGTACGATTTGACTCAGGGTAATAAAGGATCGCAAATAGTATACTTCTCGGGTAATCCAAACGGTGAGGCCGAAGTGGTTACCATACTGCTAAGACAGGTGGGAAGTATCAAGAAACTTAAGTTTGATCTTGATTTTGCTTCACTAGCTATAAAAGGACGTGCTTCAAAAGGTAATAAAGTAACAAGATACCCTATTAAGCGCATTGAGCTTAAAGAGAAAGGTATCTCTACTTTAAAACCGAGAAGAATTTGGTTTGATGATACCGTACAGCGTTTAAATGTTGACGGAAGGGGAGAGCTGCTTGGTGAGTTCAAATCGAATGACAGGTTGCTCATTATTAACCAGTCGGGTAAGGTAAAAACCATTATCCCTGACCTTTCTACTCACTTTGAGGAAGGAATGATTGTGCTGGAAAAATGGGTGCCTAAAAAGCCTATTTCTGCAATTTATTTTGACGGGGAGAAAACGCGTTACTATATAAAACGTTTTTTGGTTGAAAACGAGAATAAGGAAGAAATCTTTATAACCGAGCATCCTAACTCACAACTTGAAATAGTTTCTACTGATTACAGGCCTGTTGCCGAAGTGATATTCTCGAAGGTAAAAGGAGTACAGAAAGAAACCCTTGAAGTGGATATGGAAGGGTTTATTGCCGTAAAAGGTATAAAGGCACTGGGTAACCAGTTAACCACTGATAAAGTAAGGCAGATTAACTTATTAGATTCATTACCTTATGATGAGCCGGAAGAAGAACCCGAACCGGAAGAAATGGAAGTGAAGGATGAAGTTGATTTGACAGACGGAAATACAACAATAGGTCTTGATGATGACGGACAAATAACATTATCACTTGATTAATAAAAAAGCAGCTAATTTTTTAGCTGCTTTTTTATTTAGCGTTCAATAAAAATTTTCTTCAATACTTTTTCTGAGGTTTCAGTATCGGTAACTTCAAGCAGGTAAATTCCCTGAGATAAATTTTGAACATCAAATTTATTTTGATTTAAATTTTCTCTTACAAGCTGTCCCATTACGTTATAAAGTTTAGCATTAAAATTTATGGGTGAACTAAATTCAATATAAATATAATCTTTACTAGGATTAGGGTAAATGTTTACTAATGATACTAGTGATGTTTCATTAAGAGATAGTACTGACTCGACTTTAAAATCTACTGTATTAATATCAAAATAGATACTATTATTTGCGGCTACTTTTATTCTTGCATTTTCAATATCAATATTTGGCAATACTACAACTGCACTACCATTGTTTGGTGTACTGGCTAAAAGAGTGATTGGATAGGTATATCCTCCGTCTGTAGATAATGTTATAGATACTTCCTGAGTGTTTACCGGGGCAGTATCAGTTCCGTTTACATTCCATGTTATAGTTTGGCTTGAGCCCCCATTATAAACTATACCTTCAGTATTTTGACTTGTTACTTCAAAAGGACCTGCATCTGCAACTACAATTCTTATATCATCAGAATTAATTCCGCTTGCATTTATAATCTGTCCGTTATACTCTATCTGATGGTTATCATTAACTGTAACCCTTATGTCCATTTTACGAGGATGTGTAGGTAATTGTTCCTGATTGTTAAAATTATTATTTGCAATAACATCACTTATTTTTGGAAATGTTCTTGAAGGGTTTGCATTAGGAGTTAGCCTCATGAATAATGCCCCTTGGGTATCATCGGGTACAGGGATAAACTGAGGTGGCCCCGGACTCATGTTATCCCACACATAAGTAAGATTGTCTTCAGTATTTTCATCAGTTGCTGTTGCTGTTATTGTAAAAGGAGTACTTACTGGGATTACTACATCCGGACCTACATCTATTGTAGGGATAGAGTTTCCTGTTGGCACCTGAGTACCTATTGTAGGTATAGTTAGTAAAAACTGAGCAAGTTGATGGTAGGATGCTCCATGAGCATAACCGTATTGATTACCTCCCTGAATAGTCCAGCTTCCGTTTTCGGGTTCATAATTATTACTTTCATTATTAATAGTATGTCCTTGATTAAACTGATGCCCCATTTCATGCCTGGCTACTGAAATGTCTAGTCCGCCAGATATTGCACGGTTAAAATCAGCAGCACAACCTCCTCCTAAATATGGAGTGGTAAGAAGAACATGGCTTAGATCATAGTTTTCTGCACCTACTGTTTCATCAATTACAGTTTTTTGTATATTTAATATTTCTTCAATACCAGTGCATGCAAAAGAACCAATTGGCAAGCTTTCCCAGGGATCTGTTTCAGCATTTTCAAAAAATAATTGCTCATTATCGGGTATAAGTTCAAACCTAACGCAATATTCTCTTCCATAGGTATCATTAATGGTTTCCAGCCATTCATCAACTAAAATTGCAGTATTATTTACACCTCCGTTCTCCTGTGTAAATTCTCCGATAGTAGAAACTGCCAGCCTGAAAACCCTTAAGTTTTCACCTCTTGCAATATTAATATTAAAATAAGGTGAAGGGCAGTAGGACTCCAAATTTTCAGGATAAAAAACCTGTGTTTGGGATAGAGATGTCAAACTGTCGGTTATTTCAAAGCCGAATAAATTAGCTACCTGATTCATTGAGTATTCTTCTATTGCTCCGGGATAAGTCCATGCATTACCAGCTAATAAAACTGATCCGCCATTACTAACAAATTGCTCTAAAGCTTGCAGTTCGCTTATTGAATAAAGTTCCTGATAGTTCCAGTCATTAGGTAGTATTAAGATATCAGTGTTTGTGAGTGCGGAGGTTGTTATATTTCCGGAAAAAGAATTAAATGTATAGTTGTTTTCTGCAAGAGCAGTTTGAAGGATTGTTGTATTTTGACTATCAACCCATTCTTCTTTGAGCTTAACTCTACTTGTACCTGAATTAAGCCAGTTCATTACATTAATTATAAACTGTAAATTATCTTCTTCATTAATATTTTGATCTATAAACATATACTCATCACCTATAGCTATAACTTTCCCGTTTTCATATTGAGTAGCTACCGAAAAATGAGGAGGATTATCCAGGCAAGGTTGCGAAGTAATTAAGGGGATAATATTTGCTTGATTGTTGATGTTATATAATCCTGAAGGAAATATATATTCAAGTAATTGAACATTATTAAATATTTCATCTAAATCTTGTGAATTTCCTTTTTGACATCCTACTATACATAGTATTACTGCGATTAATTTCTTTTTAAACATAGTTGTGGTTTGTTTGACTATTAGTTAATAATTCGTTAAAATTATAAAAAAATATATAAGGTATAGTGAATATGTTGCTGTAAGTCAAATAATTATGTTTTTCATAAAAAAAGCTGTCTAAAAGACAGCTTTTCATTATTTAAGGAAATAAATTTTATTTTTTTGCATGCTTCCTGATTTTCATATTAAGAAATTCTACGCAAACAGAAAACGCAATGGCGAAGTATAAATAGCCTTTTGGGATTGCACCAACATGTTGTCCTGCCAGTTGTGCATTAGATAAGTGCATACTTTCGGTTATCAGCATAAAACCTATGAGTATTAAAAAGGCAAGCCCTAATATTTGAAGTGAAGGATTATTGTTTACAAATGTACCTACTGGTACCGCAAACAACATCATGATACCTACAGATATTACTACAGCAGTAATCATTATTATAAGAGCGCCTTCAACACCGTTTGTCATACCTACAGCTGTTAGAATAGAATCTACAGAGAATATTATGTCAATCATCAGTATTTGTAATATAATGCCTGAGAAAGACTTTTTTTTGCTACTGGTATTAAGATGTGATTCCTCTTCACCTTTATGGTCTACCTTTTCATGTATTTCTTTTGTACTCTTGTATATAAGAAAAAGTCCTCCTACTAATAGCACCAAAGCCTGTCCGGTAATATCGGCGCTAAACCATCCCCAGTCAATAGGGAGAAGTACGATTTTCATAGCAATAAGCCATGTTACACCAAACAGTAGCGCTATACGCATAAACATTGCCAGGAAAAGACCAAGCCTTGTGGCTTTTTTACGCTCTTCTTCCGGTAGTCTACCGGTAACAATAGATATAAATATAATATTATCTATACCCAGTACGATTTCTAAAAACGTAAGGGTTAGTAAAGCTACCCATGTATTAGGATTTAAGAAAATTTCCATAACTGTGAAGTTAATCAATTTTTGTTACAGTTCCCTTCTGTTTATTGCTGTCTCCCACAAAAGAGTACTCAAAAGTATATGTATCTCCTTTTGTGGTTAGTATTTTCATGTGTACGGCTTTTTTTTCCTGCATGTTTTTAGGATGTATTTTTTGTACGATATATTCGCAATCATTAATCCATCGAATAGAAGCCGTATCACTTTTACCTTCATAGGTATCTATTTCAAGGTCTTTAGTTCTTTCAAAAATGGTGGTTTGTGTTTTACCGTCTATTTCCTGCTCAAACTTAAACTTCCCTGTTTTGAAATCAGTACAATTACGTTCCTGTTGGTAGCATGAAGCTAATAAAAGTATTGCAGGTAGTATTAGTAGTTTTTTCATTGGTTATTTTTTTTAATCTTGTTGAGTTCGGTATCTAAAAAGCTTCTTTGTCCTTTTTCCTGTTCAAACTTCTGTTTGTTATAATCTCCCGACTTATTTTTGGGAATGGTAAGGCTATCCCAAGGAGTGTTTTTAATTTGTTTGGCAAAAAATACTATTTGTCCAATATGGTATGGGTAGTGGGAAAGCTGTCGGTTTATGGCTTCCATAACAGTATGCCCTTCATTTCTTATATAGATAATATTAGTAAGGTTCTCGGGAGTAAGACTGTTTATTGTGTTAAACAAACATGACCATCCTTCTTCCCACAGCTTCATAAGGTTTTCTTTATCAGTAGCAGGCTGTTCAAACTCATCATCACGGTTTCTCCAGTCTTTTTTCCCATCTGTAGTTAGGAAATCTGTCCATCGGGACATCATGTTTCCGTGTAAGTGCTTTACAATTACAGCTATGCTGTTTGAGTCATCATTAACTGTGTAAAAAAGCTGTTGTGGTTCCAGTTGTTCCATAGCTCTTTCGGCTACGTTTTTGTAGTACTCAAACTGTTTTTTTACACTGTCAAGATATTGTTTACTGATGCTCATTTTTATCTCCTTCAAAAAGACTTTTCATTATAGTTTTTATTCCTAAAAACATAAATACCATAGCGCTGATACAAATTATTATACCTACACCCAGTATAGGTACATAAAACGGGTGTCCCTGATTTTTAAAGGAGCTGTGTATTATTACAGGTCCCATAACAAACATAGGTAATGCCCATCCTAAACGTGTAAGGCCTTTTACAAGTATTTTTTTATCTGTTGCCATTAATTTGTTTCATCATTTGATGATTTTATTAGTTCGCTAATATGATTTAAAGCAGACTTTAATTTTTCAGATTTTAGCTTTTTATTCATGTCTTCAATAGTTCTTAACATAGAAGAGTAATTAGCGTTAGGGAATGTTTTATTCAATAGCTCATAATTTTCCATTAAAACATTACTATATGCACTGATGGCTGCTTCATCTAATGCGTGTTCATCTGTTAAGAATGAAATACCATATATAAAATTGTCAACGATTATTTGTTCGTTATCAGTTATAACATCTTTAACCTGATCAGGATTTACTGCATCCTGAAGGATAGTATTATTTCCCAGGTTGAAATATTTAATTTGAACAAAATATCCCCAGTCTCTAATTTTTACGAGTTCCTGTGGATATACAAAATTATCTTGTTTATCTTTTAGAGAATAACCATCTACCAGGCTTCTCCATATTGAAAAAAGCTCGTCAGAATAATTTTTGCGATATTCTAAACCAAGGTTTTCATCATCTAAAATGGCTGAAATATTATTTTTATCAGTTAATCTCAGAAAAACATCCTGATTATTACTGTATCCCGGTAATTTTTCATCATCAGGAGTATTATATAGAATTTCTCGTGAAACATTTTTGTAATCTTCTAAATCCCATACAGGCTTCTCCATAGGATAGTTTGACGAATTGTCTTTACAGGAAGTAAATGATATTATTAATACAATTAATAAGAATTTTGTTGTGTTTTTAATCATCTTTAAGGTGTTATTTGTATTCATTTAAAGTATATAAAAGACTGTCTATTTTTTTTTGCCAAGAAAGTTGTTTACCTACATAATAGCTATGATAAGTTTCTTCATCATATTCCATTTGCATTTGGTTTTCAAGAGCTTTAAATTCTTTTAGAAGGTTATCTATATCAATATTATCTTTTTTGTGCTCTGTAAGCTCTTTTCTCAATTTACGTGCAATATACTCAGTAATGTGAAAATGATAAACCTCATGCTTGAGTAATTTGTCGCCACCAATGATATTTGTTTTATAAACGTAAGATCGGGATGGGTGAAACAAGGCTTTAACTGTGTAGCCTGAAGCTGTTTTTATTTTTTTGATTTCGGTTTCAATAAAAGCAAATTCGTTTCCACCATCTAAGTTCTGACCTATTTTTTTGAGTCCTCTAAAATCAGATAATGTTATATCACTGTTTTGGGAGTGAGCTATAGGTGTCGAGTAATTAAAATAATTGACATCAAAAGCTATACTTACAGCTATTAATATTAGTGATATGCCAATTAGTAGTTTATTTAGCATACCTATTGTTTATGTGTTTTTTGAAAGGTAAGTATGGTGTATACATGATACTGGCAGGAACGATGCTTAATATAAGTTGTATTGCTAACGCTGTATAATTAAAATATTTATCAGAAAGTAATATAAAGTAATTATAACCATAGTTTAAAACCATATGCAAAGCTATAATTGCGAGTATGGATTTTAAATAAAAATTATAGCTAATATTTCTTTTTAATTGTAACAACCAATAAGGTATTGATATTGAAAATATAATCCCAATAGCAATAAGCCTTGTAAATAGATTAATTACTGTAAATATTTCCATTATTTTACAAAGGGAAAATGTAAGTAACCCTAAAACTAAAAAACCTTGCAGGTATTTTTTGTTTTCAGCCATAACAGCTAGTGTTTTTGATAACTTTCTATTGCTTTCCTAACGTTTTGATGCTCCTGTAACAGCTTTTCTGCTTCTTCACGGGGGATGTTAAGTTCATCCATAATCATTCGCACACCTCTGTCTACAAGTTTATGGTTGCTTAGCTGCATGTCTACCATTTTGTTGCCTTTTACACGACCCAACTGAATCATCACAGCAGTAGATATCATATTAAGAACCAGTTTTTGTGCAGTACCGGCTTTCATGCGTGAGCTTCCCGTTACAAATTCAGGACCTACAACCACTTCAATAGGGTATTGGGCTGTTTTAGCTAACGGACTGCCTTCATTACAGGTAATGCATCCGGTAAGGATTTTATTCTCATTACATTTTTCAAGTCCGCCAATAACGTATGGGGTAGTGCCCGAAGCTGCTATACCTACTACAATATCGTTATTGTTTATGTTGTATTCTGAAAGATCTTTCCATGCCTGTTCCTTATCGTCTTCGGCAAACTCTACGGCTTTTCGTATGGCAGTATCGCCTCCGGCAATAAGACCGATAACCAAGTCAAAAGGAACGCCAAAGGTAGGAGGACATTCGGAAGCATCTACAATTCCCAGTCTGCCACTGGTACCGGCACCTATATAAAATAACCGCCCGCCATCTTTCATTCTTGGAATAATCTGTTCTATTAAGGCTTCAATTTGCGGTAGCGCCTTTTCAATAGCAAGAGGTACGGTTTTATCTTCGTTGTTTATATTATGAAGCAACTGAGAAACCGACATCTTTTCAAGATGCTCGTATTTTGAACTTTGCTCTGTAGTTTTGGTAAACGACATGAATAATTGTGTTTTAGGGTAAAATTACAGAAAATAAGCCATAATAACTCCCAGTACAATAGCTAAAAGCTTAGCAAGGTTGAACTTATGACCTTCATTACTTTCAAAAATAATGGTTGATGATATGTGGAATAAAATACCAATAACTACAGCCGAAATCTCTGTAAAGTAATGTTCTATAAAATGTAATTGTTCTGACAGTAATGTTCCCAGCGGAGTCATAAAGGCAAATACAAGCATAAACAGCATAACAATGGTTTTATTAAGTCCGCTGTTTATAAAGAAAGCCGTTAGTATAATAGCAATGGGGAAGTGGTGTATAGCAATACCCCAAGCCATATCATGATGATGGCTTACCGGCATACCTTCCAGTAATGCATGTATACATAAGCTTATAAAAAGTAGCCATGGCATTTTTGAGTGATCATGTTCATGATCGTGTCCGCTTCCGTGTACATGTCCGTGTTCGGCACCTTTAGAGAAATATTCCAAAATAATCTGGAATATAATACCTGCCATTATGTATAACCCAATAGGGCTGTTATGAGAATGGTCGTGATCATGACCGTGATGAGCATGCAGACTTGCTTCATAAACTTCGGGCAACAGGTGCATAACGGTTAATGAAAGAAGGAACGCACCACTAAAAGCCAAAAGTAGCTTAAGGTTTTTACGGTTAGTGGGCTTTAGTATTAAAGCCATTGCATAACCTAAAATTACCGATAGTAAGGGCAGTATATATATCATGGGTTATTTAAAAATCATTATTAAACGTTCAGATTCATTTTTGTAAAACTTATGCAGTTTATAGTCGCCAAAAACATCAAGCAGGTAAATACCTGCCTCTTCCATCATGGCTTCAAAATCTTCAAGAGTAAGGGCTTTTACCTTTTCGGTGAAATGGAACTGTTGGCCATTATCGTTAAAATCAATTTCTTTTATAATATGGTTGTCTTCCACATAACGCTTTATGTGAAACTCTATACCGTCTTTTACTTTAGTTTCCTGTGGGACTAAATCTGTAATTACTTTATGAACATTCATAAAGTCTATAACTGCAAAACCATATTCGGTTAAGCTGTTGTGAATTGCTTTTAATGTAATGAGATTGTCATCGTCACTCTCAAAATAACCAAAACTGGTAAATAGGTTAAATATGGCATCATACTTCTCGTTACATGTATCTCTCATGTCGTGCACTACAAAATGTAGTTTATCGTTAGTATGTTTTGATGCCTCTTTTATGCTGTTTTCCGAAAGATCGGCTCCGGTTACATCATATCCAAGCTTATTTAAGTATATGGAATGACGACCTTTTCCGCAGGCTAGGTCTAATATTTTAGCGTTTTCGGGGAGGTTTAAATAACCGGTAATATTGTCCATAAAGAGCTGAGCCTCTTCATAGTCACGGTCTTTATAGAGTATATGGTAATAGGGTGTATCGAACCAGGATGCAAACCAGTTGTTTGTTTCTTTTTGCATATTCATTTAATGTACCCGCAAATTTAGTTTATTTTTGCCAAGAATTTGAGCGTGAATTATGGAAAATAATTATACAATGATAGCCAAAACCTTTTTTGGTTTTGAGGAGATACTGGCAAACGAATTAAGAGCCCTTGGTGCACAGGATGTAGAGCAGGGGGTAAGAATGGTAAGCTTTAAAGGCGATAAGGGCTTTATGTACAAAGCTAATATTGCCCTGCGTACAGCTTTAAAAATACTTAAACCGGTTAAAAAGTTTAAGGCTTATAACGATAAGAGCCTTTATAACGGAATTCAGTCGGTTGACTGGAGTGAGTATATTAATGTGAACGATACTTTTGTGGTTGATGTTACATTAAGCTCTGATCATTTTAACCATTCTCAGTTTGTTGCCCTTAAATCTAAAGATGCTATTGTAGACCAGTTTAGGGATAAGTTTGGTAAAAGGCCTGATATTGATAAAAACTATCCTGATTTAAGGATAAACGTCCATATTCATGACGATCAGTGTTCTGTAGCGCTCGATACTTCGGGAGCTTCGTTACACCACAGAGGGTATAGAACAGCTACTAATATAGCCCCAATAAACGAGGTGCTTGCAGCAGGTATGCTGTTGCTTTCGGGCTGGAAAGGTGAGAGCGACTTTTTAGACCCAATGTGTGGTAGTGGTACTATACTGGCAGAAGCAGCTATGATTGCCTGTAATATTCCGGCAAATATAAACCGCAAGGAATTTGCTTTTGAAAAATGGCACGACTGGGATAACGATCTTTTTGATACCATAGTAGAATCACTACTTAAAAAGACAAGAGAATTCCATTATACCATTAAAGGTTATGATAAAGCTCCGTCTGCAGTAATGAAGGCAAAAGACAATATCAGGAATGCTAATCTTGATGAGTATGTAGCTATATCACAGGAAAACTTTTTTGAAACACAAAAGCAGAGTAAAGGTCCGCTTCACATGGTATTTAACCCTCCATACGGGGAAAGGCTTGATATTAATTTAGAGCGTTTTTACAGGGAACTGGGAGATACTCTAAAACAAGCGTACCCTAATACTAACGCATGGTTTATTACAGCTAATCTTGAGGCTCTTAAGTTTGTGGGGCTAAAACCATCGCGTAAAATAAAACTGTTTAACGGTAAGCTGGAAGCAAGGTTGGTGAAGTATGAAATGTATGAAGGCAGTAAGCGTACGAAATTTCAAAACAGGGACTAAGTTTTAGTCCCTAAAAACTTAAGTATATAATATATTCAGTAACACTGAAAAAATAAATTAGTTATGAGTAAAAAGAATAAGGCTTTATTGTATAACTTTTTAGGATTTACATTTTTTTATTTTATAGTTTATATCCTTATTGTGACTTTTACTCACATGACGGGATATATGGTTCCTGTAACATCAGCAGTGGCTTCTACAATATTATCTCCTAAATTTCAGGCAGTACGTTTTCAGGGTGGAGAAAAAATATTTATGAAGTGGCTTTTTGTAAAGGGGGTTAAGGAGGTTAAGTAACAACTAAACTTAATAAGTAAAGTGTTGCTGCTGTAAGCCCCAATAAAACCAAACCATATATAAAATCAGAATCTTTATTAAGTCTTTCAATTATAGGTTCTTTACCATATAATGCTATAAATTTTAGCCTTATTGGTTTTTGGTATAAAAGGAATATTACAGGGGAAAGAGAAAGATAGAAAATAATATCTTTATCTTTTTCATCAGTATGGGAGGTTAGTAATAGTATAATACCGTAAATAGCTAGTATTACGGAAAAAACAAGGGCTTTTTTATACGCTTTTGGATGTTGTAGTAATTCATACTCACCGAACAGCAACAATCCATATCCGAAAAATACCAATACGTTATAGAGGGAAAAATTTTTATGTGAAAAAATAGCACTAGCTATTAGTATCATAACACAAATGGCAATTATGATGTTGAGCTGAAAGGAAGCCGATGACTCAGTATTATCATTTGTTTTGTAGTTTTTCTTCTCTTTAGGTTTTATTATTTTTGAATGTTTGGAATCACTTAGCTTAAAATCAGGTAATGTAAAAATTACATCACTATTATTTATCTGTTTTGATTTTCCTCCAAAATCAAATTTTAAAACCTCATTATCTGTAGTTGTTGCATATACATTATCAAACTCTTTACTATTTTCATCAATATAAATCATAGCCTGTTTTCCTGTAAAGTGACTTTCTAAAGTAGAATAGGCTTTTAAGCTAATGCTATACTCAATGTTTATAGGAAATTTGATGTAATTAACAAGAAAGAAAAACAGCTCATTATCCAGTCTCTTATCTGCGATTATTATGTGCTTATTGTTACTTACCGGGTTAATTTGGAATATAAAATCAGGATTAAGTACATCGCTATATGCTTCAATCCATTGTTCAAGTGCCTTAATAAGTAGGGCATAAGTGCCTCCTGTAATATATATAGTGTTTTGTTTTATATCCATTTTTTATGACTGAATGACGTTCACAAATATAGTTTGCTTGTTGTTAAAAAAAATCGGGTAATTTGTAAAGTTTGTCTATGATAATATAATCAAAAAAGGCCTGCAAATTTTGTTTACAGACCTTTTCCTTCAATAACCTAAGTAACAAAAAATAACGTTATTATTGTTTTCAGGCCGGTTGAAGATTTTTGTTAATAACCTATTCGGCTGAAGTTGGATTGTTTACGCATTTCTTTAAATAAACACCATAAAATTAAGTATTTACAATATAAATTTTGGCTTTAGCAACAAAATTAACCTAGGTTTAACGTTTGTAGTAAAATAGCGTTAATAGTATGTTTAACAGTGTTAAAAAAACTATGTTTACGGCTTTTCTCATAGGAGAGATATTGTATATTTGTTGAAAATTACCTAATTAGTGAACAATATCAATAAACTTAAAATATTTAACGATCCTATTTACGGATTTGTTTCTATTACTAATCCGCTTATTTACGATCTTATTCAGCATCCTTACTTTCAGCGTTTAAGACGTATTTCCCAAATGGGGATGTCCTATCTTGTTTATCCCGGAGCACATCACACCCGTTTTCATCATGCATTAGGATGTATGCATATTATGCAGAAAACCGTTCAGGTACTGCGCTTTAAAGGAGTGGAAATATCTGAGGCGGAAGAAAACGCACTTTACATAGCCATTTTATTACACGATATAGGACACGGACCTTTCTCTCACGCTATGGAGCATAGCATAGTGGAAGATGTTAACCATGAGTCTATCTCTTTATTATTTATGGATAAGCTAAACCGTGAGTTTAACGGAGAGCTTGATCTTGCTATAAAAATATTTAAAGGAGAGTACCACAGGAAGTTTATGCTTCACCTTATTTCCAGTCAGCTTGATATGGACAGGATGGATTACCTGAAACGGGACAGTTTCTATTCGGGAGTTGCCGAGGGTAATATTAATTCTGAAAGGCTTATCCAAATGCTTGATGTGCAAAATGATATGCTGGTAATAGAAGAGAAGGGTATATATTCTGTAGAGAAATTCCTTGTTGCCCGTAGGCTAATGTACTGGCAGGCTTATTTACATAAAACCAGCCTAGCTGCCGAACTTGTACTGACTAAAATACTTAAAAGAGCTAAAGAGCTAACCCAGCACGGCAGGATACTTACAGCCAGTAGTCCGTTACAGTTTTTCCTTCAAAATAAAATATCTCTGGAAGATTTTAATGATAAGGTGTTGTATACTTTTTCAATGTTGGATGACTTTGATGTTATTTCTGCTATTAAAGAGTGGCGTTTTGAAGACGATTTTGTACTGAGTAACTTGTGCAGAATGTTAATTGACAGGGATCTTCCTAAAATCAGGCTACAGTCTGAAAAAGTAAGTAAGGACGAAGTTAAAAAGCTAAGAGATGAGTTTGTTTTGAAATATAAACTGACTGAAAAAGAGGCTGACTATTTCGTTTTTAAAGGCAAAATTAAAAATCAGGCATATAATAAAACTGATGAACCGATACATATATTGAAAAAAGACAGAACTGTTGAAGATGTTGTTGAAGCTTCAGACCAACTGAACCTTAAAGCATTATCCAAGCCTGTTACTAAGTATTACCTGTGCTTCCCAAAAGTGCTTTTGGAAAAAGCAGTCATTTAATTAAATTTTATATTTTTGTCGGGATGAAATTTACAGCAGAACAAATAGCGGGTATTTTAGAAGGAGATGTTGTGGGGAATCCGGAAGCGGAAGTTCATACTCTTGCTAAAATTGAGGAGGGGATTGACGGTTCTCTTACTTTTTTAGCAAATCCAAAATACTCACCATATATATATACTACAAAAGCAACCATTACAATTGTTAACAGAACTTTTGAGCCTGAATCAGAACTTAGCACTACACTTATCAAGGTAGATGATGCTTACAAATCGTTCTCTAAGCTACTTGAATACTATAATCAGGTTAAGCTTATGAAATCAGGTATTGAGCAACCTTCTGTAATATCTGATAATGTAGAATATGGAGAAGGTCTGTATCTTGGTAGTTTTTGTTACATAGGTAAAAATGTTAAAATAGGTAACAACGTAAAAATTTATCCTAACAGTTTTGTTGGTGATAATGTTACTATTGGTGACAACTGTATTCTTTTTGCAGGAGTAAGAGTATATTCTGAAACTGTTATGGGAGATAACTGTACTATTCATTCGGGGGCTATTATTGGTTCTGACGGGTTTGGTTATGCGCCAAATGAAGAAGGAGAATACCATAAAGTACCTCAAATAGGGAATGTTATTCTTGAAGATAATGTAGATGTGGGAGCATGTACTACTATTGACAGGGCTACACTGGGGTCTACAGTTATAAAAAGAGGTGTTAAGCTGGATAATCAAATACAAATTGCACACAATGTTGTAATAGGAGAAAATACTGTTATAGCATCGCAAACCGGTATTGCAGGATCTACCAAAATTGGCAAAAGCTGTATTATAGGCGGTCAGGTTGGTATAGTAGGGCACATTACCATAGGTAATAATGTACGCATACAGGCACAATCGGGAGTATCTAAAAACCTTGCTGATGGTGAAACTGTACAGGGTACACCTTCACTGGGATATTCTGATTTCAATAAGTCATACGTACACTTTAAAAATCTGCCTAAAATAGTAGCAGATGTAGAGGATATTAAACAACAAATCAAACAATAATAAAAATAGATTTATGGTTAAGCAAACCACAATCAAAAGTGAAATTTCATTAAAAGGGGTAGGACTTCATACAGGTAAAGAAGTAACTATGACTTTTAAGCCTGCACCGGTAAACAACGGATATACTTTTGTAAGGGTAGACCTTGAAGGACATCCTATTGTAGAGGCAGATGCCAACTATGTAGTAAACACGCAAAGAGGTACAAACCTTGAAAAGAATGGAGTTAAAATACAAACTTCAGAGCACGTTCTTGCTGCATTTGTGGGTTGCGATGTTGATAATGTTATTATAGAACTGGATGCTTCTGAGCCACCTATTATGGACGGTTCTTCTAAATATTTCGTAGAAGCTGTTGAAAAAACAGGAGTAGAGGAGCAGGATGCAGAAAGAAAAGTATATGTGGTAAAAGAGGTAATCTCTTATACTGATGAGACTACAGGAAGCGAAATTATTGTTATGCCTTCTGATGAGTATCAGGTAACCACAATGGTTGATTTTGGTACTAAAGTTTTAGGTACTCAAAACGCAACTTTAAAAAGCCTGAAAGATTTTAAAGCTGAAATTGCAGATGCAAGGACTTTTAGTTTCCTTCATGAGCTTGAAACGCTTTTAAATAACGGTCTTATAAAAGGTGGTGACCTTAATAATGCTATTGTTTATGTGGATAAGGAAATATCTCCTGAAACAATGGAAAACCTTAAGGTTGCTTTTGGTAAAGACTCTATTGCAGTTAAGCCAAACGGTATTCTTGATAACCTAACGCTTCATTACCCTAATGAGGCTGCGCGTCACAAACTGCTTGATGTAATAGGTGACCTTGCACTTGTAGGGACAAGAATTAAAGGTAAAATTATAGCAAATAAACCAGGACACTTTGTAAACACTCAGTTTGCTAAAAAACTGTCTAAACTGGTAAAAATAGAACAGCGCAATCAGGTGCCTGTTTTCGATTTGAATCAGGAACCGCTTATGGATGTGAACAAAATTATGAGCATGCTGCCTCACCGTCCGCCATTCTTATTGGTAGATAAGATACTTGAGATGAGTGAAAGCCACGTGGTAGGACTTAAAAATGTTACCATGAACGAGAGCTTCTTTGTAGGTCACTTCCCTGGTGCTCCGGTAATGCCGGGAGTACTTATAGTTGAGGCTATGGCTCAAACAGGGGGTATATTAATATTAAGTTCTGTACCAGACCCTGAGAACTACCTTACTTATTTTATGAAAATTGACAACGTTAAGTTTAAGCAAAAGGTATTACCAGGTGATACACTTATATTTAAGTGCGATCTTATTTCTCCTATAAGGAGAGGTATTTGTCACATGCAGGCTAACGCCTATGCAAACGGTAAACTTGCAGCAGAAGCAGAACTAATGGCGCAAATTGTCAAAAACAGTTAAACAAGACTTTATGAATCAACCTTTAGCATATGTACATCCGGGGGCTAAAATAGCCAAAAATGTAGTGATTGAGCCTTTTACTACTATTCACAATAATGTAGTAATTGGGGAAGGTACCTGGATAGGATCTAACGTGACCATTATGGAAGGGGCACGTATTGGTAAAAACTGTAATATATTTCCGGGGGCAGTAATCTCTGCACCACCACAGGATTTAAAATATCAGGGAGAAGACACTACTGCCGAAATTGGAGATAACACAACCATCAGGGAGTGTGTAACCATTAACAGAGGTACTATTGACAGAATGAAAACTGTAATTGGTAACAACTGTCTTATCATGGCTTACTCTCACGTTGCTCACGATTGTTTTGTGGGTAACTTTTGTATCTTCTCTAATAATACTAACTTAGCAGGGCACATAACTGTAGGCGACTATGTTGTTTTAGCAGGTTTAACAGCAGTACACCAGTTCTGTACTATTGGTAACCATGCTTTTGTAACCGGTGGTTCGTTAGTACGTAAAGATGTTCCTCCTTTTGTAAAAGCTGCAAGGGAGCCACTTTCTTACGTTGGTATCAACTCTGTTGGACTAAGAAGAAGAGGATTTACTTCAGAAAAGATTAGTGAGGTACAAAATATCTATCGTATTCTTTACCAAAGAAATTACAATACAACTCAGGCTATCGAAATTATAGAAGCCGAAATGGAAGCTACTCCGGAACGTGATGAAATTATCATGGCGGTTAGAAACTCGTCAAGAGGTATAATGAAAGGATATACAGGAATGTATTAATACATTTTTGTAAGGCTGAAAAATACAGACACAAGCAAACAAAGTAATAAAATTTTAACAGTAAGTAATAATGGCTAGTACATCAGACATTCGCAACGGACTATGTATTAAATACAATAACGATATCTATAAGATTATCGAATTCTTACACGTTAAGCCAGGTAAAGGACCGGCTTTCGTAAGAACAAAACTAAAGAGCTTAACAACAGGTAAAGTACTTGATAACACTTTCTCTGCAGGTCATAAAATTGAAGACGTAAGGGTAGAAACTCACAAATTCCAGTATTTGTATCCTGAAGGAGATCTTTTCCATTTTATGCATGCCGAAACGTATGAGCAAATTTCTCTTCAAAGAGATATTCTTGATGCACCGGATCTTTTAAAAGAAGGAGAAATGGTAATGGTTATCATTAATACTGAAACTGAAGCTCCTCTATCTGTAGATATGCCGGCTTCTGTTGTTCTTGAGGTTACTTATGCAGAACCGGGTGTTAAAGGTAACACTGCAACAAATGCAACTAAACCTGCTAAGGTTGAAACAGGTGCATCTGTAAACGTTCCTTTGTTTATTAACGAAGGTGATAAAATTAAAATTGATACTGCAACAGGCTCTTATGTTGAGCGTGTTAAAGAATAATTTATACTAAAGGCCAGTTTAAAATAGTTTAAACTGGCTTTTTTATCTTAATTCATTTTTATGAAATTCCCTAAAGTTTATACTATTAAGGAAATCGCAGCAATAATTGACTGTGATTTTGTAGGTGATGAGAACTTCCCGGTACACGGTATGAATGAAATTCACGTGGTTGAACCGGGAGATATAGTTTTTGTAGATCATCCTAAATATTATGATAAGGCATTACAGTCGGCAGCGACCATTGTACTTATCAATAAAGAAGTAGATTGCCCTGAAGGCAAAGCACTTTTAATTTCAGACGATCCGTTTAGGGATTTCAATAAACTTACCAAACATTTTCAGCCTTTTAAAGCGGCAGGAGCAGCTATAGCATCTACAGCTAAAATTGGAGAGGGTACTGTTATACAGCCTAACGTTGTAGTTGGCGAAAATGTTACTATTGGTAAAAACTGTCTTATTTATTCTAATGTTGTGATTTATGACAATGCTGTTATAGGTGATAGTGTTATTATACATGCAGGTACCGTTTTAGGGGCCGATGCTTTTTATTACAAAAAACGCCCTGAAGGATTTGATCAGTTACTTTCCGGTGGTCGTGTTGTAATTAAAGACAACGTGGGTATTGGTGCATTATGTACTATAGATAGGGGAGTAACAGGTGATACTACCATTGGTGAAGGTTCTAAAATTGATAATCAGGTGCATATAGGCCATGATACTGTAATAGGTAAAAAATGTCTTATCGCAGCACAAACCGGTATTGCAGGTTGTGTTATAATTGAAGATGAAGTTACAATTTGGGGTCAGGTTGGTACTACCAGCGGTATTACTATAGGCAGTAAAGCAGTGTTATTAGCACAGTCGGGCATTAGTAAATCTCTTGAAGGCGGAAAAGTATATTTTGGCTATCCGGCAGAAGAATCGAGAGAAAAGCTAAAACAACTTGCACATATCAAACGTATTCCCGAAATTTTAGAAAAATTAAAAAAATAAGATATGGGAGCTAAAGAACTGGTTTTGGAGTATTATAATTCACAGGCTTATGCAAATGCAGAAGCCCTGAAACGTTTTATTCATAACGACATTGTATTGCAATGGAACAGTTCTAAAGGCTATCTTGAGCTTGATAAGGATGATTTACTGGCTTTAGCTGCCGAACTGAATAAATCTTATATTTCATCGCGTGTAAATATATCTCATATTATTGAGGAAGGGGATACTGTTAGTGTACGTTACACTCATTATGTCCATGCATTTGAAAACCCTGATGAAGAAATGGTATTAGCCAATTTTATGGTTATTTGGGAAATAAAAGACAATCAGTTTTATAAAGGTTTTTTAATGAGTCAGTTAGCTTAACGGTTGATTTCTCTATAAAAGTAAGCGACCAGATGGTTATCATTCTGTCAAAAAAATATAAAGAAAAAAGCGTAGGCTTTTTTAATGAATTAAGTGTATAAAAATCAAAAAAAGCTTTATATATAATTAGTAAAAAGCTATTTTTGCATTGCGATTTAAAAAATAATTTAAAAAATATATCATGAGTGTTCTGGTTAATAAAGATTCCAAAATAATTGTTCAGGGATTCACAGGAAGCGAAGGTACTTTCCACGCTACCCAAATGATTGAATATGGCACTAACGTAGTAGGTGGTGTAACACCGGGTAAAGGTGGTACTACTCACTTAGATCGTCCTGTATTTAATACTGTAAAAGATGCAGTTGAAGTTGCAGGTGCTGATACATCTATCATATTTGTTCCGCCGGCATTTGCTGCTGATGCAATTATGGAAGCTGCTGAGGCAGGTATCAAAGTAATTATAGCTATTACAGAAGGTATTCCTGTTGCAGATATGATCAAAGCTTATGACTACATACAAGGTAAAGACTGTCGTTTAGTAGGTCCTAACTGTCCTGGTGTTATCACTCCGGGTGAGGCTAAAGTTGGTATCATGCCAGGTTTCGTATTCAAAAAAGGTAATGTAGGTATCGTTTCTAAATCAGGTACTCTTACTTATGAAGCTGCAGACCAGGTTGTAAAACAAGGTTTAGGTATTACTACAGCTATCGGTATTGGTGGTGATCCAATTATCGGTACTACTACTAAAGAGGCTGTTGAACTTTTAATGAACGATCCTGAGACTGAAGCTATCATTATGATAGGTGAAATTGGTGGTCAGCTTGAAGCAGATGCTGCTAAATGGATTAAAGCTGACGGTAACAGAAAACCGGTTATTGGTTTCATTGCCGGAGAAACTGCTCCTAAAGGTAGAACAATGGGTCACGCAGGTGCGATTGTTGGTGGTGCTGACGATACAGCAGAAGCTAAAAAACGTATCATGAGCGAAAACGGTATCCACGTTGTTGATTCTCCAGCTGAGATAGGTAAAAAAGTAAAAGAAGTTTTAGGATAATTTCTTTAGATTATAAAATTAAAGCCTCACATTGTGAGGCTTTTTTTATGGCTTAAACTTATATTGTACTATGTTTTATAATGATAATATGAAAAAAGCATTTCCGCCCTTAGTGCATAGTAAATGTACTATACTGATACTTGGTACCCTGCCGGGTGAGAAATCATTGGAATTGGGGGAATATTACGGTAATAAGGGAAATCAGTTTTGGAAACTGATGTATAACTTGCTTGGCGAAGATTTCTCTTTAGATTATGAAGACAGGAAATTACTTTTGGGAAAGTATAATATAGCCTTATGGGATGTGCTTGAGTTTTGCGAAAGGCAGGGGAGTCTTGACAGTAATATTAAAAATGAGATACCTAACAATTTTGATGATTTTTATAGTAATCATCCTAATATAAAGCATGTGTTTTTCTCCAGTAAAAATGCTGCGGCATATTATGATAAATATGTTGGGCGCAAAGACAATCTTAATTATGATGTGTTGCCTTCTCCAAGTGGGGCAAATGCTACTAAATCATTTACTGAGAAACTTGAGATATGGACAAAAAAAATTTTGCCACTGACTTAAAAAATCAATGGCAAAAAATTTTCTTCATGATGTCTTTGAATTGCTCACGAAGTAAAATACCTCCTTAACCGTCTTTGGCGGTAGCTTCTAACGCTTAACTCAATAAGGAGCTTTAGCCTGTTTTTTAAGTTAGTCCATTTCATAATACTGTGGGGTTGATTTTGATAGTAGCAAGTTCAGTATTTATTATTTAAATATTTCTAATTTTATATTAAATTTTTATTAAAAGTATTTGTTGATTAAAGATTTATTTTTTAAAATATTAACGACTGTATTCTTATATTATTGTGTTTTATTACAATAATACTTACGTAATTATTGGTTAAATGGTTTTATTTTTAAAAGCATATGTTAAAAAAGCTACCAATTAGTAGCTTTCATTAGTATTTTGTTAACTCTCAACAGCAAACTGAGAATAGTAGAGGTTTTTGTAATACCCTTCATCTTTATTGATGAGCTCGTAGTGTGAACCTGCTTCTACAATCTTACCTTTGTCCATTACAATAATTTTATCAGCATTAATAATGGTGGCAAGCCTGTGTGCAATTACGATAGATGTTCTTCCCTGTGTAATGGTGTCTGTAGCATTTTGAATAAGCTCTTCAGAATAAGTATCTATTGAAGATGTTGCCTCATCCAGTATCAATATACTTGGGTTACTTACATAAGCTCTTAAAAAGGCGATAAGCTGTCGCTGACCCGACGAAAGCATTACTCCGCGTTCTTTTACATTATAATCATAACCATTAGGTAATGACATAATAAAATCATGAACACCAATATTTTTTGCAGCGGTTATAACCTGTTCTCTTGTTATATTGGGATCATCCAGTGTAATATTATTAAAAATAGTATCTGCAAAAAGGAAAACATCCTGTAGTACTACAGCAATTTGTTTTCTAAGGCTCTCTAAGGTAAAGTCTTTAATGTTGGTGCCATCTATACATATTGTACCACTATCTATTTCGTAAAAACGGTTTAGCAGGTTTATAATGGTCGATTTACCGGCACCAGTAGCACCAACTATAGCAATGGTTTCTCCTTCTTTTACATCAAGGTTAATTCCTTTAATTACTTCTTCATCCTCAATGTAACTGAAACGAACGTCTTTAAAGTTTAGGTTTCCTTTAAAGTGAGTAGCTATAAGAGTACCTGCGTCCTGTATTTTCATTTCTGAGTCCAGTAATTCCAATACCCTGTCGGAAGCGATTATACCCATTTGTAGCTCATTAAACTTATCAGCAATTTGTCTTAGTGGGTTAAACAGCATACTTATAAACATGGTGTAAGCAAACAAATCACCAAATGTGGTTATGTTGTCTCCGTTAAGAATGTTTAAACCTCCGTACCATATAATGATACCTAATGTGATAGACGAAATAATATCGGCAATAGGGAAGAAGATGGAGTTGTATAAAATGTTTTTTAACCAGGCTTTATTATGCTTTCTGTTTATGTCCTTAAACTTTTCGTACTCAATTTTCTCACGATTAAAAAGCTGAACGATTTTCATACCTGTAAGTCTTTCCTGTACAAAGGTGTTAAGATTTGATATTTGAGCACGAACCTCCTCAAATGCCGCCTTCATTTTGATTTGGAAAATTCGGGTAGCGTAAAGTAAAACCGGCATTGCCAATAGTACTATAAAGGTAAGCTTCCAGTTCATGTAGAACATAAAGCCCAGTATAACAATCATTTTAAGGAGGTCACTGATTATCATGAACAGCCCCTGACTGAAAATTCTGGCGATAGATTCGATATCAAAAACGGTACGGGTAACCAGTTTACCTACGGGTTCGTTGTCAAAAAACTTCATTTTGAAACGTGAAATCTGACTGAAAAGTTTCTCACGAATATCCTTAACGATATCCTGTCCCAGCCAGTTTGCCCAGTAAACAAAGTAAAACTGTGAGGTTACCTCAAGCATTAAAACAATGCCCATTGCAATAATGTAATACAGCAGGCCTGTTTCATCTTTGGGGCTTATATATTCGTCTACCGTTCTTTTTAAAAGGTATGGTCTAAGGGCAGCAAAAAGCGATAGCGATATGGCAAAAAAGATAACAGCATTATAGCGACCCCTGTAAGGTTTGGTAAACTTTAGTACTTTTTTTAGTGATGTGGATTTTATTGCTTTCATATTATTTCTTGATCGATGTACGGATAAGCTACCTTTGTTAGGTACAATCCATGTGCGGGAACCGAGAAGCCAGCTTTATTCCTGTCACGACTCTCTATAATTTCCCTAAATTCCTGTAAGGTTAGTTTGCCCTGTCCCACATTTACCAATGTGCCTACAATTGCCCTTACCATATTTCTTAAAAATCTGTCGGCAGCAACTGTAAATACCAGTTTGGTATCATTTTGTTGCCAGTTGGCTTCCATCATTACGCAGTTAAATGTTTTGACATCAGTATGCGTTTTGGAGAAGCATTTAAAATCTTTATACTCAAAAAGGATTTTGGCAGCCTCGTTCATTTTATCTATATCCAGTTTGTGGAAATAATACCAACTGGCTTCGTTATCAAAGGCATCCTTATAGGTATGTATATGATATTCGTAGGTACGGCTGGTAGCATCAAAACGGGCATGCGCATCGTCATGTAGTGGTATTATCCTGTAAACCACTATATCTTTTGGTAAAAATGCGTTGAGTTTTTTTGTCCAGAAGCTACTGTCCAGTTCCTTATCAAAATCAAAATGGGCATACATTTGTTTTGCATGCACACCTGTATCTGTACGGCCGGCCCCTGTAACATCTATAGGTTGTTTTAGCAGGGTAGAGAGGGCTTTATTTAATACTTCCTGTACCGATATACTGTGTGGCTGATACTGCCACCCGTGATAGTTTTTTCCGTTATAAGCAAATTCAATAAAATACCTCAAAACCTGTAGCTAATTTTTTATGCAAAGATACTATTTTTTGGGTATTGACGGCGTAAAGTTACAGACAGGCAAAGTAACAAATTATATGTTTTAACAGTGTTAAATGTGAATTATCTTTTTGAAATGATGATAAAACAGTATAAGATTATAAATTGTTGATAACGTTGTTTAAAACTAGTCAAAAATATTTAAATTGTAAATAATATTTATTTAATTTTATACTAACACATATGGTTAATATTTGATTACAACTATGTAATCTTGATACTTGATTAGGATGATGCTAATTGACAGTTAAACACAGTAAAGGAGATTTCAAGAAAGTCTTGAATATCCAAACCAATTTTTTCAGATTTAATCTGGAAGTATCAGAAGGTAAATTGAAGATTTTAAAGCGAATTTTCAATGGGATTGTTGCAATTTTAAGGTTCATTTTTATTGTAAATCATAGCGTTACTGTTAAAGAGATACTTATATTTATAAACCTGTTAAAAGCAATAAATTCTATTTTTAAATAAAAACTCAGGTAAACTTTAAAAGCCTAATAATACTGAGATAGGCTTGTCTCTCTCAGTATTATTAGGCAATTTATCAAAGAAGCCAAATGTTATAATATATAATTGGATCAAATATTTGTCCAATATTAAATTCAATATTTAAGCGTATAGTTTATATTGCGCCTTTTTATTATCAACCGTTACTACTTAAATCTAAAATTTATTTACCCCAACCATCCTTCACGGTCAAGGCTTCTATATTGAATAGCTTCTGATATGTGTTGTGGTTCAACATTCGTTGAACCTTCCAGGTCGGCAATGGTACGTGATACTTTTAAAATCCTGTCGTAGGCACGAGCTGAAAGATTAAGCCTTTCCATAGCTGTTTTTAAAAGTTGTAACGAAATTTCGTCAAGGTCGCAGTACTCTCGTATCTGTTTGGTATTCATCTGTGCATTATAGTGTATGTTTTCCAGATGTGCAAAACGATTTGTTTGTATCTCTCTGGCTTCCATAACTCTTTTCCTTATATCTGTACTGCTTTCAGCTTTTTGTTTGTCTGAAAGTTTCTCAAAAGGTACAGGAGTAACTTCGATGTGAATATCAATCCTATCTAATAGCGGCCCCGATATTTTACTCATATAACGCTGCATTTCATGTGGTGACGAACTTACCGGAGCGTCAGGGTCATTGAAATATCCACCCGGACTGGGATTCATACTGGCTACCAGCATAAATGATGAAGGGTAGGTAATGGTGAATCGCGCACGGGAAATGGTAACCTCTCTGTCTTCTAATGGCTGACGCATAACCTCGAGTACGGTTCGTTTAAACTCGGGTAGCTCGTCTAAAAATAGTACGCCGTTATGTGCCAGTGAAATTTCACCCGGTTGCGGGAAAGTTCCGCCTCCTACGAGTGCAACAACAGAGATTGTATGATGCGGATTTCTAAACGGACGTTGGTTCATCAGTCCCACATCTTTTATTTTTCCTGCAACACTATGAATTTTTGTGGTTTCAAGTGCTTCCTTAAGTGTCATAGGTGGTAGTATGCTTGGCAGTCGTTTGGCAAGCATGGTTTTACCTGCTCCAGGCGGACCTATGAGTATAATGTTATGCCCGCCTGCTGCTGCAATTTCCATACAACGTTTTATACTTTCCTGTCCCTTTACATCGGCAAAATCAAATTCAGGGAAATCAAGTGTTTTATAAAATTCTTCGCGGGTATTGATTACAGTAGGTTGTAAAGTGCCTTTTCCGCTAAAAAAGTCGATAATTTCGGTAACGTTTTCTATTCCGTATACATCCAGTCCGCTAACAATAGCAGCTTCCTTTACGTTTTGTTTAGGCAGGAAAAAACCTTTAAAACCTTCTTCCTTTGCCTTAATAGCAATAGGGAGTACACCTTTAATAGGCTGTAAGCTTCCGTCTAGCGAGAGCTCACCCATTATAATATACTTATCAACTTCTTCAGATGGGATTTGTCCTGAAGCCGCAAGTATACCTACTGCAAGAGTAAGATCGTAAGCAGATCCTTCCTTTCTTAAATCGGCCGGAGCCATATTAATGGTAATCTTTTTACCGGGTAACTGATAGCTATTATTTTTTAAAGCAGCAGCAATACGGTAGCTACTTTCTTTAACGGCATTATCGGGCAATCCTACAAGGTGATATCCTATTCCTTTATCAATATTAACCTCTACGGTTATGGTTGTGGCTTCAACACCAAATACGGCGCTTCCAAATACTTTTATGAGCATGTTATTAACTTAAATGGCTTATAATTAATTTTTTTATGTTTTGTGGTAACAAAGGTATTGCGGTAATTAGACACGTAGGAAATGAGTCATCATAGAGAGGTAAAAAACAAAAGTTTTTCATGTATTGGTAAGGTTGAGTTTTAAGTGCTTAAAAATAGGAAAAAAATATATGTGTAAGTTAATTAAGTCCTTTAAAACTATTTTTCTTCCTACCTTTAATAGCAACTTGCTAATAATGTAAAAATGATGAATAATAAACTGGTAGTGATAGGTGGAGATGCAGCCGGAATGTCGGCAGCATCAAAAGTAAGGAGAGAACAACCCGACAGGGAAATAATTGTTTTTGAAAAATCGGATTATACTTCTTATTCTGCCTGTGGAATACCCTATTTTATTTCTGAAAAGGTAAAAACTTATCAGGAGCTTATAGTGCGTGATCCTGAGACTTTCAGGAGCAAATATCATATAGATGTACGAACGCAACATTTGGTACTATCGGTCGATACTGATAACAAAAAAATTAAAGTACTGAATAAGGAAACCGGAGATGAGTTTTGGGAAAGCTATGACCAGTTAATGATAGCTACAGGAGGTAAAGCATTTTGTCCTGATGTGGCAGGATATGATTCTGAAAACGTATTTGGTGTTACCACACTTAAAAGCGGAATTAACATTGAGCGTTATATCGAAGAAAAAAAGCCTCAAAGAGCAGTTATAGTGGGCGGAGGATACATAGGTCTTGAAATGGCTGAATCTCTTTTGGAACGTGGGATTAAAGTATCATTAATTAACCGATCTGAACAGGTTATGAATACGCTTGATCCCGATATGGGTGCTTTGGTATCAGAAGCTTTAAGAGGGCTGGGTGTTGAGTTATTTTTAGGTGAAGCGCTAACCGGATTTGATGTTAAAGAAGGTAAGGTAACTGCCGTGATAACTGATAAGCAAAGTATTCCTGCTGATATTGTGATACTTGGTATGGGATCTCGTCCTAATACTGATTTTCTTGAAGGTAGTAAAATACAATTGGGAGCCCGTGGAGCAATAAAAGTAGATAGTCAGTTACGTACTAATATTCCTGATGTATGGGCAGCGGGTGACTGCACCGAATCGTTACACTTAGTAAGTAAAGAACATGTTTATATAGCACTTGGTACCATAGCTAATAAAACCGGACTGGTAGCGGGTAGTAGTATAGCGGGTGAAAAAACAGTTTTCCCCGGTGTGGTAGGTACTGCCGTATGTAAAATATGTAGTTATGAGGTTGCCCGAACCGGGCTGCTTGAAAAGCAATTACAAAAGCTTAATATCGATTATGTTAAGGCTAGTATTGAAAGTCGTACGAGAGCGCATTATTACCCCAATTCCAAAAAGATTGTGGTTAAATTACTCGCGGAAAAGAACAGTGGACGACTATTAGGCGGACAGATAATAGGTGAGGAGGGAGCCGCCAAACGTATAGATGTTTTGGCTACTGCCTTAACACATAATCTTACCCTGCAAAATATTATTGATTTGGATCTTTCTTATGCACCTCCGTTTTCCCCGGTTTGGGATCCTGTGCAAACAGCAGCAAGAAAACTTATAAGTAGTATATTGACTAGTCCTAAAATAGGTTGACAGGTTTTACAATAAAATCATATTAACCAGTCAGTATTTACTGACTGGTTTTTTATGTATAAAGTTAGGTGTTTTCATTGATAAGCTCAAGTGTGGTCTTCTGTTATTATATGTCTTTATTGATGTTTCTATAAGCTTTTCTAATGTTTCTTACATTTATATATTAAGAATTCATTATTTAAAATACTATTTATTCTTTCTGCCAAGGCATTTTGATAACAATCATACCCATCTGTCATTGATGGTGTTATGTTGTTATTCTTCAATACGTCTTGATAAACTTTTGAACAGTACTGTAATCCTCTGTCTGAATGATTTATAAGTGGCAGTTCTGATTTTCGATCTCTA
Source organism: Flavobacterium sp. C4GT6 (assembly GCF_036347315.1). Lineage (NCBI taxonomy): Bacteria > Pseudomonadati > Bacteroidota > Flavobacteriia > Flavobacteriales > Flavobacteriaceae > Flavobacterium > Flavobacterium sp. C4GT6. The sequence continues at coordinate 349,592 of NZ_JAZGZU010000001.1, forward strand.
ATAGCCATCTTTAAAGCTTTGATAACATTTTCACTACTCATAATCATCACTAAGATTATGACCTACTATTTTTCTGCTATATGCATCAGTTGCTAACGATAAATAATGTGTTAAAAGATTTTACATAAGTGATATCACTAACATAAACTTTTTCAGGACCTTCAATCCTACTATCCTTTAAAAGGTTCTCATGTTTGTGAAATCAATGTTTTGAGAAAGTTGTTTTTAGTATAACTTTTCTTTGGCTTAACCAGCAATCCTTCTTTTCGTAAATAATTAAATAAGGCATCTCGGCCTATCTTATATCACCCTTGGAAAGTTCCTGATAAAGCAGGTAATATAGTTTGCAGATTCCAATACGTGGCATTTCTAATCTTAAAGCTACAACCATAGCTTTTACCTGAAGCAATTCAGTTTCTCTAAAACAGATTCTTCTTTGTTCCTGATATAAAGCTTGTCTGCTTATCCCAAACAATCGGCAACTTCTGGACAGACTTATTCCTGCTCTTTCTCTGAGCAGGAAGATGGTTTGGGAGAAAACTTTTTTCTGATTTGAGTTCCATATTGATTATCTGATATATCAATCATTTCATTAAGAATCTTATTTCTAAGCTTCTCATCAGCCAGTTCTTTTTCAAGCCTTTTGATAATCTGAGCTGGTGTTTCTTTGGATTTATATATAAATAACACATTTTGTTTACTCTAGTCTAAGTTACCATATTTTCTGAGCCAAAGCAAAACTGTACTTCTACCCAGGATGCCGTAAACACAATAATCCTTTAATTTAAAATTTGTTTTAGCTAATATAGACTATAAAAATTTTGCCTTCATTTCAGGAGTAGGAATCATACACTCATCTTTTTTTCCATACCATTTATATCTGTTTTTAGCAATGTAGTCGTAAACAGAGTTTGATAGTGATTTAGGTAAAATGCTAAATACTTTCATTAAAGTATATATTCCTCCTAAAGCTGATGCTATTTTTATTGCTGCTTCTGCTTTATAATAATAAGCTATGCTTGGTTCGTATAATATTATAGAGTCTGTTTTAGAACGGTCTACGCCAATATGCTTTATAATTTGTTCTCCCAGTTCAGATTGTAGTGCGACAAATCGGAATATATCTTTTTTGTCACGCTTAATAATAAACTGAACGGTAGAGTCACATAAATTACATACCCCGTCAAACAATATTATCTTTTTATTTACAGGTAAATTTTCCACTTTACTTCTTTTTAATGGCTTCGACAAGCTCTAAAGAATCAAGATCAACTTTAGAGGTGAAAATGCCGTAATTTACGGTAGCTTTGTTTTTTTCAATACTATCAAGAGTACCTACAGCTTTACCGTCAATCATTCTAACTCTGTCACCAATTCGTATGATAGCTTTTGGCTTGATTACAGATTGTTCTTTTATTTTTTTCTCTTTCTTTTCTTTGCGTATTTCTTCTACCTTTTCTTTTACTTCGGCAACTACCTTTTTCTGTACAACTTCTTTGGCTTTCTTTTCCTTAACCGTAAGTTTTTTACGTTTGGAGTTTTCAATCTCTACCATTTTAAGAAATTCGCCTATTAGCTCTTTCTTGTTTTTGTTATTGAAGTATTTCTCACTAATGTCATCCAGTTTTTGCCCCATATAAATAAGGCGCTGATTAGAGTCATACAGTTCCTGGTAACTTTCCAGCTTCTGCTGAATTTTACTATTTATACTCTCCATTTTCTTGCTTTCCTCTCGTGCTTTTCCTTCTTCTTCTTTAAGGGTTTGTGAGGTTTTTTCAAGTTTGGAGCGTTCCTTTTGGAGGTTAGCTATTGTTTTATCAAAACGAACTTTTCCTTTTTCAATTTTCTTTTTAGCTCTGTTTATAAGCCCAAAAGGTATGCCGTTTTTCTGAGCTACCTCAAAGGTAAACGAACTACCTGCCTGTCCTAGTATAAGTTTGTACATAGGTTCAAGTGACTTTTCGTCAAAAAGCATGTTAGCATTTGTAGCAAAAGGCAATTCGTTAGCCAGCATTTTAAGATTGGTATAGTGAGTGGTAATAATACCAAAGGCTTCACGGTTGTAAAATTCTTCAAGGAAAGTTTCTGCCAATGCACCACCAAGCTCAGGGTCTGATCCTGTACCAAACTCATCAATAAGGAAAAGTGTTTTGTCGTTGCATTTCCTTAAAAAGTAATTCATGTTTTTAAGACGGTAGCTATAAGTACTTAGATGATTCTCGATAGACTGGTTATCTCCAATATCTGTAAGTATTCTATCAAAAAGGAAAGTTTCACTACGCTCATGTACAGGGATTAGTAAACCACATTGCAACATTAGTTGTAACAAACCTATTGTTTTAAGTGTAATACTTTTACCACCGGCATTTGGTCCTGATATAACTATAATCCTATTATCAGGTGTAAGCTCTATGGTTTGCGGATAGGTTTCCTTCTTTTTCTGTTTGTTGTTAAGATAAAGAATAGGATGGAAGGCTTCCCTGAAAAACATTCTTTTTTCGGAAGTAATTTTGGGTAACAATCCATTGATTCTTCGGGCATATTTAGCTTTACCGGAAACCACATCTATATCGGTTAAAAACTCCTGATACTCCTGCAATAGCGGAATAAAAGGGCGTATAATATCACTTAACTGTTTTAAAATACGTTTTATTTCCTCTTTCTCCTCATATTCATAATTGTTCAGTTCACGAGAATATCTTAAGGTAGCTTCAGGTTCTATATAAGTAATACTACCTGTTTTAGAGCTACCCATAATTGTACCTTTCACTTTACGCCTGTACATTGCCAAAACAGCAAGTACTCTGCGGTTTTCAACAACACTTTCCTTAATATCGTCAAGGTAACCTAAGCCGTTATACTGACTTAATGCCATAGCGAAACTTTGGTTAATTTTTGTTTTAACCACATTCATTTCCTTGCGTATAACCTCAAGCTCAGGAGATGCATTGTCTTTAATTTCTCCGTACTTGTCAATAACCTTATCAACACTCTTTACAATTTCCTTAGTGTATTCAACATCGAGAGCTCTTTTATATAGTGAAGGATAGTATTCCTCAAATTTCTCAAGGAATTTAATAAGGGTATTTGCAGTGTCCGATATATTTGAAATTTTCCTGAAAGCAGGAGCTTCAAGATAACTGTCCTCAATCGAAAGAAATTTTATTTCATTTGTGATAGATTCAAATCCGTGGTTGGGTAGTGCATTATTATTGTCAAAAGACGAAACATACTCAGAGGTCTGTTTTAAAGCCAGCATAAGCTCCGTGTCATTTTTAAAGGGAGCAATATTCATGGCTTTTTCCTTACCGTTTTCTGTAGTACAGCTGGCAGCAACAGTCTCAAGTATAGTATTAAATTCTAAATCTTTAAGGGTTTTATCTGTAATGGTAATCATTTTTATTCTTCAGCAAATTTTATACAAAAATACTACATATTTACGCTATTTATACAACTTTAAAAAGCTTTATAGAGCCTTTTATCTGTAATGGTTATATTTGTGAAAAATCCAAACTAATAATGCAGGTTAAAATACATCCTTCATGGAATGAGGTTTTGTCAGATGAATTTGAAAAACCTTACTTCAATTCCTTAATAGATTTTGTAAAACAGGAATATACCCAAGCTACATGTTACCCCAAAGGCAGTCAGATATTTTCGGCATTTGATCATTGTACCTTTGATAAGGTAGAAGTGGTTATTATAGGTCAGGATCCATACCACGGCCCCGGACAGGCAAATGGGTTGTGTTTTTCGGTAAGCGACGGTATCCCAATGCCTCCGTCATTAATCAATATTTTTAAGGAGATTGAAGCCGATTTAGGTAAACCTTTCCCACAAACAGGAAACCTGGAACGTTGGGCTGACCAAGGTGTATTGTTACTTAACGCAGTTTTGACTGTAAGACAGAGTGAAGCCGGAAGCCACCAAGGTAAAGGTTGGGAAGCGTTTACCGATGCTGTTATTCAAAAAATATCAGATGAAAAGAAAGATGTTGTTTTTCTACTTTGGGGCGGATTTGCCAAAAAGAAAGGTGCACGTATTGACAGACAAAGGCATTTGGTACTTGAAACAGGACACCCGTCACCCTTGAGTGCTAACAGAGGGCTTTGGTTTGGTAATAAACACTTTAGTAAAACCAATGAATTTTTAAAGGAAAAGGGTAAAAAGGAGATTAACTGGTAATTATTCAAGAGTCAATGCTCCCAGTATCTCTTCCGACATAAAAGGACCACCGGGATACATTGCCGTATAGTCTAAATTAAGCCATATCTGGCCACGTTCGTCTATATGGTAATGTATTTCCTTGCCACGACTTTCATTTACAAATAATACTTCTTTTATAAGGTAATTGGCCGTTTCTAAATCGGCTTTGTTACCTACAAGCATTTCAGGATATAAATGCCCGCCCGTATGGATTAGGCGTGGAGTGCCTCCAATAGCTCTTATACAGGCCGCCATTAGTATGGCGTGATCATCACAATCTCCCGAAAAATGCTGTAAAGACTCTGATGCATAAGCTATATATTCACGCCCTTTTGGGTCGTTTACATAATTCCATTTATTTCGTATTTCCTTAAATACTGCAAAGCACTGTATTAAGAGCCTGTCTTTCCTATTACTTTTTACTTCATTAAAGTATTTTCTGGTGGCTGAAAGTGCAAAATTCCTAACCTTAGGATTATTGAAGTCTATTGCATCAAGCGTTTTAGATTTATTAGGGAAGGGTAGTAGCTTAGATACAATAACATCCTGCGGATTCGGGCTGTCTGCCATTGCATATACCATGGCTCTGTAATCTTCAAAAACAGCATTAAAACCATATTTCCCGAAAATAGAGCCGTATACAAGAGCAATAAGGTAAAAGAATATGCAAACAATAAGGACTGTTTTTAAAAGTCTTAAAATAAGTTGTATAACAATTACCAAAACAACAAATATTAAAACCCTGTCCAAGTGCAAGGGCCAGTTAGGGTCAATAAGGTTTTGGTGTAGTATTATAAAAAGTGGAATGGCAATAAGTACATTCAGTACAAAAATGATAATAGAATCCCATGGCTTCTTTATCTGAAGCTTACTTTTAAATTTTTTAATGGATTCAGAATTTATTTTTGCCATTTCTCTTTTAACAAAACGCCAGGTTTTATCTGGTTACTGCTTCAAACGATGTTTTGTTCTCAATGATATTAAGGCGTACCAGCTGATCCTGTACTTTATCAAACGTAGTTTTATCGAGTTTCGTTTGTGACCATTTGGTTAGTTTTAACCACTCTCTTATGTCTTCAACTTTTTGGTTGTATTTATCAGATAAAACAACATCAATGTTTTCAATTTCCTTAAAACCTGTAGTTTTATTATTGATTATCTCAAGAATCGTACCTATGGCATCTGGATTGTTTTGTAAAACTTCATTTCTTACAGCTATTACAAAACACGGCCATGGAGTAGGGCAGTCGCCTACACGCCTGAAAATACCGTTGTCTACTAAAGGCTTTGTCATAAATCGTTCCCACATAAAGTAATCGGCTTTTCCATCAGTCAAAGCATCAATAGCACCATCTATGGTATTTACGATTTCAAAATCAAGTTTTGAAGTGTCCCATCCCTGATTTTCGGCATTTACAAAAGCCATTAAATGAGAACCAGATCCATAGCGGCTTATGGCTACTTTTCCCTGTTTAATATCGTTTATGTCGTGATAAGCAGAACCTGCAGCTACATGTATTCCCCATATAAGTGGAGAATCAACATAAACCTGAACAATTTTTGAATCGTTCCCGGCAACAATATCCTTAATGATACCTTCCGTTAAAATAACGGCAATATCTGTATCGCCATTGCGAAGCATTTGGCAAAGCTTACCGGTACCTTCGGGTACATCAGTCCATTGTAAATCAATATTGTGATTAGCGAATTCGTTACTCTGGATGCATAAATGCCAGGGTAGGTTAAAGTGTTCCGGTACACCTGCTATTTTCAATGTGGTCATTATTACTTTTATTAAAAAGATAAAGGTAATAATAGAATAATATGCCTCAAAACTTTTACAGGCATAAAAAATCCCTAAAATGCATAAAGCCTCTCAGGGATACTGAAACAAATTACAATATTTGCAAATTATGAATTTTCTGCTGTACAAAGCGCTTTCATGGTGCCGTTATTTACATAGTTTAAATGCCATGAAAAAGCCTCTTCCAGTAAATGTGGTGTATGTCCGCCTCGCTCACAGGCTCTGTCATAGTAGCTTTGTATCGCTTCACGGTAATCCGGGTGAACACAATTATTAATTATTTGTGAGGCTCGCTCACGAGGAGCCATTCCACGCAAATCTGCCAGTCCGTTTTCGGTCACTAATATATCAACATCATGTTCTGTATGGTCTACGTGAGAAACCATAGGCAAAACATGAGATATTGCATTATCGTGTTTTGATACAGAAGGACAAACAAAAATGCTCAGGTAAGCATTTCGTGCAAAATCACCGGAGCCTCCGATGCCATTCATCATTTTAGAGCCTGTAATATGTGTAGAATTTACGTTACCGTAAATATCAAATTCAATAGCAGTATTGATAGCTATAACTCCAAGTCTGCGAATAACTTCGGGAGCATTGCTTATGTTTTGAGGTCTAAGAATGATCTTATCTTTGTAATCATCAAAATTAGCCATAAGATGATCATAGCATGATTTTGAAACAGTTATGGATGAAGCTGAGGCAAAATCCATAATACCCGAATCTATAAGTTCAAAAGTGCTATCCTGTAACACTTCAGAATACATTGTTAAATGCTTAAAGTTTCCTTTTGAAAAGCCGGAAAGCACCGCATTAGCTATTTTACCTATGCCTGCCTGTAATGGTAATAGTGACTCGGTTAACCTGCCCGATTTTACTTCGCTTTCAAAAAATGTCATCAGGTGATTAGCTATAGCTTCTGTTTTATCGTCTGAAGATGTTTCCTGTGCCGGACTATCAGGAAGTTCTGTAAACACAATTCCGGCAACTTTTTCCGGATCTACATGTATATATTCTTTTCCTATTCTTGTATTAACGCTGGTAATAGGCAATATATCCCTAACAGGATATTCTCCTGGGATAGCTACATCATGTATACCTTTGAAATTAATAGGTATAGATGTGTTTATTTCAATTATCACTTTATTTGCCAGTTTTGCAAATGTAGCCGAGTTACCTATTGATGTAGTAGGGATTATGTTGCCTTTACTGTCAATTTGAGAAGCTTCAATAATAGCAATATCAAGAGGAGGGAGGTGCTTATTATTTAACAATTCGGCAGTTTCACTTAAATGCTGGTCAATAAAAAATACCGAACCGTTGTTTATTTTTTCTCTTAATACCGAATCCACCTGAAAAGGCATTCTTTTATATAAAGCATCGGCACGAGCCAAATCACTATCTGTAGTGTGCCCTAATGAGGCACCTGTGATCAGTGTAATCGCTATGTTTTCATTTGCAGCTCTGGCGGCAAAGGCTGGTAAAACCGCTTTACTATCTCCGGCTTTTGTAAAACCACTGGAACCTACTGTCATTTTATCTTTAAACATTGCGGCAGCCTGCACAGCTGTTATAATCTTATCCTTGTAATCCTCATATTTTATTCTGTCAATTTGCATAAACGAATTTATTTAAACGAAAAATTGATTATAATTAAATAATTATAGTGCTATAATTCTATTTTCGTAATTGTATATGGCAATTTTACGAAAACGTTTTATTGGCGGTATATTTGTAAAAGACAAATGTTTATTCATTTAAGCCAGTACCTTTTTATGATTACTGATAAGTATTATATAACTGAAGTAGATAAGGAAAATACCAGTATATATTGCCATCATGATTTGATGGGGGAGTTGCTTATTCCACCACATACTCATTTCAAGGCTCAGTTTTTATATGTTGAAGGCGGTATAGCTTATGTAAAAACAAAAAAGAACACCTACTTTTTACCGGCAAGGCATTATATGTGGATACCTCCCGGAGTGGAGCACAGTATTCATCCTAACTCTGAAGATGTGATGATGCGTAATCTTTATTTTCCTGTAGAGAAAAATGATTTGGGTTTTTATGATGAAGAAGGGATATATCCTGTAAATGACTTGCTATTGAATCTTTTACTGTTTACTAACAGATGGAAAGGAAACCTGAAACCGGATAACCGAAACTACGTTATAGTAAAGGCGTTAAAGGTTTTACTACCCGAAGTATCGGGGACTAACCTGTCATTATCACTACCAATTGCAAAAGACAGTCGCCTTATTAAGGTTACCGATTATATAACTAATCATTTGAGTGATAATATTACATTCTCAGGGCTGGCAAATCAATTCGGATTAAGCACAAGAACACTACATCGCATTTTTGTAAAGGATATGGGGATGTCATTTATTCAGTTTTTTACCATATCACGCATGCTAAAAGCGGTAGAACTATTGCAGAATAAGGAAATGCAGGTAAGTGATGTAGCGCTTGCTGTGGGGTATAACAGCCTACCTACATTTAGTAATACTTTTTACAGGATATTAAGACAACGCCCGTCAGAATATGCTAACGGGCGTAATATATTAGAGCAATAGGGAAGAGGCATTATCCGCCCACCCTTTTTACTTTATAACCTTCTTTAGTTAGGTATTCCATTATTTTATCTCTAAAGTTGCCCTGTATTATAATTTCTCCGTCTTTAGCTGTACCGCCTACGCCGCAAAGTGTTTTTAGTTTTTTTGCAAGACTTTTAAGGTCGTCATCATTACCTTCAAAACCCTTTATAACAGTAGCGATTTTACCGCCGCGGTTCTTCTTGTCAAGATGTGCTTCAAGTTTTTGCTCCCCATTTTCGGGAGTTTCAGTTGTTTCTTCGTTTTCAAATTCGAAATCCTTATTGGTTGAAAAAACAAATCCGCCAAGATCTTCTAAACTCTTTAATTTCTTTCCCATAATCTCTTTTATTTTATAAGCCCCAGTTCTACAAGTCGTTCATGTAAAAATTCACCGGCTGTGATATCATCAAACTGCTTAGGGTTATTTTCATTGATACAGTTTTCAAGGCAGTTAAGTTTCATATCGGCTACAGGGTGCATAAAAAACGGTATAGAATAACGTGAAGTACCCCATAACTCCTTTGGAGGGTTTACTACCTGATGTATAGTTGACTTTAGTTTGTTATTGGTATGCCTTGAAAGCATATCGCCTACATTTATTACAAGCTCATCCGGTTGAGCTATGGCATCAATCCATTCACCATTATGGTTTTGCACCTGTAATCCGCGTCCTTGAGCACCCATAAGTAGGGTAATAAGATTAATATCCCCATGAGCTGCAGCCCTTACCGCATTTTTAGGCTCATCGGTAATAGGAGGGTAGTGTATTGGTCTTAATATACTATTTCCTTCAGATACGTATTTATCAAAGTAAAACTCATCGATACCCAGATAAATAGACAATGCTCTTAAAACATAAATACCTGTTTTTTCAAGCATTTTATATGTTTCTTTTCCAGCTGCATTAAAGTCATCCAGTTCTTTAACATCCACATTTGGAGGGTATATCTCATTGTACTTTGAGTTTGGATCTAAATACTGTCCAAAATGCCAAAACTCTTTTAAATCACCTTCTTTACGACCTTTGGCGTGTTCCTTTCCAAAGGAAACATAACCGCGTTGCCCGCCAATTCCCGAAATTTCATACTGTTCTTTGGTTTCCAGCTGAAGATTAAAAAAATCCTTTACCGAAGCATAAAGCCTGTCTACAAGTTTCTGGTCAAGAAAATGACCTTTAAGCGCTACAAAGCCTATGTCTTCGTATGCTTTACCGATTTCATTTACAAATTTTTGCTTGCGTTCCGGATTATCCGAAAGGAAATCACGCAAATCTACACTGGGGATGTTATGCATAAACTCAGTTAATTGATATTTTATATTGTCGCTTTTCTAAGCATATAACAAAGGTAAAATAATTATTTCTGTAAAAGTTAAAAATATAAAAGCAGTAATAAAACACTATTCTTTTTTGCCATAAATAGTAAAACAGTTGCTAATTTTGAAAGCATGATATAGGTAACTTACTAATTATCGCTCGTGTGATTTTATTATGATAGTTACATTTTTAAAAAAGGAAACTGAAGTAAGTGAAAATGGATACTAACTAAACTAAAACGTTTGAAATTTTCAAATTATAACATTTGGATCTTGTATTGTTATTTTTTATACATTTGAAGAGTCAATTCAAAACCATTTATGATTACCAGCACACTACAATTCGACAGGAAAAATTTATCCAATCAAATATTACTTGATTTATATAAAAAGTTATTAAAGCCCAGAATGATAGAGGAGAAGATGCTTATTCTTATCCGTCAGGGCAAAGTATCAAAATGGTTTTCCGGTATAGGGCAGGAAGCAATTTCTGTTGGGGTAACCGCCGTACTTCATAAAGATGAGTATATTCTTCCTATGCACAGGAACCTAGGTGTATTTACAGGAAGGGATATACCCTTATACAGACTGTTCTCACAATGGCAGGGTAAAGCTAATGGTTTTACCAAAGGTCGTGACAGGTCCTTTCATTTTGGTACACAGGAATATAAAATTATTGGAATGATATCGCATTTAGGTCCGCAATTGGGTGTGGCCGACGGTATAGCCCTTGCCAATAAACTTAAAGACAATGGTAAAGTAACTGCCGTATTTACAGGGGAAGGAGCTACCAGTGAAGGAGATTTTCATGAGGCGCTTAATATAGCTGCTGTATGGGATTTACCGGTACTTTTTGTTGTTGAAAATAACGGTTACGGATTATCTACACCAACCAATGAGCAGTACAGATGTGAGAATATTGCCGATAAGGGTGTTGGGTATGGTATGGAATCTCATATTATTGACGGTAACAACATACTTGAGGTTTATAATAAATTAAACGAAATAGTTGATTCTGTTAGAGAAAATCCTCGTCCGGTTTTACTGGAGTTCAAAACATTCAGAATGCGGGGGCATGAAGAGGCGAGTGGTACAAAGTATGTCCCGCAGGAATTGATGGATATGTGGGCTGTTAAAGATCCGGTAGATAATTATAAAAATTACCTTATAGATGAAGGTCTACTTACTGATGAAGAAGATGAAGCCATAAGAGCCGAACTTAAAAAAGAAATAGATGAAAATTATCAGTTAGCATCTAATGAGGAACCTATAGAGGCTTCGTTAAGTGAAGAATTAAATGATGTATATAAAGAATTTATATATCAGGAAGTTAAATCAAATAATAAATCTGATAATGTAAGGATGATTGACGCAATTTCACAGGGATTAAAACAGTCTTTAGAACGTCATGAAAACCTTGTGATAATGGGACAGGACATAGCCGAATATGGTGGAGCATTCAAAATTACAGACGGCTTTGTAAAAGAGTTTGGTAAAGACCGAATCAGGAATACACCTATATGTGAATCGGCTATTGTTTCTGCAGGTATGGGACTTTCTATTAACGGATACAAGTCGGTTATTGAAATGCAGTTTGCCGATTTTGTTTCTACAGGATTCAACCCAATTGTAAACTATTTAGCAAAAGTACATTACAGATGGCAGGAAAATGCCGATGTTGTAGTACGAATGCCTTGTGGAGCAGGTGTACAGGCCGGGCCGTTTCATTCACAAACAAATGAGGCTTGGTTTACCAAAACACCAGGCTTAAAAGTGGTTTATCCGGCATTCCCTCATGATGCTAAAGGCTTACTGGCTACTGCTATAAACGACCCTAATCCGGTTATGTTCTTTGAGCACAAAGCCTTATACAGAAGTGTTTATCAGGATGTTCCTAAAGATTATTATACATTACCGTTTGGTAAAGCATCGTTACTTAAAGAAGGAAATGATATTACGATTATATCCTTTGGTAGCGGTGTACACTGGGCTTTGGAAATTTTAGAAAATAATACTGAAATAAAAGCTGATTTACTGGATTTAAGAACACTACAACCATTAGATACCGAAGCTATTTATAATTCGGTTAAAAAAACGGGTAAAGCAATTATACTTCAGGAGGATACAATTTTTGGAGGAATTGCCAGTGACATATCAGCAATGATAATGGAAAACTGTTTTGAATATCTTGATGCGCCGGTAAAACGAGTTGGTAGTATTGAAACTGCAATTCCGTTTACAAAAGCGCTTGAAGATCAATATTTACCAAAAAACAGATTTGAGTCTGAATTACTACAATTATTAAATTATTAAAAATAAAAACCTCTGCCGGTTTATTGCCCCCAAAATTCGGCAGAGGTAAAATTTAACCAATGCTAACTTAATAATTAGTACTGCAAATTTATAATGATTTTAAATAAGTAGCGTTACAATATTAGGGAACAGATTTTATAGTCTTTTTAAAGGACTTTTTATTGCATTAAAAAAAATAAAATTGACAAATGTTCGGTTTATATAAAATACAATATTTGAAATATAATATACATTATGTAAAATAAAATAAGAAATAAGTCTAGCCCATTAAAGGCTCTATAAATAAAAAACTCCGCCTGTATTAAGTAAGCGGAGTTTTTATAAAGTAAAATTCTATATTATTTTACACTGATTGGAATTTCAAGATATTCCCAAGTTAAAGTCACATTATTACTGTTAACGCTGTACTCTAAGCTTTCAGTTAAATTTGTTTTCTTTTTAGGCTTAACTGTTATACGAAGTTGATCTTGTGAAGAATCGTATTTTGAAGCAGACATGCTTCTGTCTTTACCAAAAATAATTGTGAAGTTTCCTTCTTCAGGAATTATGTAAAAAGAATATTTACCTGCAGGAAGTTTTTTTCCTTCAACAGTAATTTCTCTGTCAACAGCAAATACTGTTGGAGCATTTGCACCTGCTCTCCATACTTGACCGTAAGGAACAAGTCCGCCCCAAATTTCTCGTCCTCTTACAGATGGGCTGCTGTAAATAATATTAATGTTAGCCTCGTTTATTTTCCCGTATGCTGATGCTGCCGGACTTAAAGGTTTTTTATCCTGAGCACTGGCTAAAACTGTAAAAAATACAGTAAACAATACGGTTGCAATTTTTTTAGAAATTTTCATGTTCACTAGTTTTGAAAGTTAATCCTGTAAATTTAATAACATTAATTAAATGATGAATTTTATTTTTAGTTTATTTTAAGCTTTTAGCGTATTTTTTTAACAAACAATTGATTTATAAGATTGTAATTTCTTTGCAACGAATGTTAAAAAGTAGTATTTTTAATTACTAAATCACCTTTTTATGAAAAATCCTGTTGCTGAGAATGTTGCTAAATTTTTAAAGCACTTCCCCCCTTTCAGTAGTATGACTTTTGAGGAGTTGTTTGGCATAGCTAATCTATCTAAAATAATTTACCTTGAAAAAAACCAAATACTATTTAAGGGTGGTGAGGAAACACATGAAAACTTTTATGTTGTTAAGAGTGGTGCTGTGGGTTTGTCATTAACCTCTGATGCTGAAGAAACTTTAGTGGATAAATGTGACGAAGGCGATATACTGGGATTAAGACCATTTTTTGCTAAAAATCATTATTTAATGACAGCAAAAGCGCGTGAGGATTCAATTATTTGTTCTATTCCTATAGCAGTATTTGAACCTTATATTACAGATAATAAAGAGGTTTTAAAATTTTTACTTCAAAGTTTTGCTTCTCATACACGTAATCCTTATGATAAGGAACATAGCGGAAAACTGATTTCTGAAAACATGATATTTGCAGAACATACTACAGATATACAGTATTTTCAACCCATAAAATATACCAAAAACCCTGTTACAGCTAACCTAGATGATGTAGTTATGTATATAGCTAAAACAATGTCAACCAGTTCTATAGGTAGCGTTATTATACAAAAAGACCAGCTCCCTATAGGTATAGTAACCGATAGAGATTTACGCTCTAAAATAGCTACAGGACTTTTCCCTATTACAATTACGGCCGATAAGATTATGACAGCTCCTGTTATTACTGTACCGGAAAATATTTCTGTAGCCGAAGCTCAAATGCTTATGCTTAAGTATAATGTTGGTCATTTATGTGTTACAAAAGACGGTACAGATAAATCTCAGGTAACAGGTATTATATCAGAACATGATGTAGTTGCGGCACAGGCAAATACTCCGGGTATGTTATTAAAACAAACACGCCGTGCTTTTGATGTCAAAGAGTTGAAAGTGGTTCGTGATAGAATGACCGAGCTGATACAGAATTCAATAGATAAAAACATACCGGTATCTCATATAACTAATATAGTCGCCGAAATAAATATTGCAATTACCAGAAGAGCTATTGAACTTGCCATTGAAGAAATGGGAGTCCCTGCTCCTGCCCGCTTTGTTTGGTTAAATATTGGCAGTCAGGGACGTAAAGAGCAGTTATTACTAACAGATCAGGATAATGCGCTTATTTTTGAAGACATAGATTCTAATGAATATGAAACGGTTAAGAGTTATTTTCTTGTTCTTGCCGACAAGGTTGTACGTACACTTAGAAATGTAGGTTATGAAATGTCTCCTGATGATGTAATGGCCAATAATCCTAAATGGTGTAAATCAGTAACTGACTGGATTAAACAATACAATATATGGATAAACTCTCCCGAAGAGAAAACTGTACAGTTAAGTACATTGTTTTTTGATATGGACTTTTTATACGGAACTCCTGAAATAGAACAGGTTATTACAGATAATATTGAGAAAAGCATACAACAGAATAAAAAGTTTTTTGCTTATCTTGCGGCTGATGCATTAAAAAATCCGGCACCTTTAGGCTTTTTCAGGCAGTTTTTGATAGAGAATGATGGAGAACACAAAGATACTTTTGATATTAAAAACAGAGCTTTAGAACCTCTTGGCGATGCGGCCAGAGTATTAGCACTTAGTCATAACCTTGTAGATTTTACGGGTACATACCAGCGTTTTAAAAAACTGGCTGAATTGGAACCCGAAAATGAGGAATTATATACGAACTGTGCCGATGCTTTTAATGTATTAATGCGTTTTAGGACAGAAGAAGGTTTAATAAGTAATTCTGACGGAAGATACCTTAACCTAAAAGACTTATCAAAATCTGATAGGCTTAAACTTAAAAACTGCTTTCAGCCTATAAATGAAATACATGATCTTTTAAAAAACCGTTTTTCTCTTACATATATCAACTAATATAATATGGCATTAGACTGGCTGATAGGAACTAATTTACCTCAATTCTGGAAAAATTATCTTGCTCATTTTGAGAAGGATGATAATCATGAAGTGCATAAACGTTATGTGGTTTTTGATATGGAAACCAGTGGACTAAACTGGAAAGACGATGTTATTCTTTCCATAGGCGCTATTGGTATAAATGATAATGCCATTGAGATTGGTGATTTTTTCGAGATTTTTATTAAACAGGAAAAATTCAATTCACATTCGGTAGCATTTAGTGATGTTATTAAAGATGATGATGAAAAGTTTGTAGAAGCCGAAGCTATTATTCAATTTCTAAACTTTATAAAAGATGCCACACTTGTTAGTCATAATATAAACCTTGATTTAGAAATGATTAATCAGGCGTTAAAAAGGCTTGAACTGGGACGACTTAAAAATACATTTATGGATACTAATGCTCTTTTTCAAAGGTGGCAGCACCATGTACAGGATACTCAGGTAAGCCTTGATGAAGTGTGTGATGCCCTTAAAATAAAAAAGAGCGACAGGTTAACAGCATCCGGTAACGCGTATACTACCGCTCTGGTATTTTTAAAACTTAAATCTAAACTTGGGATTTAATTATCTTTTATAAAAAATATAATCGGTTACTAATGGAGTAATGCCATACTCTTTACAATCACTGGCGATTTGTCCCCTGTGATACGTTGAGTGGTTAACGATATGGAACAATATATCTTTAACTGTATTAGTATACTTATCTCCTTTTGAGTTTTTATAACTTAGTATTTTAGAAAAGTCATATGACTCAACTATTTCAATTGAAGTATTGTAATTGTTTTTATTTATACTCTTGAGATCGTTTAAATCTCTCATTCCCCAAACACTAGTTGCACAGAGCTTCTCCTCTATCCTGTGATTCCAAATTTCATGGGCATTAATGGTGTGATTTATAAGTTTTAATGACTTTTCAGGTAAAGTGATTTCAGAAGACAAAAGAGCATTTATTACCATTTCATTAAAATGAAAAGTATATTCAAACATCTCTTTAAAAAAATCTTTCATAATCAGTTTTTACGATTAATAGAAAAATAGTTTCCAAGAAATTGAAAAGCAAGAAACCCGAAAAAGTATATTATAGCTATATTATCGGGTACTATGTGATTTACAAAAGTTTGGAATACAACATAACCTCCCAGTAAGAACATTATAATATTGTAGCCAACAAATATATTTCTGGGCTGATTGAATATTTTACCAACCGGAATCATCATGGTAAAAGTAAATATGGCGAGTATTAAAAAAGCTTGGTCTTTGCTCATAAAATAACCTATAACACTCAATATAGATGTTCCTAAAAAGATGCCAACAAGTGAAGACGACATTTTTTCCTCCTTACTAAGGAGATGCTTACCATAATAATTAAGACGCAGAAATAAATTACTTACAGGTCCTATTATCCAGGTAGAAAAAGCAAATAATGCCAATAATACTATTATAGGTATAAGGAATGGTCTTAATGTTTCGTTGTTTGCCGCTACCCTTTGTAAAAATTTTGTCCCAAAATAAAAACCTAAAATAACCCCCCATTGATATTTAGAGGTAAGGTTTGACATCCAAAAAGAATACTTTAAAAACAATCTGTAAAAAATAAACCTTGCTTTAAGTGCTTCAACCATTCCGGCTTGAGCAAAACTGTTATCAGGATCATTTTTTAAAGCTTCACTAAAATGCTCTAATGCCTTTTTCTTATCTCCTTTTTCCAGTAGTCCCCATCCATAATTAGCATGTGTGTGCGGGTTGTTAGGATTTTCGTGTAAAGCCTCTTCAATAGTTCTGAAAGACTCATCTTTATTATTTAATTTTAGTAAAGCGGTACTCCTCATGTTTAATGCGAATACATTATCGGGAGCTAAACTTAAAGCCCTGTCGGCAACATCAAGTGCATCCTGATATTTCTTTTGAGCCAATAATATATTCGACAGAATAACATAATTGTTCTCATCTTCAGGAAGTAAACTTATCGCAGTATTAGCATATTTCTCGGCTTCCTTGTATTCATCTTTATAAAGATAAATTCTTGATTTAAGATAAAAAAGTGAACTCTCATGAGGACTTAAAGCAATAGCATTATTAACTAACTCTTCTGCCTTATCATATTTTTTTTGCTGAAAGTTCGCTTCACTTAACAGGGTAAGTGTATCAATATCGTTAGGATTTTGAGTAAGTAACTGGCCTAAAATATTTTCTGCTTCACTATACCTTCCTTGTTGTAATAATAGCGCTGCTTTTTGAATTAAACCGTCGGTTATCATTTTTTAATTTTTAAGTAAGATAAAACATCATCATACAGCCCTGATTCATTAGCATATAAAGCAAAGTTTCTGGCAGATACAAACCACTCTTTAGTACTGGCTTTATGGACCTTAATAGCCTTACTTATATCCTTATCTTTAATAGGTTCGGGGATTCCTGTTTTAAAAGACTCCTCCAGTTTACTTTCAATAGATATATCTATAATAGCCTCAATATCTGCCCCCGAATAATCGGGAGTTGATTTTGCAAGCTTTTTATAATTAATGTTTTCTTTTGGCTTATTATTCAGTTTAATTTCAAAAATAGATTCTCTGGCTTCCTCATCTGGAGGCGGAATAAAAATTATCCTGTCAAACCTACCCGGTCTTCTAAAAGCTGGGTCTAAGTGCCACGGTGCGTTTGTGGCTCCAAGTACAAGTATACCATCGTTATCAGACTCTATGCCGTCTAATTCCTGTAAAAACTGATTAATTAAGTGTCTTGAGCCCGAGTTTTTCATATCACTCCTACTGGCTCCAAGAGCATCTATCTCATCAAAAAACAGTACACAGGGTTTATTTTGTCGGGCAACTTCAAAAATTTCATGTAGATTTTTCTCACTGTTGCCAATCCACATATCTAATATATCATTAAGCCCTACACTAATAAAGTTAGCCTTAATTTCTCCGGCGGTAGCCTTTGCTATATAGGTTTTACCACATCCGGGGGGACCATATAATAAAATCCCTCCTCCTGTTTTTTTACCGTAAGCCTTATATAAATCGGCATGATTAAGCGGATGGATAATTTTAAGTTCAATTTCCTTCTTTATTTTATCCATTCCTCCTACATCCTTAAAGCTTATGGTAGGTTTAGTTAAAAATTTATGGAAGTCAGATTCTTCATCAATATCGTCTTCAGTAATCTGTATATTACCGGCACGCAGTTCGGCGTCAAGTTCTTCATCTCTAAAAGCAGGCACAAGTTCCAGTACATGCTTATAGATTTCTCTTGCCTGGGCAGGCATATCTTCTTTTAAAAGCGTTTTGGCATATAATACAAGTAGGTTAACATTATCTGGGTATAGCTTTAATGAATCTTCAAGTATAACACTACAGGTAGCATATTGTTTTTGCCTATAATAGGTAGTAGCAAGACCCAAACGTATTACCGAATTATCCTGCATCCCTAAAAGTTCCTTGTACTCCTTTTCAGCTTCTTCAAAACGGTTAAGTGCCAAAAGGCTTTCGGCTAAATGTATTTTTAAAGGGATATTATCGGGTGAATATTTTAAGGCCTCCCTTAAATTATTTATAGTGGAATCATCCATACTCATTACTCTCTCTTTTTTACTCTATTCTATATATAGCTTAAAATTAAGCTAAAAAGAATAACACAAATCAATTATTTTAATTTAATATTGGCATCCCCGTTCTAAAACAAGAATCTTTCTCAGCTTTTCGTATTTAACGAGAACCATTTTTTCGATAGACTCACTGTCTTTAACAATATAGGTTTGCCTGAATAAACCGCTTGGTAAATCTTTACCCGATGCCCAGCAAAAATATGGAATCGTTCCGGGCGTTACATTAGGCAGATGGAAATCGGTACTTTTTTGAATTATAAAGTGCCTCTCTCCTGTTTCAGTAGCAGCTTTTTTATCTACAGTTTTTATTACATAATGCTGTAGCGTATCTTTTTTAATTATAGTGTCGTTAAGCTTTTGAAAATCAAAGCTCACTACGGCATTTTTAGCCGATGTCAAATCCTGTTTCTCTGTAGAAGAACAATTTACAATAATGTCTTCCTCATCAAAAAAACGGGTTTTATCCATTTTCAAAACGGCTTTTTGTCCGGAAGCATGTAGAAACGTTAACGTTACCTGTTTGCCTTTATCCAGTACCGAGAGTATGTAACTGTTATCTTTTGAGTTGGAAAATTCAAAAGTTTTCTCGGCATCAGCCTTTTCTGTTTTAATGAATTGATACTCTGTATAGGTATCAAACTCGTATCGCTGCCCAAATCCGGCGAAGGATATAAGCAGCAATAGCAGTAAAAAGTGTTTGTTCATTAGTTTGGTTGGTGGTTGTTTAGTTTTTTAGTTGGATTTGTGTTATTCTATATTCTTTCGTTTTTTATTTCATCTACAATTTCAGGGTTTAACAATGTGGTGGTATCGCCGAAGTTAGTGAATTCACCTTCGGCAATTTTTCTTAGTATACGTCTCATAATCTTACCCGAACGTGTTTTAGGTAAACCTGAAACGAATTGGATTTTATCCAGTTTGGCAATTGGACCAATGTGGCTTGATATATGTTCGTTAATTTCTTTTCGCAGGTTATCCCTGTTTCTGTCTTCACCAGATTCTTTAAGAGTAATAAAGCCATAAAGCGCATTACCCTTAACATCGTGTGGGAATCCAACAATAGCTGATTCAGCCACTGCAGGGTGTTCGTTAATAGCATCTTCAATAGGTGCTGTACCAAGGTTGTGACCTGATACGATTACAACATCATCTACCCTACCTGTAATTCGGTAATACCCCACTTCATCACGAAGTGCACCATCTCCCGTAAAGTATTTACCTGGGAAAGCTGTAAAATAAGTTTCCTTAAATCGCTGATGATCTCCCCAAATGGTTCTTGCCATACCCGGCCAAGGGAATTTGATACATAAACTACCTACTACCTGATTGTCTTCAATCTCATTACGCCTTTCATCCATAAGTACAGGCTGTACTCCCGGTAACGGTAATGTGGCATATGTAGGTTTTGTGGGAGTTACAAATGGTATAGGCGAAATCATAATACCACCTGTTTCTGTTTGCCACCAGGTATCTACAATAGGAGATTTTTTCTTTCCTACGTGGTCATTATACCAGTGCCATGCTTCTTCGTTTATAGGCTCTCCTACAGAACCTATAATTTTAAGAGATGACAGGTTATATTTATCTACCCATTCCCAGTTTTCTTTTGCCAGTGAACGGATAGCTGTTGGCGCAGTGTAGAACTGTGTTACTTTATGCTTATCTATAATTTCCCAAAAGCGACCGAAATCAGGATATGAAGGTACCCCTTCAAATATTACTGTTGTAGCCCCGTTAAGTAAAGGACCGTATACTATATATGAGTGGCCGGTAATCCAGCCAATATCGGCTGTACACCAGTACACATCATTTTCTTCATAATTAAATATATTCTTAAAGGTATAAGCCGAATAAACCATATATCCTGCAGTAGTATGCATCATACCTTTGGGTTTACCGGTAGACCCCGATGTATAAAGGATAAATAATGGATCTTCTGCATCCATTATTTCGGCAACATTGTTAGATGGAGCACTGTCCAGTAATGGTTGTAACCAGTAATCCCTATCCTCTTTCATGTTAACTTTACTGTTAGTACGTTTAACAACCAATGTTTTTTCTACACAAGGGCATTTTTCCAGTGCTTCATCAATGATACCTTTTAAATCTATGGTTTTGTTACCTCTAAAACCACCATCAGACGTAACTACCAGTTTACACTGTAAATCAAGTACTCTTGATGTTACAGCCGAAGCAGAAAACCCTGCGAAAATAACAGAGTGCACTGCTCCTATACGTGCACAGGCAAGTACAGTAATAGCCAGCTCAGGAATCATAGGCAGGTATATACACACCCTATCCCCTTTTTTTACGCCCTGATCACGCAGTACATTAGCCATTTTAGTAACCCTTTCATAAAGCTCATTATAGGTTATATGTTGTGCTTCCTCATCAGGATTATTAGGTTCAAATATAATAGCAGTTTTCTCTCCTCTTTTAGCTAAATGCCTGTCTATACAGTTTTTAGTGATGTTCACTTTTGCATTAAGAAACCATTTAACTTCCGCCTCCTGCATATCAAACTCTACAACCTTATCCCATTTTTGATACCAGGTAAAGTTTTCATCGGCAATTTTATCCCAAAATTTTCGTGGTTCTCTGATAGATTTATTATAGTGTTTAAAGTATTGTTCCAGACTTTTTATCTGATAGTAACTCATTTTTCTTGCGGTTTAGGTTAATAAGTGTCATATCGACACTAACAAAAATACAATAATAAGGTTATTGCCCTATGGCTTTTTAAATATTTTCCTTCATTTTTTTGATAAAGCAAAAAATATATTTTTAACCCAATATTTTTATGTAGTATATAATTTTAAATATATTTTTTTAAGAAATATGTAAATTATAAATTTGCTGTCAATCAGTAAAATATTAGTCTAATAAAACATAAATATTAGATTTTTATTTATAAAACATATTTTTATAACATAAATCTGTAAAATTTGATAATAATTTTTTCTTTTATTTGCAGTAAATATTACACTTCTAATGATAATTGATCCTTTAAATATAACCCAAAGCGAAGTTTATAAAATACTAAGTGGATCGGTAATACCAAGACCTATTGGCTGGGTTTCCACAATAAGTGAAAACGGTGTTCCTAATCTGGCTCCTTTCTCCTTTTTTAATGTAGTGGGTGAAGATCCACCACATGTTATGTTTTCTACCGTAAGACCCGGAGATTCTAATAAGGATACTTTAAATAATGTGTTGACTACAAAACAGTTTGTGGTTAATATGGCTACTGAAGATTTGGCTGAAGCTGTAAACAACAGTTCGGCAACACTACCTCCTGATGTTAATGAGTTTGATTATGCCGGAGTGACTCAGGCACCCTGCTCTAAAGTTAAGGCTCCAAGAGTGTTAGAAAGTCCTATAAGTTTTGAATGTGAACTGGTACATCATTACTCACTTGAAGATCATAAACATGGCGGTGCTACTATTATGATAGGCCGCATAGTGATGTTTCATATAGATGAAAGCGTATTGCTTGATAATTATAAAATTAACCCGGAAACATACAGACCTATTGCCCGACTGGCAGGTTCTAACTATGCAAAACTGGGTGAGATATTCTCAATAAAAAGACCTCAATAATGAAAATAACAGTTGTAGGCGGAGGCCCTGGAGGCTTATATTTTTCGATACTTATAAAAAAGGCAATCCCCGATTGTGATATAACAGTTTACGAACGTAATAAGGCAGATGATGCCTTTGGTTTCGGAGTAGTGTTTTCTGATGAAACCCTTAGTGAATTCCTAACCCGCGATCCAAAATCGTATGATTTAATCCGAAACCGTTTTGCGTACTGGGACGAACTTGATGTAGCCCGAAACGGTGAAAAAGTACGTATTACCGGTAATGGTTTTTGTGGTTGTTCCCGTAAAACATTATTACAGCTTTTGCAGCAACGATGCCTTGAAGAAGGGGTTAACCTTAAGTTTGAAGCCAATGTAGATGATATATCCCGGTTTAAGGATTCAGATATTATAGTGGCTGCCGATGGTATTAACAGTGCAATACGTGAGCAGTTTGCTTCTGATTTCGGTACTAATATAGAACTGCAAAGCAATCGCTTTGTATGGATGGGGTCTACAAAACCACTGAATGCTTTTACTTACTTCTTTAGAGAAACACCTCATGGTACTTTTGTAGCACATACCTATCAGTATGAAGAAGGAATGAGTACCTGGATTTTTGAGACTACTGATGAAACCTGGAATAAAGCAGGTTTTAACGTTACAGATGAGCAGGATACCATCAATAAAATATCTGAGATTTTTAAGGAAGAATTAGACGGTCATCCGTTAATAACTAATAGGTCACACTGGAGGCAGTTCCCTGTTATAACCAATAAAAAATGGAGCGCAGGTAATATTGTTTTACTGGGGGATTCAAAAGCCACGGCCCACTATTCCATTGGGTCGGGTACTAAACTGGCAATGGAATGTGCCATAGCACTTGCCGATTCGGTAATAAAACATAAAACCGACACCAAAGCTGTTTTTGATAACTACGAAAAGTTACGTCGCAATCGTGTTGAAGTGATTCAGCATGCGGCTAATGTATCTCTGGAATGGTTTCAAAATATGGACAGGCACATTCAGCATGACTTTATGCAATTTGCCTTTAGTGTAATGACAAGGGCAAAAAAGGTAACTTTTGAAAACCTCGCACTTCGCGACCCTTCTTTCCCTAAAAAAGTACTGGCAGAATTCAATACCAATGCAGGAAACGAAAACCTGCAAACATCTCCTGCTTTTACATCTTATAAATTAAGAAATGTAAAACTGGAAAACAGGATAGTTATGAGCCCAATGGAACAGTATTCTGCTGTTGACGGAATTGTAAACGACTGGCATCTTATGCACTATGGTTCAAGGGCTGTAGGTGGTATCGGTCTAATTTTAACCGAAGCTACAGCTATTTCACCAACAGGTAGAATTACACCTGGCTGTCCCGGTATATGGAATAATGAGCAGGTTGGAGCATGGGAAAGAGTAACTGATTTTATTCATTTAAACAGTTCTGCTAAAATTGGAATTCAAATAGGACATTCAGGAAGAAAAGGAGCTGTTAAGTTTCCCTGGGAAGGTAATAATGAACCTCTTGATAATGCATGGGGGCTAATGTCGGCCTCACCTATTCCGTTTAACGATAAAATGGCTGTACCTGTAGAAATGACTCAGGAAGATATGGATATCATAACTTCAGAGTTTGTTACGGCAGCCCAAAATGCCGATAAGGCAGGGTTTGATATGATTGAGCTACAGGCGCATCATGGTTTCCTGTTGGCTTCATTCCTTTCTCCTTTAACAAATACGCGTACAGATGATTTTGGCGGTAGTATAGAAAATAGACTTAAATTCCCAGTAAGGGTATTCAAGGAAATGAGAGCTGCTTTTAACAGTGACAAACCTATGAGTGTACGTATTTCGGCCTGTGACTGGACTGAAAATGGTATAACAGAAGCTGATGTAGTGACTATTTCAAAGGCATTTAAAGATGCAGGAGCCGATATAATAAACGTATCTACAGGATTAACGGTTGCTAATCAAAAGCCTATTGTAGGCAGAATGTGGCAAACACCATTCTCTGACATGGTTAGAAATACAGTACATGTGCCGACTATTACAGCCGGATACATTCAGGATATAGACCAGATCAATACTATACTTCTAAACGGACGTGCTGATTTAGTAGCTCTAGGAAAAACATTGTTGTTAGATCCGTCATTTGTTAGGAATGCACAGGCGTATGAACAGCATAAGGCTGATAATCTTGAAGATTTAGACATACCTAAGCCCTACTCTTTTGCAACATCACACTTATATCCATACCGTGGAGGAGAGCGCAAAATGCTGGAGGGTATGAAAAAGGCATTAAAACCATTAACGCATAAAAAGTAATTAAGCATTACAACAATGAAACATTACGAAGATAATTTTGCACACGACCATTTACCTGTTGTCAAACTACAGGCACAATGCTTTACAGGACATCCTGATTTTGAGTTTCCTGAAGATTTGAATTGTGTAGAAAGACTGCTTGACAGACATATTACCGAAGGTAATGGCGATAAAATAGCAGTCAGGACTTTTGATATGCAATGGACTTACAAAGACCTATATGAAAAGTCTAACCAAATAGCTCATGTTTTAGTTGAAAACATGGGACTGGTTCCCGGTAATAGGGTGCTTATCAGGTCGGCAAATAATCCTATGTATGTAGCCTGTTGGTTTGCTATACTCAAAGCGGGTGGTATTGTTGTAGCAACTATGCCCCTACTTCGTGAAAAGGAACTTAGTGTAATGGTTGAAAGCGCCGAGATTTCACATGCTTTTTGCGATTACCGCCTTGAAGACGAAATAATGGCAGTTAAGAGTCCGTTTTTGAAACAGGTTATTACTTTTGACGGTTCGGGAAAAGGAATTTCTAAGCTGGAAACGCTAATGGCTCAAAAACCAAAAGAGTTCAGTAATTACAAATCAAAATCAGATTCACTTTCTATTATAGGCTTTACGTCGGGCACTACCGGAAGGCCAAAAATGACTTCACATTACCATAAAGATATATTATTAATATGTGAGGCATTCCCTAAATATTCCTTACAGCCTACTTCAAATGATGTTTTTACAGGTAGTCCGCCATTAGGGTTTACCTTTGGTTTGGGTGGTTTGGTGTTATTCCCTTTTTACTTTGCTGCATCTACATTTTTAATAGAGAAACCATCACCTGACTTGCTTTTACAGGCTATTCAAGATTACAAGGTAACAATATGTTTCACTGCTCCTACTGCTTGGAGAATACTTACACAAAAAGCGAACGAATATGATATTTCATCGCTTAGAAAATGTGTTTCAGCCGGAGAAACCCTTCCCGCTAAGGTATGGGAAGATTGGTATAATGCTACCGGACTGAAAATCATAGATGGTATAGGTTCTACAGAAATACTTCATATCTTTATTTCATCTAATGAAGAAAACATGCGTGTTGGTGCTACAGGACTACCTATTAGGGGTTATGAAGCCATGATTGTTGATGAAGACGGAAATGAACAGCCTAACGGAACTCCGGGAAGGCTTGCTGTACGGGGTATAACCGGATGTAAGTATCTTAATAATCCTGAAAAACAACAACAGTATGTCCAAAACGGCTGGAATATTACAGGAGACATCTTTAAAAAGGATAACGACGGTTATTTTTGGTTTGTGGCTCGTGGTGATGATATGATTATTTCATCCGGATATAACATTTCGGCTATTGAGGTTGAAAACGTACTTATTACACACAACGATGTTGCCGAATGTGCTGTAGTAGGATTACCTGATGAAAACAGAGGTATGCTAGTTTGTGCCTACCTTGTTCTAAAAGATAAAAATAAAGCCTGTAATGAACTTACCAAAGCCATCCAGGATTGGTTTAAAGAAGTTGCAGCTCCTTATAAATACCCGAGAGAAATAAAGTATGTCGATGTATTACCTAAAACAGAAACAGGTAAAATACAGCGATTTAAATTAAAAAATACAGTTCAGGCTTAAATGGAAAAAGCATTTATAAAGAAAGAGAAAGTACGTTTTCAGCATGTCGATTATGCAGGTATCGTTTTTTACCCGCGTTTTCTGGAAATGCTAAACTGTCTTGTGGAAGATTTTTATGAAGAAGCATTAGAGCTTCCGTTTAAAAACATACATAAAACAGGAGGTATCCCTACTGTTGATTTAAAAATACAGTTTAAAAAAGCTGCCCGCCTTGGCGATGAGCTTACCAAATACCTTTGGCTAAAAAACATTGGCGGGTCATCTATGGTATGCGGATTTAAGTTTGAACATGAAGATGGTTCTACCTGCCTTGAAGGCGAGGTTACACTTGTAAAAGTTGATTTCCTGAATGACAGAGGTGATATAAAAGCGAGTCCGTTTACAGATGCTATGCGAACTGTATTGGAGAGATATAAATCAGAGAATTAATAATTCGAAATATAATGTTAGAATTACCAAAATTTAAAGCTGCTGCCGTACAGGCTGCTCCCGTGTTTCTTAATGTGGAAGCTACGGTAGATAAGGCTTGCTCTATTATTGCGGAAGCATCGGGTAACGGAGCGTCACTAGTTGCTTTTCCTGAAGTATTTGTTGCCGGCTACCCCTACTGGAACTGGATAATGACTCCTGTACAGGGTAGCAAATGGTATGAAGTTTTATATAAAAACTCTATAGCTGTACCCGGACCTGAAGTAGCCAGAATTTGTGAAGCCGCAAAAGAACATAATTGCCACGTAGTTATTGGTGTAAATGAGCGCGGGCAAAGCCTTGGTGAATTATATAATACCAATCTTATAATAGATAACAAAGGTAATCTTGTAGGTAAGCACAGGAAACTGGTGCCTACCTGGGCTGAAAAGCTTACCTGGACTGGCGGAGACGGTTCGTCCCTTAAAGTGTACAATACAGAAATTGGACCTATAGGTACGCTTGCCTGTGGAGAAAACACCAATACATTAGCACGTTTTACGCTACTTACTCAGGGAGAACTTATACATATAGCTAATTATATTTCGCTTCCTGTTGCCCCGCCCGACTATAATATGGCAGAAGCTATTAAAATCAGGGCTGCAGCACACTCATTTGAAGGTAAGCTGTTTACAATTGTATCCTGCTCTACTATTACTCAGGAAATAATGGATGTTATGAAAGAGGATGTCCCTAACGTGGAAGAACTCCTAACAAGGAAAAACAGTGCATTCTCGGGTATTATAGGACCTAATGGTGCTGTAATTGGAGAGCCGCTTATTGATGATGAAGGTATTGTTTATGCTGATATCGACTTGTCGAAATGTATTCAGCCAAAACAAATGCATGATATATTAGGGCACTATAACCGCTTTGATATATTTGATTTAAAGGTAAATACTGCTCCTAAAAAGAATATAACTTTTACCGATAATCTTGAAGAATAAACATTCAACTTAAAAACTATATTAGTATGGATACAAAATACGATGACAGTGTACTGGGCCGTGCAAGAGTACAGGACACTCCGGAATTAGAAGCCTACTATGCCGAACTGAACAAACTTGGCGCCGGTGCTTTATGGACCGTAGCAAACGATATTGAGCCATGGGAACCAAAACCTTCGTCGGTACCTATGTTATGGCGTTATGAGGATTTAAGAGAATTGGTTTTAAAATCATCAGAACTCGTAACTCCCGAACAGGCCGGAAGACGTGTTGTTTACCTTGTAAACGATAAACGCAGGGATGTAAGTGCTGCTGTAGGTTGGCTTTATACCGGTATTCAGGTAACAAGACCGGGAGAAAGTACCTCTGCTCACCGCCATAAGGCCTCTGCCCTTCGTTTTATTATGGAAGGTGAAGGTGGTTATACAGTTGTAGATGGTAATAAGATAATGCTGGAAGTTAACGATTTTGTTATCACCCCAAACAGTACGTGGCATGAGCACGGTGTGGAAGAAGGCGGAAAAACCTGTATTTGGCAGGACGGACTTGATATTCCGCTTGTAAATGCACTGGAAGCTAACGACTATGCAGTTCTTGATGGGAAACAACCTCTTGAAAAACCGGTTAACTTCTCTCCGCTAACTTATGGAGGTGCAGGACTTGTACCAGCCGATCAGGAATGGAATAAGCCTTACTCTCCAATTTTTAAATATTCATGGAAACAGGTATACCCTGCGCTACAGGAAGCTGCAACAGTTAATGAGGGTTCACCTTATGATGGTGTACTGATGCATTATAGCAACCCTGTAACCGGAGGACACGTAATGCAGACTATGGGAGCTTCTATACAAATGTTACGCCCTGGTGAGCATACTAAAGCCCATAAACACACAGGGTCATTTGTATACCAGTGTGCTAAAGGAAAAGGTTACTCTGTTATAGGCGGAAAGCGTTATGACTGGAAAGAAAGAGATATTTTCTGCGTACCTTCGTGGGTATATCACGAGCATGTAAACCTTTCGGAAACAGAAGATGCATGCCTGTTCTCGTTTAATGATTTACCTGTGATAGAATCACTGGGGTTATATCAGGAAAAAGCACATCCTGACGGATTCCAGAAAATTGAATAATAATATTACAAACAAACAATAATGAAATTAGTTACTTACAGAATAAACCACACGGCCTCAAGCCTTGGATTTATTGAAGATAATATGATAGTTGATGCCGAAAAACTGGGGCATTTAAAACAGAGTCCGCTTCCTAACAATATGCTTGATTTTATTGATTTAGGTGAAAGCGGAATAAAACAGGCTGTTCAGTTATTAAATACTGCTACTAAAGAGGAACTGGAAGAGTGTTCTATACCATTAGGAAATGCTACCCTACTTGCGCCTATTCCAAGACCAAGAAAAAATATTTTTGGTATAGGGCTTAACTATACGGAACACGTTGCCGAATCAGCTCGTTCATTGGACACTTCTAAAGATCTTCCGCAACAACCTGTTATATTTACTAAGCCTACGACAGCCGTAACCGGACCTGAAACAGATATTATTCACAACCAAAAAGTAACTCAACAACTGGATTATGAAGTGGAACTTGCCGTAATTTTAGGTAAAGGAGGGAAAAATATAGCTAAAGAGAATGCTCTTGACTGTGTTTATGGCTATACTATTATCAACGATATTAGTGCAAGAGACTGTCGTCGTGCAGGACAATGGATTGTATCTAAAGGTCAGGATACCTTTGCTCCTATGGGGCCTGTACTGGTAACTAAGGACGAGATAAAGGATCCGCATAACCTTAATTTATCCCTTAAACTTAACGGGGTTGAAAAACAAAACTCAAATACTAAATTCATGTTGTTTAATATAAACGATCTGATTCATGATTTGAGTACGGTGTTTACCCTTGAAACCGGTGACATAATCGCTACGGGTACACCAGCAGGTGTTGGTGCAGGAAGAACTCCGCAGGAGTTTATGTGGCCGGGTGATGTTGTAGAAGCAACAGTTGAGGGAATTGGTACGCTTAAGAATACCATTGTAGATTCTGAAAGCTTATAGTTAAACTTAAAGTATAACTTTAAATAATGAATAATAAAGTATATAGAATAGGTCAGATAGTCCCAAGTTCAAACGTAACCATGGAAACGGAAATACCTGCCCTGTTACGTTCCCGTGAAACTATAGCGCCAGAACGTTTTACATTCCATTCCAGCAGAATGAGAATGAAAAAAGTAACAAAAGAAGAACTGGAAGCAATGGATGCCCAGAGCCTAAAATGTGCTCAGGAGCTATCTGATGCACGTGTAGATGTTATGGGATATGCCTGCCTTGTTGCTATTATGAGCATGGGGCGTGGTTACCATTGTGTTTCGGAAACCAACTTACATGAGGAAACCGTTAAAAACGATGCCCCTGCCCCTGTTGTTACAAGTGCCGGAGCATTAATAAACGGATTAAAAGTATTAGGTGCTAAAAAAGTAGCAGTTATTACTCCTTACATGAAACCACTTACCGAAATGGTTGTTGATTATATTGAACACCAGGGATTTGAAGTGGTTGATTATATAGCTCTTGAAATACCGGATAACCTTGAGGTTGCTGCGCAAAACCCTAAGAATCTTTTAGACATCTATAAAAGACTTAATCTTGAAGGTGTAGATGTTATTGTAGCATCTGCCTGTGTGCAAATGCCTTCTCTTGAGGCTATTGATGCTATTGAGAAAGAAAGCGGAATCCCAGTAACATCAGCAGCAGTATGCACTACATACGAGATGCTTAAAAAATTGGGATTAGATACCAAAGTACCTATGGGTGGCGCCTTATTAAGCGGAAAGTACTAAATTTTATCAGTATATTTGAAATGGATTCTCCCCTCCTAGTGAGGGGAATTTATTTTTAGGTATATGGAAGAAAAAAAAGTAAAAGTAATATCCTCTGAACTTTTATCAGATAACTGGGGAGTATTACGTAAAGTAAAATACGATTTTAAGCTGCAGGACGGCAGTTGGCAGCAACAGGAGCGCGAAGTATATAATCGTGGTAACGGAGCTGTAATAATTCTTTATAATAAGGAAAAAGGTACGGTTATACTTACGCGTCAGTTACGTATACCTACATGGTTTAACGGTAATGCGGACGGGATGATGATTGAAGCCTGCGCAGGGCTTTTAGACGAGAATGATCCGGAAGAATGTATTAAACGTGAAACGCAGGAAGAAACGGGTTACAGGATTACCGAGGTTAAAAAGATAATGGAGGTATATATGTCTCCGGGTTCAGTAACCGAAATAATACACTTTTTTACAGGTTCGTATTCAGAAGATATGAAAATCAGTGAAGGCGGTGGTGTTGAAAGTGAACACGAAAATATTGAAGTGCTTGAAATGCCGTTTACACAAGCCATTAATATGATTAAGAATGGTGAAATAAAAGATGCAAAAACCATAATGCTACTACAATATGCTCAAATTAATTGTTTAGTGTAAAAACAATATAACTTTAAAACAAACAGCCGTGTTTAACATTTTTAAGCACGGCTGTTTTGTATTTTTACATATTCATAATTCATAGCATGAAACACTCCGGATCAGCAGATTTACCATTACATAACGGACATGTACCTCTTTGGCTTTCCGAAAGGATGTCAAAACTGGGACTTTCCATTATGGAGACTATTGTGATGGAATTTTCTGCAGCCGAGGCTATAAGTAAATTATCCAATCCGTTTTGGTTTCAAAGCTTTGGTGCTGTTATGGGGATGGATTGGCATTCATCAGGCATTACCACTTCTGTATTGGGCGCTTTAAAGCGTTCGGTAAATCCGCATGCTAAAGAGTTGGGTATTTACATTTGTGGCGGCAAGGGTAAACATTCCACTAAAACTCCGGAAGAATTACTTGCTGTAGGTTATAAAACCGGACTGGACGGTGTTCAACTGGCTAACTTCAGTAAGCTTACTGCTAAGGTGGATAATACTGCTATACAGGATGGGTATCAGCTTTATCAGCATAACTTTATAGTGACCGATAAAGGAGATTGGTGTGTTATACAGCAGGGAATGAATGACAGTAATGCTATGGCACGCAGATATCATTGGCATTCAAAAGATTTACAAT
Source organism: Flavobacterium sp. C4GT6 (assembly GCF_036347315.1). Lineage (NCBI taxonomy): Bacteria > Pseudomonadati > Bacteroidota > Flavobacteriia > Flavobacteriales > Flavobacteriaceae > Flavobacterium > Flavobacterium sp. C4GT6. Next base: position 381,515 of record NZ_JAZGZU010000001.1, read on the forward strand.
CGTTTATTGATGAACCCCATACGTTTATATATGGTAAGAATAAAGGTGAAATTTTAAACCTTACAGCCCATAATGCAGTTTCGGCTAGGGAAAAATCATTGGTTATAGCAAATGAGAATCCGGAAAGGATATTGAAGGAAATAAACCATCTTGTAATGCCTAGTCACCATGATGTGCGTATGAAAGATGTAAACATGAAACGTTTAGGAGCAATGCTTTGGGTAGCTCATGAAAATAAGCCTGAAGATTTTGAAAGCCTGTTAATGCTTAAAGGAATGGGGCCACGTTCATTACAGTCGTTGGCATTGGTAAGTGAAGTAATTTATGGTACTCCTACCCGATTTGAAGATCCGGCACGTTTTTCTTTTGCTCATGGTGGTAAAGATGGGCATCCGTTTCCTGTACCCGTAAATACTTTTGATGAAACAATTAATACCCTACAGACAGCTATTCAAAAAGCAAAAATTGGTAATAGCGATAAAATGCATGCTATCAGGAAACTTTCTGAAATATCATGGGAAGCCGAAAAAGGATTTAGCCCAAATGAAAATTTTGATGCTTTAGTACAAAGAGAAAGGGATGAATCGTATAAATATGGAGGAAGAACTATTTTTGGAGAAGCACAGCCTCCTAAAAAAGACAAACCTTCTTCAGGAGGACAGCTATCGTTATTTTAATCTTCTTCCATAGCATATTTTCTAAACAGCTTACCTATGCTGGTACCTAGTCGGGTTCTGTAATCCTCCATCAGCCATTCACGGTAATTTTTTGTAGTTCTTGTAAGCAGGTTAGAGTACTGTTTTACCCTATATTCAATATCCGGCTCCAGTAATTTTGCCAGTTTACGGGCTTCGGGTATAGTCTCACTATTTTCAACACACATTTGTGCGTGTTGCATAATAGACTTATCGATAACCGATTTAGGCTTCATCTTTAACTCGGCTGCAACTTTAAATTCGTCCTCAACATCAAATTCTACATCGTCAGAGTTAGGGAATTTATTTCTTATTTCCTCAGGCATAGTATAAACGTGAAGGCTTTCTATTTCAGCATCGGTACGAATACTATCCAGGAATAATTCGGGATTTTTAAAAATGTAATGCCAGTCTACAGGATCACTCCATAAACCGAATCGCTGCGCATTATTACCTAAATCAATTACAGTAAATGTATCTTTCCCCGGCAGTTTACGTGAACCACGGCCTATCATCTGGAAATACAGTGTTAGCGAACGTGTCGCCCTGTTAAGGATAATAGTTTCTACCGTAGGCTCATCAAAACCGGTTGTTAAGATGGAAACCGACGTTAATATAGCGTCAGGAGTATTTTTAAACCAGCTTAATATCTTTTTACGCTCCATTTCGGGCGTTCTGTTATCAAGATGTTTAATAGGTAATCCGGCAGCTTTAAAGGTTTCATATACATATAGTGATGTATAGATACCGTTGTTAAATATCAGGGTTTTTTTACCTTTTGAACGGTAATCATAAGCCTGTAGCAGTAAATCCTGCATAACGGCACGCGAATACAGCTCGTCAGACGACGCTACCGTATAATCACCATTAATACCAAGCTTTAACGATGTAAGTTCTACATCATAATCATACATAGCTGCCTTAGCCAGATAACCTTTATCAATAAGTGACTGAATAGGTTCTCCCGTTATTAATTCGCTATAGGTTTCATACATCGGTAAATCGATGTTTGAACTTAGCGGAGTAGCTGTTACTCCCAAAAACAATGATTTTTTGAAAAATGAGAACAGTTTTCTAAACGAGTTATAGTGCGCCTCATCGACAATTACAAGCCCTACGTCATCCATGCGGAATTTTTTATCCTTAAGCCTGTTGTTTAAGGTTTCTACCATGGCTACATAGCACGAGTATTCATTGTCATATGGCAGCTCTTTTACGCTACTGTCTATAACAGTGTTTTTAACCCCAAAGCTTTTAAGCATTTTTGAGGTTTGTTTACTAAGTTCTATTCTGTGCGTAAGTACTAACACCTTACGGTTATATTGTTCTAAGTATCTGCGGGCTATCTCAGAAAAGATGACAGTTTTCCCTCCACCTGTAGGTAACTGGTACAACAGATGATAGTTGTCAGGCTTGCCTTCAAACTTTTCGAAAATCGTGTCTATATCGTTTTTCTGATATTGGTACAGCTCTTTCCTGTCTACTTCCTTAACTTCTCTTTCCATACAGTTCGATAAATACCAAAAATAAGGTGGTTGGAGCCTTATTTTGTGTTTAAAAAATCTTAAACTTTTGCAATCCCTTAATTTAAGGAAACATTAGCAATATACACTATTAAACGGGGAATTTTAATTTGTATTTTAGAAGTTCTTCTTTAAAGGTGTGATATGCTAAATTATAATGCCATTTCGATTACAGATGCTACTGCTGTTCAAAATGAACTAAGGCAAAAGTTGATTTTGCAAACATACGATAAAAATATTACTACTATAGCAGGTGGCGACATTTCACATAATAAAGATAGTGATACTGTTTACGCAGGTATAGTTATACTAAGTTATCCGCAAATGGTTTTACAATCCTATTCGTTAATTGAGTTCAAAACAAAATTTCCCTATGTGCCACAATATTTAGGTTTTAGGGAGGTGCCGACATTAATAGAAGCATGGAAACAGATACCTGTAAAACCTGATACACTGGTTTTGGACGGACAGGGAATTACTCATCCAAGACGTATGGGTATCGCTTCTCATTTTGGTGTTTTGCAAGATATTCAAACTATAGGTTGTGCTAAAAGTATGCTTTATGGAAGCTATGATGCATTAGCAGATGAGAAATTTAGTGCCAGTCCCATTTACAGCGGAAACGAATTATTAGGTTATGCACTACGCACTAAAACAAATGTAAAGCCTGTTTATATCGCTCCGGGGCATAAAGTATCTGTAGAAGACTCGTTAAGAATAATGAAACAGTGTACTATAAAGCATCGCATCCCAGAACCTACACGCCTGGCGCATGAAAAAGTTAATCTATTTAGAGTAGGAAAACTTAAGGAAGGATATCATTTAGCAGATGTACAAACCAACCTGTTTACGTAATTATTCAAAATTATCGTAAATGCGTTCAAATTCCTTTCGGTTTTCCCATTTCTGTTCAAAAGCTTCGTCATGTATGCTTTTTAGACGGGTTTTAAAGTCGGGAGCCATTCCGTTAGCTACAATATAATCAGCAGCCTGTTTATAGGAATTAAGCATACTTTTATAAAATGTAACCTGTTTTACAAACTTCTCTGCCGAATAGCTTTGGGCTATTTCAATATTAAACAACATAACATCGGCTACCATAAAAGGGTTGGCACCCAGTGTAATAAAATGCTTAATGTATTTTTGAGCAACCGATCTTCTCATTTTTGATTTTTTCCCTTTTACAGGAAAATATTCGTTAGAAATCTTCAATTTAGCCTCCTGCTCCAGCTTATCTTCCTTAGGGTTAAAAACAAAATCATAGTAGGTTTTAACATCACTAAACTTATCGTAAATTTCTAAAAACTGTTCTTCAAGCTGATTTTTAGTAAGTTGAGAGAGGTATTTTTTAAGGTCGCGTTTACTCATATGTAGTTTTATATCGCTCAAAAATAAGGTTTAATAAGGCTTTTGGCAATTATTTAAAAAAAAGATATGGAAAAATTAGATAAAATAGTATTTTTGCAATCCTTAAACAAGTTCAAAACTAAATCACTTTAAGCTGTGGAGAATCCGAGTGCACAAAAACTGATCAAGAAAATTCAGGTTGATTTGTTTAAAAACGGTTTTGTTGCTGAGACGCTAATAACCGACCTGAAAAAACTGCGTGAATATGCGCTTGAAGAGCAAGTACCTGTATTAGTAAAGGCAATACGTTTAACGTATGAACACCTTGAAGCAAACGGTGCGTTTTTAATACCAATACCTGACGATGAGCCTGTAGATGAAGAAACAGAACTTATTACAGATGGTAACACCGTGAGTACAGAAAACAATATGGAAAGCTTAGAATACCTTATTTCCTTATTTACTGATTTAGGCAATAAAAACAACATGCTTGACTTAAGAGAATACAACAAAGCATTACAGGAATTTTAATAATTTACATCGGTTATATAATTAGGGCTGTTTGGAAACAAACAGCTTTTTTATTTATACTACACAATTAACTTTTACAGTTTTTTAGAATAATTCTTAATTACTACCTTTGCCGAAAATTAAGCATTATGATCAAATTCTTTAAAATTATAGCTACCCTTGAGGGTGTTTCTTTTTTAGCTCTTTTATTTATTGGTGTACCTTTAAAGTATACAATGGAAATGGAACAGATTGTAAAAATAATGGGGCCTATACATGGTTTTCTTTTTATTGCTTATATAGTTCTTGCTATTATGCTTAACAGCGAGCACAAATGGCCTACAAAGAAATTTGTTATAATATGTTTGGCTTCTGTCATACCTTTTGGTACCTTTTACATTGAAAACAAATATTTTAAAGAATCTGCTAATTCATAAATGGAAGTATTTAACTGGGCATACAAATTATTCAGGGATTTAGATTTTAGCCGTACATCGGCTACTTATGCCAATCTGGTAGTTAATATTATTGTTATAATAGTAGTAGCACTTATTCTTGATTTTATATCTAAAAGAATACTTGTGGCTGCTTTTACCGTTTTTGCAAAGCGTACTAAAACTGCCTTTGATGATATTTTAGTAGAAAATAAAGCTACAAAGTATGTTGCTCATTTAGTGCCTACTTATTTTGTTTATGTAACTATTCCAATTGTATTAAAGAGTTTTGCCTACTGGGAGAAGTTTTTTGAAAAAGGAATGAGCATATTTATAATTTTCCTTTTCCTATGGATTATACGTAGTGTATTACATTCATTAAAAGATTACCTTAAAACCAAGCCTGCTTATAGCGATAAACCAATTGACAGCTATATACAGGTATTAATGATTATATTATGGCTATTTGCCAGTATTTCAATTATACTTACCCTGTTTGGTCTTAAAGTAGAGACTCTTCTAGGTGCTTTAGGAGCTATTTCTGCAATTATATTATTGATATTCAGAGATACTATACTTGGGTTTGTTGCCAGTATACAGGTTAGTGTGAACGATATGGTTCGTATTGGTGACTGGATTACTATAGATAAGTATGGAGCTGACGGTGATGTGATTGAAATTAACCTTGCCACGGTTAAGGTTAGAAACTTTGATAACACTACCACTACTCTACCTACTTACAGCCTGATATCTGATTCATTTAAGAACTGGAGAGGAATGGTAACTTCAGGAGGTAGAAGGATAAAAAGAAATATTCTTATAAAAACGAACTCAGTTAGATTTGTTTCCGGTGACGAGATTGAAGAGTTTAAAAAGATTCAGCTTATAAAATCTTATATAGATCACCGTCAGGCTGATATTGATAAGTTTAACAGTCAGAATTCTGTTGATAAGAGCATACAGATAAATGGTCGTAATATGACTAATCTGGGCTTATTTAGAAAATATATCAATCAGTATATTGAAAGCCATCCGGCTATCAATAAAGATATGACTATGATGTGTAGGCATTTACAACCTACAGAAAAAGGTATACCTATTGAAATTTATGCCTTTACTACAGATAAACGTTGGGTGAATTATGAATATATCATGGCCGATATATTTGACCACGTTATTGCAGCCGTAAAGTACTTTGATTTGGAAATATTTGAACTTCCGTCAAATAATAATACTGTATTTGTAGAGACAGATGGCGAACATTAACGATTCGCTATCCTGTCTTTTACATATTCTATTTTAGTTTTACCATGCGGGCTTGGTCTCCCAAAACTATCAAGGTTAACCATAGTAATATTATCTACCGTAATAATCTTTTCATGAGTCATTTTATTACGCACCTCACATTTTAGTACTATTGATGAATTGCCAAACCGTACTACATCAATACCAATCTCTACAATATCTCCCTGTTTGGCAGAACTCATAAAATTGATTTCAGACATATGTTTGGTTACTACACGCTGATTTTCAAGCTGTACTATAGAATATAAAGCGGCTTCTTCGTCAATCCAAGCCAATAGCTTTCCTCCAAATAAAGTTCCGTTTGGATTTAAGTCTTCGGGTTTCACCCATTTTCTTGTGTGGAATCTCATTGTGGTAAGTTTTTACTTAAACAAGTTTATAATTTATACTGTTTTAACGTATGCAAAAAACAATATTTGACCGAAAAGGTTTTTGATAAAATTAAATGTATTGAGTATGTTAATAATATACTACAAAGATACGTATATGTTGACTTTTAGCAGTTATGATGCTAAAGGTTTTTCCTATAATATTATAACTTAAAAGGTTAGCTTTACCACTTATAATATTATAATTCTTCGTATATAAATAAATTGCATTTTAGGTAAAAATATAAAAGTAATTTGGAGAACGGAGCTGGTGAAGTGTATGTGAAAAAGGATGATTTATATTTTAATTTTTAATCCATAGTATCAATTATCCATGGACGATCCTGTCCACCAAAGTTCTTGGCTTCTATATATATTTTCTTGACTGTAGGAAATTTTTCCTTTATTTCGTCTTCAAGCTCTTTTATAGTAATAAATAGATTGTCTACCGTCATATCACTTTGAAATTCCACATCAAGAGCCAATAAAATTTCATAGGGAGCAAGATGCATCGTTAAAGGAAAATATAATGTTTTTACCCTTTTATCATTACTAACCAAATCATATATACCTTTTACAATGGTACTGTTAGCACTCTCCCCTACTAGTAGCCCTTTACTTTCCCTTACCATAATAATTGCTACAATAATAAGTACAGCACCAATAAGCATAGATGCAAGTGCATCAAAAAACGGATTGTTGTAATAATGTCCTAAAAAAACTCCAAGCAGTGCTATTACTAGTCCGGTAATAGCAGCGCTTTCTTCATATATCACAGCAAACAGCCCTGGGTCTTTACTAAGGCTTAGTTCTTTCCAAAAGCCTCTTTTTCCGCTATTCTTATTAAATTGCCTGATAGCATAAATTAAAGAAGTTCCTTCAAAACCTATTGAAGCAAACAATACAATATAATTCCAAAAAGGATCTTTTAACTCTACAGGGTGTTGTAAATGGGTTATCCCTTCATAAATAGACATACCACCACCAAGTGAAAAAACTAATATAGCAACGATTAGTGTCCAAAAATAAATTTCCTTACCATGCCCAAAAGGATGTGTTTTATCTGCCGGTTTCTGACTTCGCTTTATTCCTAAAAGTAATAATAATGAATTACCGCTGTCTACCGTACTATGTATACCTTCAGAAACCATAGCCGAACTTCCAGTAAAGGAAGCTGCTATAAATTTTACAACTGCAATGGCAAGGTTTGCAGCCAAGGCACCATAAATTGCTATTTTAGAATTCCCTGTCATTAATTGGTTTAGTTTATTATGAAAAAATCCCCAATATTATTACAATATAGGGGATTGATATAAAAGGATTACTTGGATTCTTAATTAGTATATCGTTCGTTAGATTCTTCAAAATCGTCATCATCACTGGAAACTGACTTATTTTGATCTTCATCCAAATCGATATTATCACTTAAAACGGAATCATCCTGATTAAAAGCCTCTGAATATATACTGTTCCCTCCTTCTTCATCCCATTCATCCCTACCGTTAAAATCGTCAGGATTAATATTGTCAGAATCAGTCTCACCATTTTCTTTGGTGTAAGAAACTCCCGGCTGTTCCATAGCAAGGTACTTATTAGGATTTCCTATACTATCAGATTCGTTTTGTTTGTTTTCGTGAGGTTTGTCATTCTCATTATGTTTTCTCTCTTCATTTCCCATAGCAACATTTTTTAGAAAAGTAAAATAGCTGTTATATCATTAATTTTTAAAAGTCTCAAATTCGTTTTAATAAGGTTTTTAAGTAGCAGATTACAAGACAGAACTTCATTTACCTGTGCTTCTTTTTCCTGTTGTGCGGCAGCCTCTTCATAAGAAACGGTTCTCATGGCTCCAACACCTCCCGACTGTGTCATAATTATGCGTTCCATGGCAATTTAATTTAATAGATGATTACTCTTTTATTGTTTGTTTTATGTACTCCTAAGTTATTAACTTATTTTCTAATTATTATGTAATTCAGCATTAAATAATTGCCAATTGGCAAACTTTAACTTTAATAGCGTCATTCACAAAATGTTATAAAAAAACTTTAACATAATCCCTTTGTTTTTAATGAGTTAAATAATGAGTTTTAATCTGTTTGTTGAGTTTACAATTAACACTATTTTAAAAGTAAAAAGTAAGGAATTGCCTATTTTTAATATTCTAATCCAATTAAAATGAATATTACATTTCTTAACGACCCTAAACTCACCATATTACTCCCTGTTATTTATTTAGCCTGGCAGGATGATATATTAACAAAAGAGGAATATACAGCTCTGAATGATTTTATAAATAATCAGGATAATTTCTCTAAAGCCGAAAAGGATTTCCTAAAATCAAAAATTGATTTAAATAATCCGCCGGGACGATCTGAACTTTTCTTTTGGAAAGACCTTATTAATAAAGCACTCAATAACCATAAACCTGGAAACCTTACAGAATTAGGCTTTTTTATTGCAAATGCCGACAGAACTACTTACAGTAGAGAAGATATTAAGGTAATTGAACCACAACTCTTAAAACTTGAAGTGCAATTAGGTATTATAAGTAATGAGGCTATCTCTTCCCTATGTGAAACTCACAATACTATTACCAATAAGCTTAAAACGGTTGAGAGCTTCAGTAAAGAAAAAATGACTGCACTTCTTGACGGTAATCAGTCAGCGATAATAAACAGGGTTAAAAAGGTAATAAGCCAACCTGAATTTTCTTTCGAAACTTCAACCGATATAACTGTATATAGAGAAAAAGTACTTGAATGGTGTAAAATACTGGCAAAAGAAGGTTTTGGAAGTCATGCGTATCCTAAACAGTATGGAGGTGCCGGTGATATTGAAGGATACTTTACCATAATGGAAACTATTAGCTATCATGACCTTAGCCTTGTAATTAAATTTGGAGTCCAGTTTGGATTATGGGGAATGAGTGTTATGTTCCTGGGAACCGAAAAGCATTTTGAGAAATACCTTAATAATATTGGTACTTTAGATATACCCGGAGGTTTTGCCATGACAGAAACCCATCACGGATCTAACGTTAAAGGACTTGAAACTACTGCAACCTATAATCATAAGGACAGAAGTTTTACTATACACACCCCCACACCATTTGCCCGTAAGGAATATATAGGAAACACGGCCCTACATGGTGAAATGGTTACCGTATTCGCTAAACTCATTATTGATGATAAGGACTATGGTGTAAATGCTTTTATTGTTCCTATAAGAGATAAAGATAAAAATGTATTACCTGGTATTAGGATTGAGGACTGCGGACATAAAATGGGTTTAAACGGGGTTGATAACGGGGTTATTTATTTTGATAACGTAGTTATACCTTATGATAATATGCTGGATCGTTTTGCTCAGGTTAATGAAAAAGGTGAATTTGAAACCTCTATACCAAGTGATAACAGAAGGTTTTTTACCATGCTGGGAACACTTGTAGGAGGACGTATAGGTATACCACGTTCGGCACTGGCAGCAGCTAAAACCGGATTAACCATTGCTGTTAAGTATGGTGATAACCGAAGGCAGTTTGGTCCTAATGGCGGAATGGAAGTTCCTATACTAAACTACCGCATGCATCAGCAAAGGCTTATGCCCTATCTGGCTAATACTTTTGCCATACATTTCGGGCTACAGTATCTTACCAAGCGTTTTATGAACCGTACCGAAGATGACATGCAGGAAATAGAAGCTCTCGCTGCAGGTATGAAATCATATTCCACATGGAATACACGTGATGCCTTACAGGAATGTCGTGAAGCCTGTGGTGGTAAAGGGTATCTATCTGAAAACCGTATTGACGATTTAAAAAATGATACTGAAATATATACCACATTTGAAGGTGATAATACCGTACTGATGCAGCTGGTAGCTAAAAACCGTTTAGGAGAATTCCGTAAACAATTTAGCGAGATGAATATAGCTACTATTTTTAGTTATGTCTTGGATCAGGCTAAAACAGCAGTTACCGAAAAGAACCCTTTTACAACAAGAAATATAGATGACAGTCATTTAAAAGATACTGAATTCCATTTACATGCTTTTCAATATAGAGAGAAAGAACTGGTCAGTTCTGCAGCACGTCGTTTTAAACGCTTGGTGGATGACGGACTTGATACTTTTGATGCAGCTAATATAATGCATCCCCACATGTTGCAAATAGCATTTGCTTATCTGGACAGGGTATTTTTAGAGCAATTCCAGTTACAGTTAAGATCAGCAGATGATTCTTTAAAAGAAGTATTAACAAGACTTTATAATCTATTTGCAATTAATAAATTACAGGAAAACAAAGCATGGTACCTAGAGCAGGGGTATATGGAAGGTGTTAAAACCAAAGCGATAAGAAAACTTTTTAGTCAGCTATGTTGGGAAATAAGACGGGATGCTGTCCCTATTGTAGAATCGTTTAATATACCTGAAAACTGCCTTGCTCCTATTATAACTAAAGATTCAAAACAAGCATAAAAAAGAGCCTAATGGCTCTTTTTTTATAGGTTTACCTTCCATGGAAGATCGTTTCTATATGTCAGCTCACCATTTTTAACCTCAAGCGGACAGTCAAAATTATTGGTATATAATCCACCGGTTCCTAATCCCTGCGGCATAGGATTACCAAGTGTATAGGTCCATTGTGCTATAGCGTTTAAACCTATATTACTTTCCAGTGCCGATGTTACCCACCAGCCTATACCTAACTCTTCGGCTATTTCAATCCATTCGGATGAACCCTTAAAACCTCCTACAAGACTTGGTTTTAAAATAATGTATTGAGACTTGATTTTTTGAAGCAGTTTACGCTTGTTTTCATACCCAAAAACACCTATAAGTTCTTCATCTAGTGCTATAGGTAACGGGGTGGTTTTACACAAATCTGCCATAGCTTCTCCCTGTTTCTGTTTAATAGGTTGTTCAATACTATGTAATTGGTATTTTGATAGTTGAGTTAATTTATTTAAAGCTTCAGTTATGCTAAAAGCTCCATTGGCATCAACTCTTATTTCTATCTGTTTAGGAGAGAAATTCTCACGTATAAAAGATAATAAAGCTAATTCCTTATCAAAATCAATAGCACCTATTTTGAGCTTAATACAATTAAAACCCTGTTCCAGTTTGGCATCAATTTGCTCTTTCATATATGCCTCATCCCCCATCCAAACCAGTCCGTTTATGGCGATATTTTTTTTACCCTTTGTAAATTCTGAAGAAAATAAAATAAAAGGATTATCGGCCTCCAGAGACTTAAAAGCCATTTCTATACCAAACTGTATGGAAGGAAATTCGATTAATGCATCCCAGAGTTTTTCTACACCCAAATGAATGTTCTCACACGTCAATTTTAGCTTTTCTTCATAATCATCCCTATCGTCAATACTAAGACCTCTTAATATTCCGCACTCACCTATCCCCTTTTTACCATTATGTTCAATAATAATAAACCAGGTCTCCTTTTCAGTAAGAACGCCCCGCGAAGTTCCGCTGGGGCGTTTAAAATTTAGTATATATTTTTTGTAAGTAGCTTTCATTACAGCTCTAATGACCCTCCTATTTCTAATAGCATTAAATCCTTGTCCTTATCGTAGAATTTCTTTTTAGCTTCCTCGTGGTTAATTTTAATGTACCCAAAAGTATCGTAGTGATACCCTAATACTTTGTCGCACTCAAGAAAATCAGAAGCTATGATAGCGTCTTCCACATCCATAGTGAAGTTGCTGCCAATAGGAAGTATAGCAAGATCAAGTTTTGTACGAAGCGGGATAAGCTTCATGTCATAAGTTAGGGCTGTATCTCCGGCAATGTATATGTTTTTGTGTTCGCCTTCAATCACAAAACCACCTTGGTTACCACCATAAGTTCCGTCAGGGAAAGAGCTTGAATGAATAGCAGTTACATATTTCACTTTACCAAAGTCAAAATTCCAGCTACCACCATGATTCATAGGATGTGTATTGAAGCCTTTTTTTTCATAATACCCGGCAATCTCTGCGTTAGAAACTATAGTTGCACCTGTATTATTAGCAATCGCTTCAACATCAAGAATATGGTCACCATGCGCATGTGTAATAAGAATATAATCAGCTTTAAGCTGAGTTATATCAATATGTTTAGCCAGTTCGTTTGCGGTAATAAACGGGTCTACAATTATATTTTTTCCACCTACCTCAATTCCAAGGCTGGCATGTCCGTAATAGGTTATTTTCATAATTTTAAAGTTGTGAGGTTATTATATTAAAACTGTAATACGATACTTAATAGTACTGACAGAAAAAATGTTCCTAATGCTACTTTTTTAAGCTCAGGATCCAGTTCCTTTGGTATAGTATTTTTACTAACGGTTTTTATATGCAGTAAAAACGGTATGTAAGCCAAAAGGAATAGATATTGCAAAGGCTTAAAGTTATACAAGATAGCGAATAACAGCGTTAAAAACAACGCTGTAAGGATTATGAAATAGTGATATGTTTTAGCACGTTGAGGCCCTAATTTCACTACCAACGTATTTTTACCCGACATGGCATCTGATACCTGATCTCTCATGTTGTTCAGGTTAAGTACAGCTACACTAAGCAGTCCTATAGATATAGCAGGTAGTAAAATAAGTGTATCGAGTTCTTTAGAGAAAAGAAAGTAGCATCCTAATACACTTACAAGACCAAAAAAGATAAATACAAATAAATCTCCTAACCCTTTGTAACCATAAGCCGATTTACCTACAGTATATTTAATCGCAGCAGCTATGGCAGCTAAGCCTAAAAAGAAAAATAATAATGAGTAGACAAGATTCTCTTTCCCAAAAGAAAGGTATATAAGAGCTATTGCAGCACCAAGGGTTAGCAATGAGGTTACTATTATCCCTTTTTTCATTGCTTTAATTGTAATAGCTCCACTTTGTATGGCCCGTTGCGGACCAACACGGTTTTCGTTATCAGTACCTTTTACACCGTCACCATAGTCATTTGCAAAATTTGAAAGTACCTGTAACCCCAAGGTTGTTAACATAGCGAAACCGAAAATACTCCAATTAACCATTCCCTGAGAAAAAGCATAAAAACTACCTACCAGTATCCCTGATACTGATAATGGTAAGGTTCTTAATCTTGCGGCTTCAAACCACGCTTTAGCATTTGCCATTTATATAAACTTAATTTTAATCGTTAATTATTACATCCAGTTCTTATTGGTAGTTTCAACCTGATATAACCAATGATTAGTTAGTTCTTTTAGCCTTGTATAATCGGTAAGTCCGAAAACCAAATTACCTCCAGCCGTATGCAGGGTTACAATACCTATATCAGAACTTTTGTGCCAAAAATACTGGGTAAGGCTAATACCCTGAATTTTATGAGGTGCCAGTATTTGGGTATCAACATCCCATGCTCCCCCTTTTTTTATAATGAAATCGTTATTCACAAAAAGTCTGTAATTCCTAAAAGAGAAAAATACAATTAGCCCTACAAAAATAATGTATATAGGTAAGAATATTATATAATCTCTCATTTCGGGAGATAAATATGAAATAAAGAAAAATACTCCAATTGGTATTACAAGCGACTTTATTATCATAAATATCAGTTTCCTTATACTTGGTTTAAGCGCTACGCCTTTCTCCGGAATTTTATTAAGAAGAAATTTAAGCAGTGTATCTCTTTCATTATCATCACATCCAGGAATTTCTATAGCCGACTGTAATTGCTTTTTATTAGTACTCTGATTAAATGCCTGACTTATTCTAATATCCTGTATTCCCAGTTTCTTTTGGAAAAAATTTCTGCCAATAACCAGTAACTGTACTTTTTCAGGGCGTATTATAGTACTCTTAGTGCTTAACAGTCCGTGTGATAAAAGTAATGAGTTTTGTTTGCGGGTTATTTTAAATCCAAAATAGCGTATTATGGTACGTCCAAGATTAATGAATAGCGTAAGGAATAATATACCAACAATAATAAAGGTGATGAATCTAAGCAGTAGTTCAGGGTCGAAATAACTGTCCAGTGTACCTTCTTCATAACCTGCGGCTTCAATAAAGTCTTCTATATAATGGTATATGGTAATTATAAACGTAAAAAGAAGGGCAAAACTACGGGTATAGTTTGATGTGATTCCGGTTTTAAAAAGCGTAAGAAGACTAATTTGTATAAACGGATGTTCTTTTTCGCTACTTCTTGTTATTACTTTCACTTCCCCTTCTTCGCTGGTAACATCATCATTAGTTTCATATTCATTTTCAAGAAGTCTCTCTTTTAGCAATAATGCCAAATCATGATTTATGGCTCTTATGGAAACTTCTTTTTTGCTGCTTCCGGCAGTATCTACCTCAAGCGCATAAACATCAATTACACGCTGTATAAGCGATTGATTTATATTTACTTGCTGTATCTTATCTAAAGGAATAGCTAACCTGCTTTTATTTAGTATTCCGTGGCGTATAACAAATTCCTGATTTTTTTCGTCGAGAAAAAAAGTGAAGTTGAGATATTTGAGATAGGCTATAACCGCTACCAAGACAATTATAGTAACCGCCCCTACTATAACAGAGAATTTATCATAATCCTTTAGCCTGAATATCCAAACAATAAGTAAAGGCCATAACCCTTTGATTACACCTCTAAGTGTATCGGCAAACATTACTACAACACCTACAAGTGACTGTCGTTGTGGTTTACTAAAATCACTCTTCATTAGGAGTACTCTGTTTTAATATTTTTCCAACCAAAAGCTGTTTAATGTTTTCGGCCTGCTCTTTTTCGATACCTGCTATTTTTACATCACTACTATCACCTCCTGCTGTAAAAACTTCTATAGCCGCAAGCCCGAACTTACGTGAAAAAATACCTTCATGCAGCGCAACATGCTGTACACGGTTGTAAGGTATAATAGTAGTTGTAGTGGCTAAGACACCTTTTTTATAAATAACATCATGTGTTCTAAAAGCATACTCCCTGTTTTTAAAACTAAGGTTTACAAACACAATAGTGATTAATAGCAATAAAAGGTAAACAATAACTGCCGGAATTATATAGGGATGTACTTCTTCGTTAAAATAATATAATGCTCCAATAGCAATAGGCAGTATTAAATAAACAACACCAACATTAAAGTACATTATCTTTTTATAATCAGGGTGTAGTGCAGTAAGCACTGCTTCCTCAAACTTAGGCAGGGAAGCAGTATCTATTACATCATTTGTAAAGCCGTTATTTATGGTATCCATTTAATATCCCTAAAGTTAGGTTTTCTTTTTTCAAGGAAAGCGTCACGACCTTCTTTTGCCTCTTCGGTCATATAAGTTAAGCGTGTAGCTTCTCCGGCAAATACCTGTTGTCCAACCATTCCGTCATCAGTTAGGTTAAAGGCAAATTTAAGCATCTTAATAGATGTAGGAGATTTGTCCAGTATTTCCTGAGCCCACTCATAGGCAGTATCTTCAAGTTCAGCGTGAGGAATAACAGCATTAACCATTCCCATTTCATAAGCGTCCTGAGCCGAGTAGTTTCTTCCTAAAAAGAATATCTCACGGGCACGTTTCTGTCCTACCATTTTAGCAAGGTAAGCAGACCCGTATCCACCATCAAAACTGGTAACATCAGCGTCAGTTTGTTTGAATATAGCATGTTCTTTACTGGCAAGTGTAAGGTCACAAACCACGTGAAGGCTGTGCCCACCTCCTACTGCCCATCCCGGTACTACAGCAATTACCACTTTTGGCATAAAGCGGATTAATCGCTGTACCTCAAGAATGTTTAGCCTGTGCATACCATCATCACCTACATAACCCTGATGCCCACGTGCTTTCTGGTCACCACCACTGCAAAAAGAGTATACTCCGTCTTTAGAAGAAGGACCTTCAGCAGAAAGTAATACAACTCCTATCGAGGTGTCTTCTCTTGCATCGAGAAAAGCTTCAAAAAGTTCGCTGGTTGTTTTTGGCCTAAAGGCATTACGTACATTCGGCCTGTTAAAGGCTATACGGGCAACACCATTACATTTTTTATAGGTAATATCTTCAAATTCCTTTACGGTTTTCCAGTCTATAGTACTCATGTGTCTTTAATATTTCCCGTAAAAATACGGGATTTTTTGGCATTTGCCAATACATTTGAATAGGGTAAAAAAATACAGATAAAATAACTGTTATAAATTACTTTTATTCAGTTTTTTATGTGAAATACATGCAATAACACATTGTTTTAAGTGTTAACCTTTAAAGAAAACAGGGGCAATAATCCAATCTTTATTTATATTTGCGTTTCCACCCCTATTTAAACAGTTTAGAATACACAGATTAGCATAATGAAGTTTTTAAAATTTATCCCTCTAATAGTATTAATAACTCTAGCCTCCTGTAAAAAGGAAAAACATACACTGGCACATCATGAAGTTAAGAAAGAAATAAAAGATACGATTTTAAGAATAAAGCCGCTTGATATTACACTTAACAGGGTTCCGAAGGCTTTTGTAGATTCAAAATACAAGAGTATTGATAATTTTTACAATCATATTTGGCCAAAACATAACCTAAGCGGAGGATTTCTTGTTGCCAAAAACGGACAGGTACTTTATGAAACCTATGGAGGAATAGCCAAGAGAAGTACTAAAGAAGAAATTAATTCCCATACTGCACTACACCTGGCTTCAGTTAGTAAAGTACTTACGGCGGCTGTCGTATTAAAGCTAATTGATTTTAAGAAGCTGGAACTTGATCAAAAAGTAAATTCAATATTACCGGAATTTCCTTATGATGATATTACTATAAAAATGCTTTTAAATCACCGAAGCGGACTCCCAAACTACGCCTATTTTTGTGATAATGCTGAAATTTGGGACAGAAGCATGCTTAAAAATCAGGATATACTGGATTTAATGGCAAAACATAAATTTGATTTATACTTTAAATCCGATAAGAAGTTTGGTTACTGTAACACTAACTATGCTATGTTAGCACTGGTTATAGAGAAAGTAACCCATATGAATTACAGGGATGCCATGAAGAAGATAATATTTGAACCTCTTGGCATGAATGATACTTATGTTTTTGATTACGAAAAACATAAAGATACAGCAAGTCTTTCCTATAAAGGAAATAATGTTTTATATAAGTTTGATTTCCTTGACGATATATACGGAGATAAAAATATATACTCTACCCCAAGGGATTTACTGAAGTTTGACATGGCAACCTATTCAGATGATTTTTTAAACCCCGACCTTGTAAAAAAAGTATTTAAAGGCTATAGTTATGAGCATAAAGGGGTTAAAAATTACGGACTTGGAATCAGGCTACGTGAGTGGAAAACAGGTGAAAAGCTGTTTTACCATAACGGCTGGTGGCATGGTAACACATCGTCTTACGTTACTTTAAAGAAAGATACTGTAACTATTATAGCGCTTTCTAACAAGTTTAGCTATAAGCCATATAAAGTATCTAAGCTGGCACCATTATTTGGTACTTACCCTATGAAAGATGCCGACGAAGATTTATTTGATTAAGGAGTTATCCTATTTTTACCGATGTCATATTTAATGAACCTCCTACAAGCTTATCATTAAAGAAGCTTAGTTCGTCTTTATTATCCTGTAATCCCAGTATATACATTAATGGGTAATAATGGTCTGGTGTTGGGATTGCCAGTTTAGCCGATTTACTGAGTTTTTCATATTCCATAAGCGCTTTATGGTCACCATCCTGTATTTTCTGTTTGAAGATATCATTCATTTCAATAGCCCAGTCAAAACCATAGTTTGGTTCATTTAGTTTACGCCAGTCTATCATACGAAGATTATGTACCATATTACCACTACCTATAATCAGTACACCTTTCTTTCTTAAAGCTGAAAGTTGTTTTGCCAGATTATAATGATATTCTGCAGGCTTACCATAATCAATACTTAACTGTAAAACCGGAATATCAGCATCAGGATACATATGTCTTACAACAGTCCAGGTACCGTGGTCAAGCCCCCAATCGTGATCCAACCCTACATTGGTACTTGTAATTAAGTTGGCTGTTTCCTTTGCCAGCTCAGGACTGCCCTTAACAGGATATTCTACCTCAAATAGAGCCTGAGGAAAACCACCAAAATCATGAATAGTTTTAGGTTCTTCCATAGCTGTAACATGAGTACCTCGTGTTAACCAGTGTGCAGATACTACTATTACAGCTTTGGGTTTTGCAACTTCTTTACCCATCTTGGCCCAGGTTTGCGAAAACTCATTATCCTCAATACCATTCATGGGCGATCCATGTCCTATAAACAACACAGGCAGTTTTATATCTTCTTCCGTTAAACTGTCAGCCCAGTTTTTAAAGTTATGTAGTGACATGGTAGTCTGTTTTATTCGTTTATCAGATGGATACCATCTTCTTTAATCTCAATAAGTCTTTGTTTGTATAAAGAACCTATCGCCTTTTTAAATGCTTTTTTACTCATTTTAAGCACCGTTTTTATATCCTCAGGATGGCTGTTATCATTCAGTCTTATAAAACCTCGGCTTTCACGAAGTTCTTCCAGTATATACTGAGCGTTTGGCTCTATACTGTCGGCACCGCCTTTTTGAAGCGTAATATCTATTTTATTATCAGGGCGAATGAGTTTTACATAACCGATTACCCTATCACCCGTACGCAAATCCTGATATACTTCATCTTTATATAAAAGGCCTTTATGTTTACCATTAATGATGACATTGATACCCATCTCGGTAATATGGGAAATAATCAAGTCTACTTCCTCACCTTCCTCTACAGTAAGCACTTCATTATTCAGAAACTTACTGGTTCTGCTTGAACCTACTAAGCGACCTGTTTTATCATCAATATGCATATGGATTAGGTAGCGCTTACTTTTTTCCATAGGTCTTGCCTGTTCTTTAAAAGGTACAAACAAGTCTTTTTCAAGCCCCCAGTCTACAAATGCTCCAAATTTATTGATATAGCTTACTCTTAAATATGCAAAATCATTTAAGGTAATATATGGCTTTAATGTAGTAGCCACTAGCCTTTCCTCATGATCAAGATATACAAAAACAGCCAACTCATCCCCTACTTCAAATTTACGGGGTACATACTTATTAGGTAATAAAACATCCTTACTACCATCGGTTAAGTATAAACCAACGCTGGTATCTCTTTGTATTTTTAACGTATTATATTGTCCTATCTCAATCATCCTATGTGGTTTATTATATAAATGTACGAAGTTTTAGCTTAGGCTAATTCTTTAAAATATTGTTTTAATATCTGGTCGTTCTCCTTTACAGGAGTAAATACTTCAAGTATTTTCGGACTATCAGATTTATTGAAAAATGCTTCAAGGCTACTGTTAAGTTCTTCAAGGCTATGTGCCTGAGAATATTCAAAACCAAACATCATGGCAAGATGTTCTCCTGTCAGGTTGTGCTCGGTTTCAAAATAGGTATTAAATACAGCTGTTTCTTTATGTCCGGGTAATATCCTGAATATACCCCCGCCACCGTTATTGATAAGCAGAATTTTGAAATCTTTCGGAATATAACTGTTCCAAAGGGCATTACTGTCGTAAAAGAAACTTACATCTCCGGTGATTAGTATATTTTCTTTACCACTGGCAACTGAGGCACCAATAGCGGTAGATGTGCAGCCATCTATACCGCTGGTTCCCCTATTACAAAATACTTCTACCGATGGTTTCATATCAAAAAGCTGCATATATCGTACGGCAGAGCTGTTACTTATCTGTACCTGTGAATTTTCGGGTAATGAAGTAAGAACCGATTCAAACACCTTGAAATCACTAAACGGAATTTGAGTCATGTATTCATCATGTTTCAGTTTCCTGTATGCTTTTATTTCCTGAGCTCTATGATTGTAATTACTCTCCACAAAATGTGTAGCCGGTAAAAAACGATTTAAAAATGTATTTGGTTCGGCTAAAAAATGTTTGGTAAGTACTCCAAAGGTATCATAAGCCCTTAATGTATCAATGTGCCAGTGATCGTGAGGTTTATAGCTCCTTAAAAAGGCTTTAATTCTTTTAGATACTACCATTCCGCCAAAGGTAACAAGTATGTCAGGACAAAATGCCTTAAAGTCCTCTTCTTTAAACGGCGTGATTATAACATCAATACTGTTTAAAAACTTTTTATGATGAATATTTGAAGTCGATTCTGTCATTACCACTACAGAAGGATCTTCCGCAAGGCGTTCCAGTATTTCTTTATCTATAGTGTTTGGTTGATTTACACCTACTAAAACCAGTTTCTTTTTAGCAAGATTCCATTTTTCTATAAACGGACTCAAATCCTCACTAAAAGAATTTTCAAAAGAAACATCAAGTATTTTAGGCTCAACAGTAAGCTGATCTGTAACATCATACAAAGGCTCTTCAAACGGAGCATTTATATGTACAGGACCTTTTTCACTTATAGCCTTTTCTATAGCTACATTAATTTTATTATCATTTTCGGCAGAAGCCTCTTCTTGAAGATTAGCTGAATAAACAATATGATTGGCATATACATTTTCCTGACGAATGGTCTGTCCGTCACCTATGTCAATTTTATCATGCGGCCTGTCGGCAGATATTATTACAAGCGGAATCTGACTGTAAAAAGCCTCTGCAACTGCAGGATAATAATTAAGTAATGCAGAACCCGAAGTACACAGTACAGCTACCGGTTTTTTAAGCTGTTGTGCCATACCTGTAGCAAAAAATGCTGCACAGCGCTCATCGGCTATACTATAGCATTTAAAAGCCGGATTAGTTGCAAAACCTATAGTTAGAGGTGCATTACGCGACCCCGGAGATATTACGATATCAGTTATTCCCTTAGCACGGCATATTTCAATAATGCTTTGTGCCAAAGGTATTGTTGGGTACATCATTATGTGCATATTCTAGATTATAAATGCGGGTGTAAACTAAAATAACCCGTTATGAGTTAATCCAGTTTACAATTTCAGGATCTTTTGGAGTTGTACGCGGGCTAACTACTTTTTCCAATTCTCCGTTAGTATTGATAAGGTATTTTTGGAAGTTCCACTCTACCTCACTATCCTGAAGTCCGTTTTTATCCTTTTGTGTAAGGAACTGGTATATAGGAGCCATATCTTCCCCTTTTACAGATATTTTAGACATCATAGGGAAACTTACACCATAGTTTTGCTTACAAAAAGTAGCAATCTCCTCATTAGTACCCGGTTCCTGGCTCGCAAAGTTATTTGCAGGAAAACCTACAATAACAAGACCTTTATCCTGATATTCTTTATAAAGTGCCTCAAGTTCTTCATACTGCGGAGTTAATCCACATTTTGAAGCGGTGTTTACTACAATTACTTTTTTACCTTTAAGTGTAGAGAAGTCAAACTCTTTACCATAAAGATCTTCTACTTTAAACTGGTATATGTTTTCTTTAGACATGTTTATTGGATTTTCAACTGCCTGTGCAGTCTCAGTTGTTTCAGTTGTTGTATCCTGTGTGTTGTTTTTGCAGGAAGCAAAAAGCACAATTGAACAGGCTAATATTGCTATTTTTTTCATGGTTTTATTTTACTGTAAAATTAAATAAAAATTCGCTTAAGCTAAAGAATTGAGTATATTTAAAGTCTATATATAAATATACTAAATATGTTGTTTTTTAATACCATTACCAGTTTTTTAAGAAACAGGGAATACAGGGACTTACTGTATACCACAACCATAATACTGATAGTTGGTACAATTTCTTATCATTATATAGAGGGCTGGAGTCTTGTTAATTCTCTTTATTTTTCGGTAATTACCCTAACAACCATAGGTTATGGTGATTTTTCTCCACAAACCGATTTAGGCAAAATGTTCACTATTGTTTATATACTTATGGGGCTTGGTATAATACTCCAGTTTATCAATACCGTGAAAAACCATTATAGTGAAACCCGAAACAAACATCATCATAAAAAAGACCGATAAAAAAAGCCTCTTTTTAAAGAGGCTTTTTTGTTATTAATTATTTCTTTGAATAATGTTTTTTGTACTGTACAAAGGATATTGCTCCTATTATCAATGCTCCAAGAGCCATCCAGTAGAAATATGAAGGTGTTCTCACCTCTCCACTTGCATAAGAGTGTAAACCTGTAAGATAGAAGTTTACACCAAAATAAGTCATTAATATAGAAGCAAAAGCCAGAACACTGAAGAAACTAAATGCCCAACGTCCTCTTAAACCAGGAACCAAGCGCATATGTATTACAAAAGCATATACCATAATACTTACTAGTGCCCAAGTTTCTTTTGGATCCCATCCCCAGTAGCGTCCCCAACTTTCGTTAGCCCATTGCCCGCCAAGGAAGTTACCTATAGTAAGCATAACTAAACCTACCGTTAGAGCCATTTCTGTGATGTATGTTATTTCTTTTATGTTTAAGTCCATTTCCACTTTATTTTTATTATTAGTGAAAATCATTAGTAACATAGAAACAAGCCCAAGTATCATACCTAGAGTGAACGGGCCATAACTCGCTACAATTACCGCAACGTGAATCATTAACCAGTAAGAGTTAAGTACTGGCACCAAGTTTCCTATTTCAGGGTCTGTCCAGTTCCAGTGAGCAACCATTAGTATAATTGAAGCTACAAAGCCTGCTGATGCAATTGTAAGTTTTGATTGTCTTCCAAAAGCTAACCCGAAAAATGCTGTAGCCCAGCCTACATAAATCACAGATTCATAAGCATTACTCCAAGGTGCATGCCCTGATATGTACCAGCGGGTAATTAATCCAATTGTATGTAATATGAAAAGTAAACCAATAATAGCATGAAAAAGGTTTACTGTATATTTAACCCATTTTTTAGTATAAAATATATTAATAATTACAAAAAATAACATTAATACACCTGCATACATATACCACTCAAATAATTTTTTAAAAATATCATATTTGTTATATAATATTTCTGCATCAATTTTTTTATCTGAAGGCATAACCTTACCTCCAAACTTATGTTGATAATTGGTTAAACCTTCAATTAGGCTATTTGGCATGGTATAGTCATTTTTTTCGGCAGCTGCCTCAAGTGACTGTGCATAGTAAGGAAGTAAATTCTTTATTTTTTGCAGATCTTCATTTTGTATTTCTGAAGCTTCTAAATAGGAAACCCATTTATTATTTGGGTCATTAGGTACAGGGAAAACTTTTAGAATACTTCCGCTAAGTGCAGAATATAAAAGGTTTATCCTTTTGTCAATATCCATATAATCCTTATCAAACTGATTAGGAATTGTCTCTCTGTAAGCTCTTTCTAAAGTATGCGATAATTTATAGTTCCCTTGCTCATCAAAGAAATCAGCAAGCGATGCATATTTAGCTTTTTTATCAACTCCTGCAACAATACGCAAACTATCGTTTCCTCGTTTCAGGTATATTACAGGTACATTGTACCAAACTTCCGGTAAATGTGTAATAGATATAAAAACCTGGTCAGCATTCATATCCTTATAAGTATCACTCTTACTTACTTTTCGTAAAAGCTCTGATGAAAATGTATTTACAGGCTTCATTCTACCTCCGGCATCCTGTATAATAATACGACCAAATTTAGCAGCATGCTCTTCACTTACCTTATACTTCTCAATTATAGAGTCTAACTGCTTTTCAGTTGGTTTGTCATGAATGTGTTGAGAATATCCACTCAAACCAATAAATAACATTAATACTGCTAATATTTTTTGTTTTTTCTCTTCTATCTTTTTAAGTTTTTTCTTTAAATCACCAAAACGTGTATTTTTATCAAAAAGTAAAGCCATTAACCCAATGTATAAAAGAAAATACCCTATGTAACTCGTCCATGTTCCTGCTACATCATGATTAACAGAAAGCTTAGTTCCTTTTTCATCTGGGTCAAACCCTGCCTGAAAGAAACGGTAGCCACGATAATCCAGAATATTATTCATATATATATGAGAATCAAAAGTATTATTTTCTTCCTGATCTATAACAGTAACTTTACTTTCAAAAGAAGAATAACTTGATTCTGTACCAGGATATTTATCGGCAATAAAATCATTAAGTTTTATACTAAAAGGAAGCTCATATGTTTTACTTCCGTATATAAAAGTATATTCAAGACTACCTATCTTGATAGACTGTGGCACTCCCATTTTTTGTTTACCACCTACAAGTGTAACCTCTTTTTCTACTCCTTCATTTTTAACTACAATAGTAAGAGCACCGTCTTCTTTTGTTTTATAGTCTCCGTTTGACTTGTATACCATCTTACCTTTAATAGGTGCTTCAGGGAATACAAATCGTGAACCTGCAACATTATATAATGACCTAAACATTAAAGGCTGGATAGAGTCGGCATATACTGTACCCTCCATCCTATCGGCCATACGCATAAAATCACCTCCAAAAGATGACTGTAGCATGTATATGTCATTTACAGAAGTAATGTTTACTGCACCCTGAGTAGGCTTGTTAAAAGCATATAGAATATTGTGGATACTTTGTACTTCACCTTCTTTAAGGTAGTGTTCATGGCGTCCGCCGTCTCCGGCTTCAACCATCTTTATGTAGTTAACACCGTCTTTATCCTCTACAATAGTATCTTTAGCACCAAGTATATAATCTTTATACTCAATAGTAAAAGGAATACCATTAAACTCTTCGTTCATAGTAAAGTGATTACTACCCAGCATACCTATAAACCAGGGCTTATCACCTTCGGGAGTCATTAACAAATGTTTCTCAAAGGTTCTTCTTCTCATTTCTCCCTGATATTCACCATCAACCATTACAGTTAAATAAGCTTTATCCGAATAAAAATGGCTTTCGGTAGCACCTTCTCTAATAGGCATCATACCTTCATAACTAATATATCTTGTTATACCGGCACCCAGAATAATGAAGATAAATGAAAGGTGAAGTAAAAGAGTGGCCCACTTCTCTTTTTTATGTAACTGGTAACGTTTTATATTACCTATAAAGTTAATTACAAAAATGAGCATGATGGCTTCAAACCATTTTGCATTGTAAATGTATAATCGGGCTGTTTCGGTATTATAAGCATCTTCTATAAATGTGCCTATCCCCATTGCTAAAGCAAAAGCTATAAAAAGGACGGCCATTAAACGCGTAGAAGAAAGAAAGGAAATAACTTTATCCATGTTGTGAAGCGGAAAATGGTTTTTAAATTGATGCAAAAGTACTCAAAACTTCATTTTTAAAGTTTATTTTAACGATTAAAAATTAAGGAAATTTCTGCCCGAGGCGGTTTTTACAAAATCTCTTTAATTATTTTCGCCTTAAAGACATTCAAAAAACAAAATTCTTTAAAATTATAGTGTCGCAATATTGCATTACAATGTATTGCATTAACTTTATGACTTTTTACAAATTATTGTTTTAAGGGCATGGCTTTTGTGAAATAAAAATCAAATACAAACTAAAAGAAAACTAAACAACCATATTTAATGAAAAGAATTTATTGTACTCTTTTAGTCGGCTTTTTGGGTATAACTGCTTTTGCTCAGGAAGTTGATGCTAACAACCAAAATAAGTTTGACGATTTTATGTACAGGCGCGGTAATGTATACCGCTCTGCATCGGGGATTCCCGGACCGGAATATTGGCAAAACAGTGCCGACTATGTTATTGAGGCCGAACTCGATGATGTAAATAATATACTTAAAGGTAAAATGACAATGACATACCATAATAACAGTCCGCAGGAACTGAAATATGTATGGATGTATGTGGAACAAAATCGTTTTACCGAAGATTCAAGAGGTACACTTACAACCCCTATTGCCGGAAACAGATATTCGGGCGATACAAATGGTGGACTATCAATTAGTAATCTTGTAGCAAAGTCTAAGGGTAAAGAGTCTGGGAAATACCTGATTAGCGATACCCGTATGCAGGTATTTTTTGACAACCCAATTAAAGCAAACGGAGGTAAAGCAACTGTTTCCATGAACTTTGAATTCAAAATTCCGGAAGAAGGAATGGACAGAATGGGACAATATAAAACCGAAGATGGTATTACCTACTCTATGGCACAATGGTACCCAAGAGCAGCTGTTTATGATGATGTTGTAGGCTGGAATACTGAGCCTTATCTTGGAGCAGGTGAATTTTATGTAGAATACGGCAACTTTGATTATAAAGTAACTGTACCGTATAATTTTATAGTAGTAGGATCTGGAGAATTGGTTAACGCTAAAGATGTACTTACCAAAAATGAGATAAACAGGCTTGAAGAGGCTTCAAAAAGTGATAAAACAGTTTATATTATATCACCTGAAGAAGTTGGAAATACCAGTATTACACGACCTGTGCAAAACGGGAAGCTAACCTGGCGTTTTAAAATGGAAAACACACGTGATGTAGCTTTTGCGGCTGCTAAAAACTTTATTTGGGATGCAGCCCGTATTAATCTTCCAAGCGGTAAAAAAGCTATGGCACAATCGGTTTACACAAAAGAAAGCGATGGAAATGACAGGTGGAGTCGTTCTACCGAATATACTAAAGGTTCAATAGAGCATTATTCATCTATGTGGTACGAATACCCATACCCTAATGCGGTAAATGTAGCCTCAAATGCAGGAGGTATGGAATATCCCGGTGTTTCTTTTTGTCATGCCAGAAGTTGGGGAGCTGATTTATGGGATGTAACCGATCACGAATTCGGGCACAACTGGTTCCCTATGATAGTTGGTTCTAACGAGCGCCGTTATGCCTGGATGGACGAAGGTTTCAATACTTTTATAAACTACTATAGTACTGTTAACTTTAATAATGGTGAATACACTTCGGATGTAGCGAAAAGCCGTAACAGGGTTATGTGGTTCAGATGGAAAGGAAGAGAAAGTATCTCTACCTACCCTGATGTTGCAAAAGCAATGAACCTTGGTTATACTGCTTACTATAAACCTGCAACAGGACTTATAATGCTTCGTGAATATATTTTAGGACACGAGCGTTTTGATAATGCTTTTAAAATCTATATCAATAAATGGGCATTTAAACACCCTCAACCATCAGATTTTTATAACTGTATTGAAAATGTGGCAGGAGAAAATTTAAATTGGTTTTGGAAAGGATGGTTTGTTGGAAACGGCAATGTGGACTTAGGGATAACTAAAGTTTCACAATACGATGACAATTCTACCATTATCACATTTGTAAATAAAGGTGATATACCAATGCCTGTAGTGTTTAAAATTTTCTATGAAGATGATTCGAGCGAAATAAAAACACTTCCTGTAGAGGTATGGCAAAGAGGTAATGAATGGAAATACCTGCTTAAATCTCCTAAAAAAGTAAAAATTGTAGATATAGATCCGGGACGTTTTTTACCGGATATCGATTCTACAGACAATACATGGATTAAAGAAGAATAAATACAATAATTTATAAAGCTGGCATTTTTTCTAAGCCAGCTTTTTTTTAATAATTTAGCCTCCATGTTAAAAGTAGTAGTTATAGGGAGTGGTAATGTAGCTCAGCATCTGATATCGGTCTTTAAAGAGAATGAAGCTGTGCAGTTGGTTCAGGTTTATGCCCGTAATCCCGAAAGTTTATATCATGTTATTGATAAAGAGAAAACTACCGCCTCTTTTGAGGAAATAACTGATGCCGATATATATATCATTTCAGTAACAGATGATGCCATAGCGCGGGTATCTTCCTCTCTACCATTTACTAACAAATTAGTTGTCCATACTTCCGGAAGTGTAGCTTTAGAACAGCTAAATAGTAAAAACAGACGCGGAGTTTTTTATCCGTTACAAACATTTTCCAAAAATAAGGCTGTAAATTTTAATACAGTTCCGCTATGTTTGGAAAGTGAATTTGAGAAAGATTATACTATTTTGGAACAACTTGCCAACAGCTTTTCTCAAAGCGTATATAATATAAGTTCAGAACAACGAAAAGCACTGCATGTTGCAGCCGTATTTGTGAGCAACTTTGTAAATCATATGTATGTACAGGGTAAAAACATATGTAACGAACATAATATTCCGTTTGATATCCTTAAGCCTCTTATACTGGAAACGGCAGATAAAGTACAGCAAATGGATCCTATAGCTGCCCAAACAGGCCCTGCAGTAAGAAATGATAAGCAAACTATTGAAAAGCATATTGGTTTTATAAACAACGATATACAAAAAGAAATATATAAGTTAATTACACAATCTATACAGGATGTCAAAAAGTTATAAAGAGATAATGAACGATATTACCACATTTGTTTTTGATGTGGATGGCGTACTAACCGATGGTACAATACACGTAACCCCTACAGGAGAAATGTTAAGAAATATGAACATTCGTGATGGCTATGCCATGAAGGCTGCCGTAGAGAACGGATACACGGTTTGTATCATTTCCGGAGGAAGTAATGAAGGTGTAAGAGTAAGGCTAAGAAATTTAGGAATTACAGATATTCATCTAGGTGTACCAAATAAAGTAGAAACTTTTGATGAGTTTACCGATATTTACAACATAAAGCCTGAAAATGTACTTTATATGGGAGATGATATCCCTGATTATCATGTAATGAAGCTGGTAGGCTTACCTACATGCCCGCAGGATGCAGCTCCCGAAATTAAAGAGATTAGTAAATACATATCTCATAAAAATGGCGGTACAGGGTGTGTGCGTGATGTTATAGAACAGGTAATGAAAGTACAGGGAAAATGGATGGAACATTTTAATGCTAAGTACGATTAATATATAATAAATACTAAACAGGAATTTATAAGCTTAATGAAAATAGCCCGACTTATACAATACGGAAACCTTTTACTTATTGCATTTGCCTTTTGCACATTCAGATATGGATTTTTAGAAATGCAGTCTGGCCTTCCACTGGCATTAAACAACCTCCAGTTTTTACTTCTAACTATATCGGCTGTATGTATAGGAGCCGGTGGTTTTCTTATCAATAACATAATTGATAATGATGTAGAAGAAAAATACGGTATAACCGAAAGTATGGCTTACAACCTATATATGGGGCTTAATATTGTAGGTGTTGGGATTGGGTTTTATATATCCAATTATATTGGCACTCCTAGCTATACACTTGTATTTATAATATTATCCGGTACTATGTATTTGTATGCTACAAGCCTTAAATATACTATTGCAATTAATAACATTATCGTTGCCTGTATTGTAGCAGTGAGTGTTGTGTTAATAGGGGTATTTAATTTATACCCTTCAATAACACCAGATAACAAATTATACATGGCTACTATATTCAGTATATTTCTGGACTATGCAGCTTTTGCTTTTATAATAAGCCTTATCAGGGAAATAATAAAAAATATTAGGGATACTGATAAAGATTATAACAACGGAATCAATACATTACCCATTGCTTTAGGAAAAAGCAGAGTAGCAAAAATAGCAGTAGGACTTACGCTTATACCTGTTGCTATGACGCTTTACTACATTGACAGTTATTTTATTAATGAAAACGGAATGTTACTATATGCTCTACTTTATGTATTGATATTTATACTGGGTCCACTTACTTACTTTATGATAAAACTATGGACTGCTAAAACAGCCAAAGATTTTGACAGGTTAAGCCTTACATTAAAAGTGGTTCTTGCTTTTACTATATTATCCATAGTAGTTATAACTTTTAATATTCAAAACAATGCTTAATGATAAACTGAAACATTACAATATTATACTTGCTTCAGGATCCCCCCGAAGGCAAAAGTTTTTAAAAGAACTTGATATTGATTTTGAAATACGCCTTAAAGATGTTGAAGAAATATACGCAGGTCATTTAAAGGCAGAAGAAATAACTGATTTCCTTGCAGAACTTAAAGCTGCTGCACTTACAGATACACTTTCTGACAATGATATACTTATTACCAGTGATACCATTGTTTGGCATAAGGGTAAGGCTTTAGGGAAACCAACTGATAAGGAAGATGCTTTTGAAATGCTAAAATCACTATCGGGTAATACTCATGATGTAATTACATCAGTCTGTATTAAAAACAGTTTAAAATCAGTAACATTTAATGAGACTACAAAAGTTACTTTCAATACACTGACAGACGAGGAAATAAACTATTACCTTGAAAACTACAGACCTTATGATAAAGCAGGGGCTTATGGTATACAGGAATGGATAGGTCTTGTCGCTATTGCAAAAATTGAAGGTTCGTATGTAAATGTTGTTGGCCTGCCTGTAGATAAGGTATATCAGCATTTAGTTTCTTTTACAAAATAATTACAAGGCTAAATGCCTATTATAACCATGCATAAATATTTTAGTTACCTCCTACTCTTCTGTTATGTTTCTGTGTTTGCACAGCAGCCACAAAAACCATCATCGGTAGAGATTTATCATAAAATTGAAAAACTTAATTTCTTAGGTACAGCATTATATATAGCTGCTCACCCTGATGACGAGAATACAAGGCTTATTTCGTTTCTTTCAAATAAAAAAATGGCTCGTACCGGCTATCTTGCCCTAACTCGTGGTGATGGCGGACAAAACCTTATAGGGCTTGAATTAAGAGAGCTATTAGGTGTTATCCGTACTCAGGAACTGATTGAAGCCCGTAAGATTGATGGAGGCGAACAGTTTTTTAGTCGGGCGAATGATTTTGGTTTCTCCAAAGTGCCAGATGAAACCTTACAAATATGGGATAAGGAAGAAGTATTACAGGATATGGTTTGGATAATCAGAAAATTCAGACCTGATATTATCATTAACCGTTTTGATCACCGTACACCAGGAACGACACACGGGCATCATACATCATCAGCGATGTTAACTCAGGAGGCTTTTGGTTTAGCTAACGACCCTAACTATGCTCCTAACCAACTTAAATTTGTAAATACATGGCAAACACAGCGCGTGTTTTTTAATGTATCATGGTGGTTTTTTGGAGGAAAAGAACAGTTTGATAAAGCCGATAAGTCTAAATACATAAATCTTTCTACAGGAGTATACTACCCTATGCTGGGTAAATCCAATCAGGAAATAGCGGCGCTTAGCCGTAGCAGACACCGTTCACAAGGTTTTGGTACTACAGGAGCCCGTGGTGATGATATGGAATACCTTGAACTTATAAAAGGTGACAACCTAAAAGATAAGCAAAACCTTTTTGAAGGAATTGATACATCATGGAACCGGGTTAAAAACGGAAAGAAAATCGGTAAAGCAGTACAAAACATACTGGATAACTACGATTATAAAAATCCTTCTGCTTCATTACCTGCTTTAATAACAGTTTATAAAGATATACAGGCTCTTGATGACGAATACTGGAAGGAGATAAAAACAAAAGAAATAAAAGATATTATTGCGGCATGCAGCGGACTGTTTGTTGAAGCATTGGCCAATAATCAGTCGGCAACACCAGGTAGCGAAATAACAATAAACTGGGAAGCTATTAACCGTAGTGCAGTACCAATGACTTTAAAGTCTGTTACGGTTTATCCTGATGATGAGACCTTTATTCATAATATTCAGTTACAAAACAATGTAGATAAAGGCGATAGCTTTACGGTTACCATACCTCAGGATATAGAATATACTTCACCTTATTGGCTTAAAGAAAAAGGGAATAAGGGTATGTATACCGTAAACGATCTACAAAAAATAGGTATACCCGATATTATAAGGGAATTATATGTAAGCTTTGAAGTTGAAATTAACGGTATAATAATTCCTTTTAAAAGAGAACTGGTATATAAATACAATGACCCTGCTTTTGGCGAAGTGTATCAGCCTTTTGATGTAGTTCCGGCTGTAACAACAAAAATCCTTAATAAGGTACAGTTGTTTAAAGACAATAAAAAGCAGACTGTACAGGTTAAAATAAGTGCCGGTAGAGATAACTGTATTGGTGAACTTCAATTAAAATTGCCTAACACATGGAAGGTGAGTCCTGCTTCAATTCCGTTTAACTTGGAAAACAAAGGAAGCGAACTAATAGTATCATTTGAGGTTACTCCTCCATCACATTCTGAAGAAGCCATAGCTGAAAGTATAGCTTTAGTTAATAATGAACAATATGATAAAGAACAGGTGATTATAGATTATCCACATATTGCAAAACAGCAGGTATTATTAACATCTATAGCTAAGTTTACAAAAGCAGATATTGAAATTAAAGGCAGAAGGATTGCCTACATAATGGGTGCTGGAGATAACGTGCCTGAAAGCCTTAGGCAAATGGGATATGAAGTAAGCTTACTTAGTCCGCAGTTAATTACTCCAGACATTTTAAAAGACTTTGATGCGATTGTTTTAGGTATTCGTGCCTACAATGTATTGGACGATTTGGTATACAAACAACAAATCCTTTTTGATTATGTGAAAGAAGGTGGTAATATGATTGTACAATATAATACCACAGGCCATTTATCTATCAGGGATTTTGCACCTTATCACCTTCGTTTATCAAGAGATAGGGTTACCGAAGAAGATGCCGAAGTTACCTTTTTAGCGCCCGAAAATCCTGTTTTGAACAAACCTAACAAGATAACTGAGAACGACTTTAAAGGATGGGTACAGGAGCAGGGATTGTATTATCCTGACGAATGGGGAGCAGAATTTACTCCTATCCTATCGTCTCATGATAAAGGCGAGTCTCCTAAAAAAGGAGCACTACTTATAGCAAAGCACGGAAAAGGTTATTATATTTATACCGGATTGAGCTTTTTCAGGGAGTTACCTGAAGGGGTTTCCGGGGCTTACAGGCTCATGGCAAACATAATTGCACTGGGCAAATAAAATTAACAGCTGGTGTAACAAATATGATGTTTGCCATTCCTATTTAAAGCTAAAAAAGAATTGTATGAAAGATAATCCCAATGCTTGGAAAAAAAGTTATTCGTTAGTAATACTACTCAACATTATCTACATACTAGTGTTTTATTTTATAATGCAAATATTTACATAGATGCAGGCAATAGACTGGATTATACTTTCGGTTACACTACTTTTTATTGTTGTTTATGGTGTTATGAAAACCCGTGGCAGTAAAAACGTAGAGGAATTTATACTTGGAAATAACGAAACACCTTGGTGGACAGTAGGGCTATCGGTTATGGCTACACAGGCCAGTGCCATTACGTTTCTTTCTACCCCCGGGCAAGCCTACCATGATGGTATGGGTTTCGTACAGTTTTACTTTGGTATGCCTTTGGCAATGGTGGTTATATGTATCACCTTTATACCTTTATATCACAAACTAAAGGTATTTACAGCCTATGAATTTTTAGAACAACGATTTGATCTTAAAACGCGTTCGCTTGCCTCAATAATATTTTTAATTCAACGAGGGCTTGGTACAGGGCTTACTATTTACGCACCGGCTATTATACTATCATCACTTTTAGGATGGAATCTTAACTTAATGAACCTTATAATTGGTGTATTGGTTATTATCTATACCTTCTCTGGTGGGACAAAGGCTGTAAATGTTACCCAAAAACAACAGATGTTTGTTATCATGTCGGGTATGATAATCACTTTCTTTATCATATTGAGCTACCTGCCTGATGAGCTTAGTTTTGCCAATGCATTACATATTGCAGGCGCTAACGATAAAATGAACATTGTTGACTTTTCATTTGATCCTGCCGAAAAATATACCATTTGGAGTGGTATTGCAGGAGGTTTCTTTTTGATGCTGGCTTATTTCGGGACCGATCAGTCTCAGGTACAACGTTACTTATCAGGTAAATCTATCAGAGAAAGTCAAATGGGACTTATAATGAACGGACTATTAAAAGTACCAATGCAGTTTTTTATACTGCTTATAGGTGTAATGGTTTTCATCTTCTTTCAGTTCCACTCTGCCCCATTGCACTTTAACCCTAATAACGTTAAGGTTTTAAAGGAATCACAATACAGTGATGAGTATGCCGGACTGGAAAAACAGCTTGAAGACCTTGCCCTGGAGAAAAAGGAAATAAGTATGATTTATGTAAATCAACTTAATCAGGATTACGACAATAAGGAGCTTCATAATAAAATGGTTACCCTAAATGCAAGGGAAAAAAGCCTAAGAGATAAAGCAAAAGGACTAATAAAGAAAGTAAACGAGAAAGCTGAAACTAACGATAAGGATTATGTTTTTCTGTACTTTATATTGAACTTCCTTCCAAGAGGACTTGTAGGGTTACTACTTGCTGTAATATTCTCGGCAGCAATGTCATCATCGGCTTCAGGATTAAATGCCCTTGCCTCTACTACCGCAATAGATATTTACAAGCGTAATGTAGGGGAAAAATCAGAGAAGCATTATGTAAATGCCACAAAAATGTTTACCCTTTTGTGGGGAGTTATAGCCATACTTTTTGCTTGCGTGGGCACCTTGTTCGAAAATCTTATCCAGCTCGTTAATATAATAGGTTCTATTTTCTACGGAACCGTACTGGGTATTTTCCTTGTTGCTTTCTATATCAAATATATAAAGGCACAGGCCATATTTTGGGGAGCTTTAATAACACAAACAGCAGTTATTTATATATGGTACGATTACGTAAGAACAGATCATATAGGTTACCTGTGGCTTAACTTTATAGGTGCTATGTTGACTATATTCCTATCGTTAATATTACAACCGTTTCTGGATAAGAATAAACCAATGCAGGAAGCATAAAAAATGCGGGTTTAAAAACCCGCATTTTTTATATAATTTTGAAAAATTACTTTCTGCTCCATTCAAGGATAGAATCCTTATTCATTTTCACATAATCGTAGTTGTTTGCTTTCTCGGCTCCTGCTAACGATTGTTTTGCTGTTTCAATAGCACCTTTCTTGTCTCCCATTTTAGCCTGTATAAGAGATTTTTGTCTCAAAATATAGAACGGCACATCCTGTCCGCTTGGTGTTTTAGCAATAGAATTATTAATCCACTCTAAAGCTTTGTTCATATCGGCGTTAGACTGGTAGTAGTATTGTGCTGCAGAGAAATAATCACCTGCACTTGGTCCAGCCATCGCAGTTTCAATACTTTCAATAGCTTTCTCTTTAGTAGGAACAACGAATTTTAAAGTAACCTTAGTTCTTTCCCATGATAGCTCAAGATTTGCAAAATCATTGTCAAGATCAGCAATATTAATAGTAAAAGTTTCTATGTTTTTAGGAAGGAACTCCGGTTTAACAGTAGTTCTTAAAACCTCTTTTTTCTCATCCCATTTTTCAGGTAATCCCCAGTTGTGTGTATCACCATAAAAAATAATATCCCAACTATCTGCTTTTGGTAAAGTATATAATGCATACTCTCCTTTTGGAAGCGTTTTACCATCAATAACCACGTCGTCACTAAAAGTAATAACAGTATTGGTATTCGCACCGGTTCTCCATAATTTCCCAAAAGGAACTAACTCACCGTAAACAGATCTGCCTCTTGCACTTGGGCGTGAATAATCAATTTTAACATTTGTAAGACCCACAGTCTGTTCAATTTTTGCCGACGGACTTGCCATTGGAGTCTGCACCTGAGCATTTGTTGTTAAACAGCCCAGCATTATAGCACCTGCAATAAGTAATTTTTTCATTTTAACCTGATTTTGTTTTATATATTGATACTGCGAAATTAATCATTATGCGTTTTACGATTGTTAAAAAATACTAAAAATAAGGTTCAACAAAGCTTAAAATTCCCTTGTGTTTCCTAACTTCACACAGTTTAACGCTTTAAATATAGCCTGTTTTGTATACACTACATAAAACACAAAAAATACCTGTAAGTTTAAATGCAGCCTGGAACTTTATTTCTACTCCCAAAAACCTTGCCGTAATTACCCCACCCTCAATGGGTTTCGTAACATTATCAGGTGATGATAGAGAAATGTTTGCCGGACAGATTATACACTACCATGTTAGTCCGCTACTGGGTTTAAAAATGGAATGGGTAACTGAGATAACCCATGTTGAGGATAAGCGTTTTTTTGTTGATGAACAGCGCTTCGGGCCTTATAAGTTTTGGCATCATAAACACTTTTTAAAAGAAATACCCGGAGGTGTAGAAATGGAAGATATTATACACTACAAACTTCCTATGGGTATATTAGGTAAAATGGTACATCCGTTTATAGTAAAACCTAAACTGGAAGAAATTTTTAAGTACAGGAAAAATAAGCTAATCGAACTTTTTGGAGAATTTAACGACTAATTATACATGAACATATTCTGGTTTAGAAGGGATTTACGAATAGAAGATAATACCGGACTCTATGAAGCACTGAACAGTGATGAAAAAGTGCTTCCAATTTTTATTTTTGATAAAAACATTCTTGATGAATTACCTAAAAGTGATGCAAGAGTAACTTTTATATATAAACTTCTTAGTGACCTGAATAAAGCTTTTAAATCGCACAACAGTTCGCTTGCAGTATTTTATGATACTCCCGAAAAAGTATTCAAAAAACTGATTTCCGAAAATAAAATAACGTCTGTTTATACCAATCATGACTATGAACCTTATGCTTTAAAAAGAGATAAAGCAATACTTCAATTATTTAAGGATAATAATATTGTATTTAAGCACTTTAAAGATCAGGTAATATTTGAAAAAGATGATGTGGTTAAAGATGATGGAACACCTTATTTAGTATACACTCCATTCATGAAAAAGTGGAAGGAAAAGTTTACCGAAAGTCATATTAGGCAACATCATCCGGAAAATAAACTTGATAATTTAGCTTCACATTCGTATCCGTTTTTAGGGTTAAAAGATATTGGCTTCTCTAAAAGCGATATAAAAGTAAAACCGTTTAACACTACCTCTACTCTTATTGATAATTATGAGGATACTCGAAACATTCCGTCTATTGAAGGAACTTCGTTTTTGAGT
Source organism: Flavobacterium sp. C4GT6 (assembly GCF_036347315.1). NCBI lineage: Bacteria > Pseudomonadati > Bacteroidota > Flavobacteriia > Flavobacteriales > Flavobacteriaceae > Flavobacterium > Flavobacterium sp. C4GT6. The sequence goes on from NZ_JAZGZU010000001.1 coordinate 418,520, forward strand.
CCGCATTTACGTTTTGGCTCGGTGAGCGTGCGTCAGTTAGTAAAAAAAGCGTTAGAAAGCAAAAATCAAACATTTTTAAACGAATTGATATGGCGTGAGTTTTTTATGCAGATTTTATGGCACTTCCCGGAAACGGTTAGTAAGAGCTTCCGCCCTAAATATGACAATATCAAATGGCGTAATAATGAAACGGAATTTAAAGCTTGGTGTGAAGGCAAAACCGGATATGCTATGGTAGATGCAGGTATGCGTGAGCTAAATAATACTGGTTATATGCATAACCGAGTGCGTATGGTTGTAGCCAGTTTTTTATGCAAACACCTGTTAATTGACTGGCGCTGGGGTGAAGCTTATTTTGCCGAAAAGCTATTAGACTACGAGCAATCCAGTAATGTAGGTAACTGGCAATGGGCTGCCGGAAGCGGTGTAGATGCTGCTCCTTACTTTAGAGTATTTAATCCTATAGAACAGGCCAAAAAGTTTGATCCTGATTTGAAATACATTAAAAAATGGGTTCCTGAGTATCAGGAAATAAACTACAGAGCAATTGTAGATCATAAAGAGGCGCGAGAAAGAGCACTTAAAGTTTATAAGGAAGCTGTACAATAATGTTTGGCAAAACATAAACTTTAAATACATTTGTGTAGCAAACACTATACAACCAAACAGATGATAGCATACAACCCAAAAGAGTGGTTTTCATTCATATTCCGTTTTCATAAGGCCGACACATTCAGAAAGTTACTCCCACTAATGATTGGCATTGGTGTTTATTCATTAGGTGTCGCTTATCTTGAGCTGGAATACTGGAAAATGTCTGAAAGCAGTCATGTTAAAAACATAACAGTGATGCACACTTTATTAGGATTTGTTATATCATTATTACTGGTATTCAGGACTAATACTGCTTACGATCGTTGGTGGGAAGGCCGAAAAGCATGGGGAGCACTTGTGAATAACAGCCGAAACTTAGCTATGAAGATAGCAGTAATGGTAAAAAGTAATGAAGATAAAGAAATCTTCAGAAAACTTATTCCTGCTTATTCTGCTGTTTTGAACCTGCATCTTAAAAATGTTGATGTTAAGCACGAGCTTTTTGATAATGCTACCCTGTCTGATGATCATTATAAACATAAGCCAAATCAAATAGCAAAAACTATAATTGCTAAAATAAATGAGCTATACGAACAGGGGAAAATTACAGGTGACCAGCTTATTGTGCTCAATGCCGAAATGCAGTCATTAACCGATATATGCGGTATTTGTGAAAGAATTAAAAATACGCCTATTCCCTACTCTTACAGTGCTTTCATAAAGAAATTCATATTTATATATGTAATGTCGTTACCATTTGGCTATGTGTTTTCACTTGGTTATCTGGTAATACCTGTTGTTATAGTAATTTTTTATGTATTAGCCAGTTTAGAGCTTATTGCCGAAGAAATTGAAGATCCGTTTGGTTATGATCCTAACGACCTGCCAACAGCTAGGCTTGCTGAAATGATGCAGAAAAATGTAGAAGAGCTTATCTATTAATTTAGTTACCCGTTAACATTTTTACATCTGTTATTTCCTTAATATTATACTTTAAAAAATACTATGGAAGCAGACGATAAAAAAGAAAACGATAATGACGGTGTTACACAGTATACTGATAGTGTAGACACTAATGCGCATTACGATAAATCAGGTAAAATAACCCGTGAAGATTTTAGGGATGAGAAAGACAGCATCAATAACTGGGATGCCGAGAAAAACCGATCAGGAAGGCATAAATAATTAATAATTCCCGGCAAGAGAACTGAATGTACTTTCGCAATGTATATTTATAGTTTTGCTTAAATCTACTTCTTATTTACCTCATACTGAAAATGAAGTAAAAATATGGCTGGAAACAAATTATCTATAAAAGAAATAGAGCATAAAGATGTAAAACTTATTGCGGACTATTGGTTTAATTCTGATAATGAATATCTTTTAAATATGGGGGTTGATGTTGAGAAACTTCCAGCCAGAGAAGATTTTATTAGAATGCTTCAAACCCAGATTACCTTACCCTATAATGAGAAAAAAGTATATGGTGTAGTTTGGTATGTAGATGATAAACCTATAGGTCACAGCAATCTAAATCGGTTTGTTTACGAGGATTATGGTTATATGCATTTGCATATATGGTACAAAGAATACAGAAACAAAGGCTATGGTATTGATTTTATTAAAATGAGTACGGTAGCATATTTTAATAACCTTAAGCTAAAAAAGCTATACTGCCAGCCTAAATCCTTTAACCCATCTCCAAACAAAACACTCGAAAAAGCCGAATTCAAATTTGTAAAAGAATACATTACTACACCTGGTTCTATTACGTTTGAACAGGTAGTAAAACTATGGGAAACAAATGAGGCAATAATATAAACGGAACATTCGTTTTTGTAAAAGCTGATTTATTTTTACTTAATTTGTACAGTATTATTTTAGGCACGCTAATTGCTGCTTAGGTTAAAAGAACAAAATTGACATGAAATACCTTTGTACCCTTTTGCTTATACTTTGCCTTACTCCAAAGCTAATGGCTCAGGGTGGCGATAAGCCACGCGGAGGTATTGCCATACCACGTGAGGAAAATCCGCAAACATCACCAGAACCGGAAACTGATGATGAGATTCCGAGTATGTTTAGCTTTGAACCTCCAAAAAAAGAACTTGATCCTCGTTTCCAGATTGGGGTTGACAGGACAGACACCTCTCCTATGTCTACAGAAAGTCAGTTTGCCGATAATACAGATCAGTATGAGGATAGGGTAAAAATTAAAATGGGTGGTGAATCAAATGAAGCCTACCGTGGCGATATGTTTTTGGGTGAAATACGAACTGATGCTGAGTATGTAAACTCTTTTGCTGCCGACTTTGGTTTACAGGATGGTGACAGGATAAGGATTTGGCTTAACGGCAAAATAGTGATTAGTAATTTTGTGCTTGCTAATAATCCATCGGCCATACAAATACGACTTTCACCAGGCTTTAATAAAATTGACTTTGAAGCATTAAATCAGGGAACAACAGGTCCAAATACGGCAGACATAAGAATATATGACGACAACCGCAAGCTTCTTACATCTAACCAATGGAATTTAGCAACCGGATTTAAAGCTACAGTAATTATAGTTAAGGAAGATAAACCTACTACGGCTACTCCACCAACTACAGACAAATCAGAATAATATTTAATTACAACATATAAAAAAAGCCCGAATCACTTCGGGCTTTTTTTAGTTTATTTATCTGCTAGCTTGAAGCATACATTTTCTTTCTTAATTCTTTGATTTTATCATCATCAAGATAATCATCAAATGTCATGTAACGGTCAATAACTCCATTTGGCGTAATTTCAAGTACCCTGTTACCTACAGTTTGTGCAAACTCGTGGTCATGAGTAGTGAACAGTACAGATCCTTTAAAGTTTTTAAGCGAGTTGTTAAACGCTGTGATCGATTCAAGATCAAGGTGGTTTGTAGGTTCATCAAGCATTAAAACGTTAGCTCTTAACATCATCATTCTTGAAAGCATACAACGTACTTTTTCACCTCCCGATAATACTCTTGAAGATTTTAAAGCCTCTTCACCACTAAATAACATTTTCCCTAAGAAACCACGGATGTAAACCTCGTCACGCTCTTCTTCGGTAGTTGCCCACTGGCGTAACCAGTCTACAAGATTAAGATCAGTATCAAAAAATTCATGGTTTTCTGCCGGAAGGTATGACTGTATAGTGGTAACCCCCCATTCAAACTTACCGCTATCCGGTTTCATTTTACCGTTTATAATTTCATAGAAAGCAGATGTTGCACGAGAATCTCTTGATACTACTACTATTTTATCACCTTTAGCCATATTAAGGTTAAGGTCTTTAAACAGAAGCTCTCCGTCTATAGAAGCACTTAGGTCAGTTATATTTAATATTTGATCTCCTGCCTCACGCTCCTGTTCAAATATAATTGCAGGGTAACGTCTGCTTGAAGGTTTAATATCATCAACTTTAAGTTTCTCAAGCATTTTTTTACGGCTGGTAGCCTGTTTAGATTTAGCCACGTTAGCACTAAAACGCATGATGAACTCCTGAAGTTCTTTTTTCTTCTCTTCAGCTTTTTTGTTTTGCTGAGCTCTTTGTTTCGCAGCCAGCTGACTTGACTCATACCAGAAGGTATAGTTACCTGAGTAGTGGTTAATCTTACTGAAGTCAATATCTGAAATGTGTGTACAAACAGCATCAAGGAAGTGACGGTCGTGAGACACAACAATTACAGTATTCTCGTAGTTAGCTAAGAAATTCTCTAACCATGAAATTGTCTCAAAGTCAAGGTCATTGGTAGGCTCATCCATAATAAGTACATCAGGACTACCAAATAATGCCTGTGCTAATAACACACGTACTTTCAGCTTGCTGTCCATATCTCCCATAAGGGTATAGTGAAACTCATCACCAATACCTAAGCTTGATAGTAAGGCTGCAGCATCAGAATCAGCATTCCAACCGTTCATCTCTTCAAAAACAACCTGAAGCTCACCTACTCTTTCTCCATCTTTGTCAGAAAAGTCAGGTTTAAGGTAAATTTCATCCATCTCCTTTTTAACAGCAAATAATGTCTTGTTACCCATCATTACGGTTTCAAGTACTGTGTGCTCGTCAAACATGTTGTGGTTCTGGTTAAGTACCGACATACGTTTGCCCGGTTCAAGGAACACATGTCCCGAGGTTGGATCTATATCTCCTGCAAGTATTTTTAAGAAAGTAGATTTACCGGCACCGTTTGCACCAATAATACCATAACAGTTACCCTGAGTAAAAGAGGTGTTTACTTCGTCAAATAAAATTCTTTTACCAAACTGAACTGATAAATTTGAAACTGAAAGCATTTTAAAAAATTTTTTGGCAAAAGTAAGAAAAATAGAAGCAGTATCCTATTGACCTATGTTATAATAAACATTAAAATATTTTAACGGTGTTTTAACAGCTTACATACATAAGAACAAATATTTTTGTTAATGTACGGAAAAAACACAATGACAAACAACTTTAAAAAATTACTGCTGTTATTTACAATAATTGTTAGCTTACCATCATGTGGTAATCGCAACAATTATGAAGCTTATTTTGGAGGTGAAATTACCAGTCCAAAATCAGATCATATTTATTTTTGTCGTGATAATAAAGTAATCGATACTATAAAATTAGATGATAACAACAGATTCTTTGTAAAGTTTGACTCTCTTACCCCCGGAATGTATAGTTTTAAACATGAGCCTTATTATCAATATGTATACTTTGATAAAAATGATAGCCTAATGGTTAATATAGACACAAGGCATTTTGATGAATCTATAGTATTTAGCGGTAAGGGTAACGAGAAGAATAATTTCATGATGGAATTATATCTGGCTAATGAAAAAGACCGTAACAGCTGTTTATCTGTTTTTAATTATGATTATGATAAATTCACAAAATGTATTGATTCCACTTACCAAAAAAGAATAAGCTATTATGAAGAAGAAAAATCAAGACTGGACTGGAGTAATGGTTTTGATTTTTATGTAAAAGCCAGGTTAGACTTTAACTATTACTCAAAAAAAGAATATTACCCCTACGCCTGCGCATTAAAAACAGGAAAAAAAATAAACAGTCTTATTCCCGAAAATTATTACGACTATAGGGAGGAAATAGAGTTTAACAACCCAAAACTTACCAACTACACACCATTTGTAAGATACTTTACCGTAATGCTTAATAATATGGCAAAGAGTAAAAACGAAACTTACAAAATACCCGAAGATACACTTGAGGAAAATATTACCAAACTAAACCTTGCAGATTCAATATTCATTAATGAAGGGGTAAAAAACCAGGTTCTTAATACACTGGCTTTTAATTATCTTTTAGAAGACAGGAATATTGTAAATCACGAAGAATTTTTGGAATGTTTTAATGAACTGTCTACTGATGATGATGACAGTAATGAAATTGTCCGTATAGGTCAAGCTGCAGGCGAACTTAGTGAAGGTAAAAAACTACCGGAAATAGAGCTCGTAGACAGTTATGATAACCCCATCGATATTAGTAATGGTATAAATGAAAAAACCGTTATATTTTTCTGGACAAGTTGTTCTAAATCAAGACTAAAGGTTATTGATGAAAAAATAGAGTTACTGAGACAAAAATATGGAGAAGTAGACTTTATAGCTATAAATGTTGATGAAGACAAGGAGTGGAAAAAAACAATGAAGGAATATCATCTTGAAAATGCCTGTCAGCTTAGAGCTTCAAACTTTAAGGTATTAAAGGATAAATGGGCTTTTACTAAAATAAACCGAACGATTGTACTAAATCCCGATGGTACTATTAAAAGAGGTTTTGCCAATTTAATGGACTCAAACTTTGGTCAACATCTTAACTAATTACCTAATAGGTATCCATATTTCTTCTTCCGATTCGTCACTTCCATTTTTATACTTCTCCCCTAACACTTCAAAATGCGGACGATTATCTAAAACATAATCTGATTGCGGTAACCATTCTTTCATTATATAACCAAATACCTGTGCTGCATTAGCCGGATTCCCTTTATAATAAAACACAGCATACATCCCGCCTTCCAGACTGAACGTTTCCATACCTTTGGGTACAGTATTGAAATCAGTTACTTCAATAAGTGCCCATTTTTTGAATTCGGTAGCAGGATTAAATTGTGAGAAGAAGTTTTCATCATACACCTGCAACGAATACATCTCATTGCTAATAGTATTAGCAATTTCTTTTCGCCTTGGCATAAAACCTCGCCATAATTCAGCCGTTTTATTATCAATAAACGACATATTTAGGTTAAGACCAATCAGTTTTTTAGCTGAAATAGTTTTTATCTCAGAAATCATACTTCAAAGATATAAACCTGACTGAATTAACCACATGTTAATCCACTACAAAACTTTGACAGAATAATATATTAAATGTTTTAACAATTAAATTAATAAAATCATATTTTTGAAAGTGTAATAAAATTAAAAATATATTTATGGAAGGAAAATTAGGAAATCCGGCACCTCTTGGCCTTATGGGCTTTGCAATGACAACCATACTACTCAATATACATAATATGGGGTTCTATCCGTTAAGCTCAGTGGTATTATCTATGGGGATATGTTACGGAGGAATTGCCCAGGTAATAGCCGGTTTGCTATCTTTCAAAAAAGGAAACACTTTTGCTGCTACAGCTTTTACTTCATATGGTTTCTTTTGGCTATCACTGGTAGGAATATGGATGCTACCCGCAACAGGTATTGAAAACGCTCAGGCTACCCCACCCGATTTTTTAGGATGGTACTTAGCTTTATGGGGAATTTTCACTGCTTTTTTATGGGTAGGTACTTTTAATAACAGTAAAGTACAGCAGTTTGTATTCTTGTCTTTAACCATATTGTTTTTCCTATTAGCCACAGCTATCTGGACTAAAAACGGTGACTTACATAAAATAGCAGGTGTTGTAGGTGTTATTTGTGGTAGTAGTGCTTTTTACCTTGCTATGGCCGAACTGCTTGAAGAAGTAAAAGGCAGAAGGATTTTGCCTTATTAACCAAGAACTAAGGTAGTAACCATACTTTCCATTTAGGCTTGGTTGTAAATTTTTTATAGTGATATGAAAAATCATTAAAATCTTCAGGCAATGGTAAATTGTTAACCTGAGCATATTGAGTATAATCTTTAATAGTACTTAAAGGAGTACTCGTCTTTTCTTCAAGGTCATAAACAACAAAATCATAATCAGGGGAATTAGAATAATCACGAATTACTTCTGCACAAAGCTTGTTTTGAGATACCGTAAATTTACCAATATCAAAATCTTCGGGGTCGTATGCATCCGGATCCGGATAGAAGTATACCATTTCACCATCACTACAAAACACATGCTGCTCATACCCTACAGGAATCATAACTGTTTCTCCTAAACCATTATCTCTTTCATAAGAAAATCTATATAAAATTAATGTTACAAAAAGAATTGGAATGCAGAAACACCAGAAATATAACTTACGGGTTGTAATTCCTGAAATAAAAGAAAGTCTTGTTATTTTAGCAATCAGTAATACAACCAACAACAAAATTCCTGAATACAGAAGTGACAGCAATAAACAGTGAATTAATATTACTATTAACTCAAAATAGGCTACAATCATGGTAAGGCAATTAAGTATTCAAAAATATAACATGATAATATAAAATCATATTGGTTTTAACAATTTCTTACTCCTACTTCCACTATAAAAATACCTTTAAAATCAGTATCTTTGCGTTTTGCACCAATTTGCTATGCTTAATAACGAAGAAACGATTGAAGTAATGGGCGCACGTGCCCATAACCTTAAAAATATAGACGTAACCATACCAAGGGAAAAGCTTGTTGTTATAACAGGACTTTCGGGTTCAGGTAAATCATCACTGGCGTTTGACACCATTTATGCAGAAGGCCAGCGCAGGTATATTGAAACCTTCTCGGCTTATGCGCGTCAGTTCCTTGGCGGACTGGAACGCCCTGATGTGGATAAAATTGACGGACTCTCTCCTGTTATCGCCATTGAGCAGAAAACTACAAGTAAGAGTCCGCGTTCAACTGTTGGCACTATTACTGAGATATACGATTTCCTGAGGCTTTTATATGCCCGTTCCGGCGAAGCCTACAGTTATGTTACCGGAGAGAAAATGGTAAGCTACAGTGACGACCAAATCAAAGAGCTTATTGTAGAGAAATTCAATGGTAAACGTATAACCATACTGGCTCCTATTATCCGTTCCCGTAAAGGGCATTACCGTGAACTTTTTGAACAGATTTCTAAACAGGGATTCCTAAAGGTTCGTGTAGATGGTGAAATAAAGGATATTGAAAGCGGTATGAAACTGGACCGTTACAAAACCCACGATATTGAAACGGTTATAGACCGTATGCAGGTTGACAGCAGTGACGATTTAGACAAACGCATTAGCGAAAGCATCAAAACTGCCATGTATCACGGTGATGATGTAATGATGGTTATAGAACACGGCACAGATGATGTTCGTTATTACAGCCGTAATTTAATGTGTCCTACATCGGGTATCTCCTACCCTAACCCAGAACCCAATAACTTTTCATTTAACTCTCCAAAAGGAGCTTGTGATAATTGTAATGGTTTAGGAACAGTAAACGAAATCAACATCAAAAAAATAATCCCTAACCCTAAGCTATCTATTAAACAGGGAGGTTTTGCTCCCCTTGGAGAGTATAAAAACTCTTGGATATTTAAACAGCTTGAGGTTATAGGTGAAAAATACGGGTTTAAACTTACCGATCCTATAGAGACCATTTCGCAGGAAGCGATGGATATGATAATGAATGGTGGTAATGAGAAGTTTACAGTAAATTCTAAAACTCTTGGTGTAAACCGTGAATACAAAATTGATTTTGAAGGAATTTCAAGTTTCATTCAAAACCAGTATGACGAAAGTGGTTCTAGTTCTATTAAGCGTTGGGCAAAAGACTTTATGGACGAGGTAGAATGCCCTGTTTGTAACGGAACCCGACTTAAAAAAGAATCACTATACTTTAAGATAGACGGTAAAAACATTGCCGAACTATCTTTTATGGATATATCAGACCTTGCCGAATGGTTTGACAACCTAAACGAAAGGCTGTCTGAAAAGCAAAAAATTATCGCTTCGGAAATTGTAAAGGAAATCAAAACCCGTTTAAGCTTCCTTCTGGATGTAGGGTTAAATTACCTGGCACTTAACCGTAGTTCTAAATCACTTTCGGGTGGTGAGGCACAACGTATAAGGCTAGCCACACAAATAGGCTCTCAGCTTGTAGGTGTATTATATATTCTTGATGAACCAAGTATAGGTTTACACCAGCGAGATAACGAAAAACTAATTCATTCTCTTGAGCAGTTAAGGGATATAGGGAACTCGGTTATCGTTGTTGAACACGACAAGGACATGATAGAGCGTGCCGATTATGTAATTGACATAGGCCCGGCAGCAGGACGTTTTGGCGGACAGATAGTAAGTAAAGGTACTCCGCAGCAATTACTTAAAGAACATACACTTACGGCTGGTTACTTAAACGGAGAAAGAGAAATTGCCGTACCTAAAAAGCGTAGGGAAGGCAACGGTAAAACCATAAAACTTAGCGGAGCTACCGGTAATAATCTTAAAAATGTTACTGTAGAATTCCCGCTTGGTAAACTTATATGTGTAACCGGAGTATCGGGTAGCGGTAAATCAACCCTTATAAACGAAACCCTATACCCTATTCTTAATACACACTTTTTTAATGCGGTCAAAAAACCACAACCGTATAAAAAAATAGAAGGACTTGAGCATATTGATAAGGTTATTGATATAGATCAGTCACCTATAGGTCGAACACCACGTTCTAATCCGGCTACATATACTGATGTTTTCTCTGAAATACGCAGGTTGTTTACCCAAACCCCTGAGGCTATGATTAGAGGTTACAAACCGGGGCGTTTTAGTTTTAACGTTAAAGGTGGTCGCTGTGAAACCTGTGAAGGATCGGGTCTAAGGGTTATTGAAATGAACTTCCTTCCTGATGTTTATGTGGAATGTGAAACCTGTCAGGGAAAACGTTTCAACAGGGAAACACTGGAAATCCGTTATAAAGGAAAATCAATATCAGATATACTGGATATGACGGTTGATGAGGCTGTTCCGTTTTTTGAGAATATCCCTAAAATTTTTCGCAAAATAAAAACCATTCAGGATGTAGGACTTGGTTACATTACTCTAGGTCAGCAAAGTACTACCCTTTCGGGAGGTGAGGCACAAAGGATAAAACTGGCTACCGAACTTTCTAAAAAAGATACCGGAAATACCTTCTATATATTGGATGAGCCTACAACAGGATTGCATTTTGAAGACATAAGGGTGCTAATGGAAGTAATAAACAGGCTGGTTAAAAAAGGTAATACCGTCCTTATTATTGAACATAATATGGACGTTATTAAACTTGCCGACCATATAATAGATATTGGTTATGAAGGCGGTAAAGGTGGTGGTAAGCTAATAGCCGAAGGTACTCCCGAAGAAATTATAAAGAATAAGAAAAGTTATACAGCAAAATTTCTTAAAAAAGAGCTATCTTAGTAAGTGACCTTAAAAATTTAATATTGCTATGTCTAAAGAATATAAAGATGACGATGAGAAAATCCGTGAGGATTTGACCCCTAAAACATGGAATGAAATAAGGAGTAACGATTCGTGGGCTATTTTTAAAATAATGTCAGAATTCGTTAACGGCTTTGAAAGCATGGCCCGTATTGGTCCTTGTGTATCTATATTCGGTTCTGCAAGAACCAAAGGCGATCATAAGTATTATTTACTTGCCGAAAAAATTGCCGAAAAAATATCTAAAGCAGGTTATGGTGTGATTACTGGCGGTGGTCCCGGTATTATGGAAGCCGGTAATAAAGGTGCTGCAAAGGGGATGAGTCCTTCTGTTGGTCTTAATATTGATTTGCCTTTTGAACAACACTTTAACCAGTATATAGATAGTGACAAGAATCTTAACTTCGACTACTTCTTTGTTAGAAAAGTAATGTTTGTTAAATACTCTCAGGGATTTGTGGTAATGCCGGGAGGTTTTGGTACGCTCGACGAAATGTTTGAGGCTATAACTCTCATTCAGACAAAAAAGATAGCCAAATTTCCTATTATACTGGTAGGTTCAGAATTTTGGACCGGTTTGATAGACTGGATAAAAAACGTACTTATAGAAAAGTATTTTAATGCAAGTCCGGAAGACATGAACCTTATCAAAATAGTAGATACCGAAGACGAAGTGCTTGAAGTTATAGATACATTCTATAAAAAATACAACCTTAGTCCTAACTTCTAAATTACTATTTTTAAAATATTTAACTATTTTAAAGGCAACCTTCAGATACTATTATACATCTCTTTTTAAGTAAATATTAATGCTCGCATAGTTGTTATAACCATGCAAAAGCATATTTTAGTAAAAAGATTATTAATTTATACACCATACCTTGAATCGTAATTTTAAACTGTTTTTTTCCCTTTTTTTTGTTCTCACATCGGGAGCCTATGCCCAACATCTTAATAAAATGTTTGTGGTACTGGATTATGAGAATAACACCCTTAGGGTAAAGCAGGACATTACATTTCATAACCAGTCGCAGGATACCCTGCATGAGTTTATCCTTAACGACTGGAATAACGCCTACTCCAGTAAAACTACTCCGCTAGGAAAGCGTTTTTCTGACGAATTTGTGCGTTCCTTTCATCTTGAAAAAGATGAAAAAAGAGGTCATACAACTATCTATTCGGTTACCAATCAATATGGTGTTGCCTTAAAACATACCCGACCAGAAAAACATCCTGATTTAATTAATATACAAATAATTAAACCTATTTATCCAAATGAAAAGTTTAATATAAGCCTTATGTATTATGTTAAGCTACCCGATGATAAATTTACCCGTTACGGATATGATAATAACGGCAACTTAAAACTAAAAGATTGGTACCTTACCCCTGCGCGTGTGGAAAACGGCAAGTTTGTAAAAAACAGTAATGAAAATCTTGATGATATAGCCAATTCGTTTTGTGATTATCAGGTAACTTTAATTGCTGATGAGAAGCTTAATGTCACTACAGATTTGTATCAGGGTAATAAACAAAAAAACGACCGCGGTACTGAATACTTTTTTATTGGTGAAAACCGACATGGGTTTAGTATGATTATTCAGCCTCACAATGATTTTGAGGTATTTACAAACTCAACCGTAGAGGTCAATACAAATTTAAAAGATTATAGGGTTACCGGTATACAAAAGGCTTCTCTTATCAATAACATTATTAACTTTACTAACGATAATTTAGGGAAATATCCTTACGGTAAAATAACAGTGAGCGAGGTGGATTATGAAAGAAACCCGGTTTATGGACTTAATCAGTTACCATCGTTCATAGCCCCCTTCCCTGATTCGTTTATTTATGAAATAAAATTCCTTAAAACCTACTTAAACAATTACCTTAAAAATACTCTTAGGTTAAATCCACGGGAAGATAACTGGATATACGATGGTATACAAACCTACCTTATGTACAAATATATAGAAGAATATCATCCGGAAAAAACCATGATGGGTATTAGGTGGGGTATTCTTAAAGGGCATAATATTTTTAAGGTAGACTATAATTCAAAATTCAGTTATCTGTATTTGGTAATGGCTCGTAAAAACCTTGACCAACCTATTGGTGATCCAAAAAATACCTTTATAAAGTTCAATGAGCAGATGGCTGGTAAATACAAAGCCGGACTAGCCCTTAACTATCTTGACAGTTACCTTGAGAATGATGTAATACCATTATCAATTAAAGAGTATTTTGAACTAAACAAGAACCAGCAAACCACCCGTAATGATTTTAGGGATATTATTAATTCTAAAACAGAGAAAGAAACAAACTGGTTTTACACTTCTGTTGTAGATAGTAGGGATATAATTGATTATAAATTCGGGAAGGTAAAAAAGAAAAAAGACTCGCTAAAGGTTACTATAAAAAACGAAACGAGGGTTAATGTTCCTGTTCCTCTTTACGGGTTAAAAGATGGTGAGGTTATATTTAAACATTGGTTAAACAATGTAAAAAAAGATAGCACATTCACTATTGCACGGCAGGGGGCTGACAGGTTAGCCATTAATTATGAAAACGAGGTAATTGAATACAATAGGCGCAACAACTGGAAAAAACTAAACAAGATTGTTTTAAACAACAAACCTATAAAGTTTACATTTTTCCAGGATTTAGAAGACCCTGGATACAATCAAATTTTCTATGTGCCTAATTTCACATTTAACCTATATGACGGACTATCATTAGGTTTACGTTTCCATAATAAGTCGATACTTGAAAAACCGTTTACATTTAATGTAACCCCAAGCTATTCCAGCAAAACAGGAGAGCTTATAGGTTCTGCCTCTATGCAGTTTAATCATTATATAAGAGATGACGGCCCGTTGTATAATATAAGATACGGCTTAGGAGCTTCTACTTATCACTACGCCCCTAACGCTGCTTATTTAAGGGTTTCCCCTAGTATTCAGTTTAGGTTTAGGGATGAGAATTTACGTAGTAATAAAAAGCAGTTCCTTTTATTACGACATATATTAGTAAATAGGGAAAACTCAAGCTTTACGTTTACCGATCAGCAAAACGAAGATTATTCGGTATTTAATGCCCGATATACTTCATCAGAATCTGAAGTAATAAGGCATCTGGACTACTCTACTGATTTACAGATTGCCAACAACTTTGGTAAATTGGCAGGAGAAGTTCAGTTTAGACGGCTATTTAATGACAATAGGCAAATAAACCTACGCTTTTATGGCGGTATGTTTATGTATAAGGATACCGATTCTGATTACTACAGCTTTGGCTTGGACCGCCCTACTGATTATCTTTTTGATTATAATTTCTACGGACGATCTGAAACTACCGGAATTTACAGTCAGCAGTTTGTTATGGCTGAAGGCGGATTTAAGTCAAAACTGGACACACGATATGCAAATCAATGGATGACAACCGTAAATGCGAGTGTAAATATCTGGAATTGGGTAGAAGTTTATGGTGATGCAGGATTTTTGAAGAATAAGTATCAAAACCCCGAATTTGTTTACGATAGCGGAATTCGTTTAAACCTTCTTACAGATTATTTTGAACTATACTTCCCTGTATATTCGTCAAACGGTTTTGCCCTGAATGACAGCAATTATAGCCAAAATATACGCTTTGTGGTCACTTTAAGCCCGGGTACATTGATTAAATTATTCACAAGGAAATGGCTATAGGATGTATTTTATAACACTTTTAGATGTTGTTAAAAAATACATAATATTTATTTTTATAGAGTTTTTATTGAAAATAATTTATTGAAAAATAGCTATAAAACGATTTTACTGCCAAAAGTGAAATCATTTTTTTGTTTGAAATTTATGAAATTCAATACTTTTAATTAAATTTGTAGTTATTCAATATGTGTGTTTATGACTGAGACAGAAACTAAAAAGACTATTTCTTTTGACGATTTTAAAGCAGAAGTGCTTAATGATTATAAAGTTGCTATAGTAAGCAGGGAATGTAGCCTTTTAGGCCGCAAGGAGGTTCTTACAGGTAAAGCTAAGTTTGGTATCTTCGGTGACGGAAAAGAAGTTCCGCAGCTGGCGATGGCTAAAGCTTTCCGTAACGGAGATTTCCGTTCAGGTTACTATCGTGACCAAACCTTTATGATGGCTATTGGAAAATTAAATATCCAACAGTTTTTTGCAGGACTATACGGGCATAGTGATTTAGAGCACGACCCAATGTCGGCAGGTAGACAAATGGGTGGTCACTTCTCTACACACAGTCTTGATGAGAATGGAAACTGGAAAAGCTTAACTCAGCAAAAAAATTCCAGTGCCGACATCTCTCCTACTGCAGGACAAATGCCAAGATTACTTGGTTTGGCTCAGGCTTCAAAAGTTTTCAGAAACGTTTCGGGTATTGAAAATAAAACTGATTTCTCTATAAACGGTAACGAAGTTGCCTGGGGAACTATTGGTAACGCCAGTACATCTGAAGGGTTGTTTTTTGAAACCATAAATGCAGCAGGTGTTTTACAGGTACCTATGATTATTAGTGTTTGGGATGATGAGTACGGTATTTCGGTACACGCACGTCACCAAACCACTAAAGAAAATATATCTGAAATCCTTAAAGGATTTCAGCGCGATGAGGAAAATAAAGGATATGAAATTATTGTAGTGAAAGGATGGGATTATCCTGAACTGATTTCAGCTTACGAAAGAGCCTCACAAATTGCAAGAGAGCAACACGTGCCTGTACTTATACATGTTCACGAACTTACACAGCCACAGGGACACTCTACTTCAGGTTCTCACGAGCGTTATAAAGATGCCGACCGTTTATCATGGGAAGCTGAATATGATTGTATCGCACAAATGAGAAAATGGATGATTGAAAATGAAATGGCTACGGCTGAAGACCTTGATGCAATCGATTCTCAGGCTAAAAAAGATGTTCTTGAAGCTAAAAAGGCAGCATGGAGCGCTTATACTATACCTATAAAAGAAGAGCGTGACGAACTTGTTAGCGTTTTAAAAACAATTGCAGAGCAAAGTCCTAACAAAGTATTTATTGATAAATACATCAATGATCTTTCCGGCATAAAAGAGCCTATAAGAAAGGAACTTTTAATCGCAGCAAGAAAAGTACTTCGTATCATTATTAAGGAGGCTGGCAAAAGCACACTTTCTACATGGATTACTACTTATACTGAAAAAATTCAGCCAAAATACAGCTCTCACCTATTCTCTCAGTCAGATAAAAACGTACACAGCGTAAACGAAGTACTTCCTGAATATGCAGAGGGTAACGAAGAAGTTGACGGACGTGTTGTTATACGTGATAATTTTGATGCCCTTTTCTCTAAATACCCAGGTACTTTGGTTTTTGGTGAAGATTGCGGACACATAGGTGACGTAAACCAGGGACTTGAAGGAATGCAGGAAAAATATGGAGATTTCCGTGTTTGTGATGCCGGTATTCGTGAAGCAACTATATTAGGTCAGGGTATAGGTATGGCAATGAGAGGGCTTAGGCCAATTGCCGAGATACAGTATCTTGATTACCTTTTATACGCTATCCAGATAATGAGTGACGATCTTGCTACGCTACAATACCGTACAGCCGGTAGACAAAAGGCTCCGCTTATTATAAGAACCCGTGGTCACAGGCTTGAAGGTATATGGCACTCTGGTTCTCCAATGGGAATGATAATTAATGCTATTAGAGGTATCCATGTACTTGTTCCAAGAAACATGACTAAAGCAGCTGGTTTCTATAATACACTTTTAGAAACAGATGAGCCTGCATTAGTAGTAGAATGCCTTAACGGTTATAGATTAAAAGAGAAAAAACCAACAAACCTTGGTGAGTTTAAAACTCCTATAGGTGTTGTTGAGACAATAAAAGAAGGTGAAGATATTACACTAGTATCATACGGCTCTACACTTAGACTTGTAGAACAGGCTGCAAAAGAACTTCTTGAAGTAGGTATTGATGCCGAGATTATAGATGTACAGTCATTGTTACCTTTTGATATTAACCATGACATCGTAAAGAGTGTCGCTAAAACTAACAGACTTTTAGTGATTGATGAAGATGTTCCTGGTGGAGCTTCTGCTTATATACTGCAACAAATACTTGATGAGCAAAATGCTTACAGGTATTTAGACAGTAAGCCGGAAACACTTACTTCTAAAGCACACAGACCTGCTTATGGTACAGATGGGGATTATTTCTCTAAACCATCTGCAGAAGATATCTACGAAAAAATTTATGCGATAATGCATGAAGTTAACCCAACAGAATATCCACAATTATACTAATACAAAAATCCCCGCTCGTTGAGCGGGGATTTTTATTTATAATTACTTCTTACTTAAAACATTACCTGGCTATATAAACTGTTTTCACGTTTACAAACTCCTTAATTCCGTTTTCTGCAAGTTCACGTCCGAATCCCGATTTCTTAACTCCTCCGAAAGGCAAGGCAGGATCTGATTTTACCATCGCATTTATAAATACAGCTCCTTCTTCAAAAAAACTTATCTTCTCTTTTATTCCTTCAATGTCTTCGGTAAAGATATTTACACCTAAGCCAAAATCAGAATCATTACTTAATTCAACAGCTTCTTCAAAAGTATCAAAAGCAATTACAGGAGCTACAGGACCAAAAACTTCCTCATTAAACAAAGGCATGTCTGTTGTAATATTAACCACAATAGTCGGTTCATAAAAAGCATTATTGCGTTTACCCCCTATTATCACCTTAGCCCCCATCTCAACAGATTTATTTACCTGCTTTTCGATATCTTCTGCAAGATCTACTCTTGCAAGCGGACCAATATCAGTATCATCCTCCATAGGATTGCCTGATTTAAGTTTTTTGACTTCCGTAGTAAAACGCTCCAAAAACTCATCATAAAGCGAACTATGAACTAAAAAACGCTTAGCTGCAATACAGCTTTGCCCCGTGTTTTGCATTCTGGCAGTAACAGCTACTGGTATAGCCTTATCTAAATCGGCATCTTCCAGCACAATAAAAGCATTACTTCCTCCTAGCTCCAATACTGATTTTTTTATGAGATTAGCAGCTGTAGAAGCAACCGTAGCTCCCGCTTTTTCACTACCTGTAAGAGACACTCCTTTAATAACAGGATTCTCAATCGCATTTTTAACCTGACTACCGGATATTTGAAGGTTTTGGTATACCGTTTCAGGGAATTCGGCCTCTTTAAAAAGCTCTTCCAGTAACTGAGCACATTCAGCTACGTTTGAAGCATGCTTTACTACAACAGTATTTCCTGCAATAATTGCCGGAATAGCAAAGCGGAAAACCTGCCAGTATGGAAAATTCCACGGCATTACTCCTAAAATAACCCCAAGAGGTTCGTGAGTAACAAAACTTTCACCTGCATCTGAGGAAATTTTTTCATCCTGAAGGAACTTTTCTGCGTGTTCAAGGTAAAATTCACACAAAAGCGAGCACTTTTTCACCTCTGCAATAGCCTGCTTAAGCGGTTTCCCCATCTCCTGAGAGCACTTTTCAGCCAGCAAATGTTGTTTTTTTGTTAAAACAAATATTAAATTTTTGATAAATTTCACCCTTTTTTCAAGGGGTGTTTTCCCCCATTTTCGAAAGCTTTTCTGACTAATTTCAAGTATTTGATTAACCTGAATGTCAGTGTAATACTGATATTCCGACAGGGTACTTAAGTCGTATGGATTAGTTGTTAACGGCATTATAAAGTATATATTTGTAAAAATAACACATATTTTCTTAGATTTAAAATTACTACATTTACAAAAAATTTCAAAGTACTGATAACAATAAACAATTATTATGAAGAAAGTTGTACTACCTTTATTAATGATTTGCCTAACTTCGGCAAGTTTACAAGCACAGGACGTGCAGGAAAGCGGTAACTCAAATGACTACAACAAATGGTCTATTGATGTTAACGGCGGTTTCAGCAAGCCCGCTAATCCAATGAGCCCGGGCTATCATTCATCTGCATTTAATTTTTTCCATGCAGATTTAGGTTTCAGGTACATGTTTAACACTAAATTCGGTCTTAAACTTGACGCAGGTTATGATGTGATGAGTGAAGATGACGGTCCTGAATTCGAATCTAAACTTCTACGTACAAGCTTACAGGGTTATGCTAACCTTGGCCGTATTATGGAGTTTGAATCATGGACTAACAGATTCAACCTTTTAGGTCACATGGGTGTTGGTGTAGGCCAACTTAAAAATGATGACCGTTTTGAAGGTGAAGACTGGATTGGTAACTTCCTTATCGGTTTAACCGGACAGGTAAGACTATCTGACAGAGTTTCGTTAAACGCTGACTTTACCATGATAAACAGCTTCTCTCAACAAAAAACTTGGGATGGTGGTAACAACCAGACAACAAAACAAGGTTTTGACAGCACCCTTTACAATGCTACTGTAGGTCTTTCTATCTACTTAGGTAAAAACGAAAAGCATGCTGACTGGTTTGTTGACGATAAGAGCGATGAGCTAGATGCACTAGAGCAAAGAATTGGAGAAGTCGAAACTATGATGAATGACTCTGATAAAGACGGTGTGCCGGATTATCTAGATGCTGAACCAAACAGTGTAACTGGTGTTGCTGTTGATACAAAAGGTAGAGCTATTGATAAAAACAACAATGGTGTGCCTGATGAGCTAGAGTCTTACCTAGATCAAAGAACTAACGAAATCAAAAAAGAAGTTAGCGAAAGTAATAGCAACGATCTTGCTGGTCTAATCAACAACGGTTATGTGAATGTTTACTTCGACTTCAATTCAGACAAGCCAAACGCACAGTCTGTAAGCGGTGTTAACTTCCTAATCAAATACCTAAAACAAAATCCTTCAGTTTCTGCAGACGTAGTAGGATATGCTGACGAAATCGGTAACAGCGATTACAACAAGCAACTATCTCAAAGAAGAGCTGAAAACGTTAAGAAGATTTTAGTTGACGCTGGTATCGATGCTGGTAGACTAAACATTGTAGGTAACGGTGAAGATACTTCAGTAAACAAAGATTCTAAATATGCACGTCAGGTAGTAAGAAGAGTTACTTTCATCCTGAAATAATATTAGATTCTAACAAATAAACTAAAACCTCTGCTTAATGCAGAGGTTTTTTTATATCTTTAAGGTAAAAGAAAATGAACCAGCGCGACAATGCCCTTCTGGAAATAAGAGGTGGCACTATAGGTGAAATAATGGAACAGTCTTCACAGGAAGAAAAATTCCAAAACAGAACCCTTAGACCTATTCTAAAATTCCAAAATGATTTATTTGTAGAATCTTTCCTTAACTATGTAAACAAGCATAAAACTGATTTTTACAGCCTCTCTACAGAGAAAAAACTTCTTTTTATAGAGAATGCCATACAAAAGGATATAAAGTTTAGAAACACTTTAAAAGGCATGGTTATCGCCATGTTTACTATTGAAGAGTTTAGAGAGTATATAACGAACTCTTCAAACCTTAACAAAAGGATGATGAATATACTCATTGAACGCCTTAAAGATCAGGTACAGATTTTAGTAAAAACCGAAGTATAAAAAAGGGAGCTTTAACCAGCTCCCTTTTTTATTATTTTAATTTTCTCTATTTGACTGAAGGAACAAAAACCATTACTTCCTTGTCGCCATTTAAAAGGATAACTTTTCCTTTTTGGGTTTTAATTCTGTTAGCATCATTAAGTGCTTTTAAAAATTCACTTTCACCTTTTGCATCGGCACAATACATTTTAGTGGCAAAAACCTTATCGGCTTTAAAACTACCATCCTCTCCTATTTGATATTCACCCCCATAACGATTACAACCTGCGCTTCCGTTCATTTTCTTTTCGGCTGTAAAAGTTGCAGTAGGCATTCCACGTCCAAAATCGGCTGTATCAGCAGCTTTTCCGTTTAACATTGACAATTCCCATGCATTTGCGGTTAAAACGTCTGTAGAAATCTTTTCTGTGCATTTACAGGATACAAGAGTGAATAGAAATGCAATAATTGTAGTTAATGTTGCAAGTTTTTTCATAATGCTTATTTTTTGTTTCTATAAAATTAACCAAATAGCATTAATCAAAAATAGTAATTACAATAATTTTATAACAGTCCGTTATATTTTCTTGTAAACCATTCTGTAGCAAGAGAAATACAAAGTATAATAAGAAGTGTAATCCAGTCTATTAACGGAGACTTCGTAGTTTTTACTTTTTGAGTTTCTTTATAACTCTCATTTTTGGCAAGAAAATCGATTAACTCATCTGTTTGAGACGGGTAGTATACTTTACCGTTTGTATTATCTGCTGTCTGTAATAGTCGGTTTAAATCAGGGTTTACAAACTGTTTCTCAATTTCAAAATCAAGTACTTCAAAGTTACCTACATAAGTCGTATTGGAATTATTCTCCTTAACAGTGAAAGTATATTTCCCTGTTGGAAGCCCAGCCATATTAATTTTATACTCGTTATTTCCTTTAAGGAAATCGTAGGTTTTACTAAAGTGAGACTCCTTCCCTTTTACAACAATAGTTAAGCGGGCATTTTCGTCAAACTCGTAGTTTTTATTAAAAAATTGTGCCGTAATATTTATTGGCTCGCCCAAATTGTAAAAACGTTCGTGATTAATCACTAATGATTTTCGTTTTGAGTTGGTTGCCAAATACTGAATTATTTTATCTGTAAACACGTCAAACTCTTCAAACGACTTATTATTCACATGTGTTTCAAGTCTCCACTTCCAGATGTTTTCTCCTAACAGGAAAGCTTTACGCGATGAACCGCTCTCAGAAAAAACTAGTAAAGGGTTATCAGTTTCAACATTTCTTATCCTGGCCTGTAATAAAGTATTCGTTCCCGAATTAAGCTTAACATTACCAAAAGGTTGCTCTAATGGCGGAAACTGTTCAAAACCTATATCATCGGTAGCAAAAAGGTTAAAGGATGAAATATAGCTTGCAAGGTAATCTTCCTTTTGATTTGTCATCTTAAAGGATAACTGCTGCTGATACTGGTTAAGCAAATTAAAATCAGTATGCATACCGGTAATAATCCAAGTGTTTAATCCGGCATTGGCATTCATATCAAAAAGTCCTCTAAAAGTAGCATTAGGCTGATATAAAACCAATACATTGTAATCTTTTAATGATTTTACTTCATTTGGTTTAATAATCGTTACCCTTCTTTGCTGGTTTGACTCAATAGCTCTTTTTAAAGCCCCAAGATCAGGGTGGTTGATGGAAGAAATAATTGCCACCTCACTTCGCTGATCGATTATCTCTACAGCAAAGTTTTTAATGTTATTGTATTTATTTTTCTCCTGTTCCGGTGAAGATAGCACTGCTCTGTAAGTTTGTACTCCTACCTTATCTGCATCCAGTAAAACAGTAATAGCCTGTGCTTTTTTATCTTTAGTAAAAGTGATATTTTGTTTACTTAATACACTATTACCTTGTTGAACCGAAAATACAGCATTAACGGTTTTGTTACCATTATACTGTAAAAACACCTCTACAGGAAATTTGTTTTTCAGGAAAGCGTACTTATTAGCATTAAGCTGATTAATCTTCAAATCTGGAAAAACAGTAGTATCACCCAACACTATTGGGTAAACACTTGTGTTTTGCTGAAAACTGTATACATAATCATTACCTATAGTTTGGTTACCATCTGTTAATAATATAACCGGATAAGATGTATTTCGGTAAAACTGTTTCAGGTTTTGTACTGCCTGGTCAATATGGGTTTGCTTCCCTTTAAAGTCGGGCTCCTTTCCTACTTCAAAACCTTCATCAAAAGTATAAAGCTGTACATCATACTTTTCATTTAATGCCTGGTTTGAAGTAATTTTTTGAGAAAGTAGTTTAGCGATACTATCCTGTCCCAATTCCTTAACTGACTGCGAATTATCCAGCAGTAGCGGAAGTGGTGTTTTAACCGTTTCATAATCCTGTTTTGTTACAACCGGATTAATAAGCAGTAAAAAAACAGCCATAAGTGTAATGAAACGTAAAAAAGCCAAAAAGAAGAACACCGGGCTTTTCTTTTTGGCTTTAAAAAGATATTGATAAAACGATAACGCAAAGGCTACAAGTGCAGATACTATTATTAATAAAACTGTAGATGTAGTCATATTGGCTGGTTATCGATATTCAATTGGTTTTAATTTAAAATTAATGCTTTTTTGAATTAGGTAAGCATACCTCCGTCTACGTTCAGGGTTTGACCTGTTACGTAAGCAGACAAGTCTGAAGCAAGATAAACACAAGCGTTAGCTACATCTTCAGGAGTACCACCACGTTTTAACGGAATGTTCTCTGTCCATCCTTTAATTACATCGGCACCCAGCTTCTCTGTCATTTCAGTTTCAATGAAACCAGGAGCAATAGCGTTGCAACGGATGTTTCTTGAGCCAAGCTCTAATGCTACTGATTTAGTGAAACCAATTACACCTGCTTTAGAAGCTGCGTAGTTAGTTTGTCCGGCATTACCCTTAACACCTACTACAGAGCTCATATTGATAATAGAACCATGACGTTGTTTAAGCATTGTTCTCTGTACTGCTTTGGTCATGTTGAAAACCGACTTAAGGTTCACTTCTATTACCTTATCAAAATCTTCTTCAGATATTCTCATTAAAAGATTATCCTTAGTAATACCTGCATTATTGATTAATATATCTACAGTACCAAAAGTTTCCACTACTTCGTCAACCAGCTTTTGTGCTTCATTAAAATCGGCAGCGTTAGACTGGTATCCCTTAGCTTTAATACCCAATGCTGTAAGTTCATCCTCTAATGTCTTAGCTGCTTCGGCAGAAGAGCTGTATGTAAAAGCAACATTAGCACCATGTTTAGCAAAAACCTGGGCAATACCACGGCCAATACCTCTACTCGCTCCGGTAATAATAGCCGTTTTTCCTTCTAGTAATTTCATAGGTTCGTATTGTTTGTTTTTTTATTTATAGAGCAACAAATATAATAAAATGTTTGAGGTTTATTTACCCCTATTTATCTTTTAGTTCAAGTATTACTACGAATTTTATAGGGAAACTCATTATTAAGATGTTAATGTTGTATAACGAATTATTACAACATTACTTTGATTCTAATTTTAGCAGGTTTAAATGCTTTAATGTTTTAGAACTAACGCGCTGTATTTCGTTAAAATAACCACTTTTAATTAAGTGATTTACAATCTCTTTGATATTTGTATTATTAACTTCTTTTACAAGAACTAAATTTGGATCTGGGGTATACACTCCATATTCTTCAAGCTCAAGCTCAAAGTCTTGTTGCAGGCGAACTATGTCGTAAACATTTAGGTTATAATAATATTCGTTTATTCTAACATAAATATCTCCTCTATAACCTCTGTTAACAGCATCAAATTCTGCATATTCAGTATTATCCAAACAAAAAATATCTATATCCATATATAACTTAATAAAAAACAAATTACTAGAAAATTTAGAACATAGTAATACCAATTTATCAGAAAATGTTTTATCCGATAAATCAATAATACCATAATTTGGTTTTGAGCATTGCGGACTTATAAAAGACTTTTTTAGGGAAGGTAAACCAATTGATAAAATCACTATGGTTAAGTATATCTAACTTTACGAAAAAACTAATTTAATGCTAAATAAGCCCTTAAGTATTAAAGTTTTATTAAATGGAGCCAGCGTTCGGTTTATTATTAGTAATTTCAAGGCACGAAGAAGAAAATCAAAATAATAAACTAAAAAAGCGTAATGATTAAAGTTAACCGATTAAAACAAGAGAAGATGAACATGATGAAATTTTTCCTGGCCATGCTAGCAGGATTTGGACTTATAAGAGTCTATAATTTTATAGCGCAAAGGGAACTTGATGAAGAAGAGAACGACATCTATGATGATGAACACGAGTATCCTCTTTTTGTATAGTTTCACTATACAATCACTTTATTATAAAGCACCTTACAGCAGGTGCTAATCCTTTGTGGGGCAATACCTTTCGACGAGCCTCACATTATTATCTGCATTATATTTTCATGTACTATTATTTAGGTTTTTAAACAGTTTTTCAAAATCTATAATGAAACGTTAAACTGTTCATTATTAGTACTCTTTTAAGACATTATTAATACACTTTGTGATTGATAATAAGTAACTTGTAAGTGCTTTTAAAACCTAATTGATTATGAACAATCCAAACAGAAAACCAGATCAGGATCCGCTTCCTAATAATATGGTTCCTAATCAGGAACCTAAGCCAATACCTCAAAAAAACAGAGGGAGTAACTTAGGGCAATGGGATGAGAAGGACGTGACAAAAGGAAGCCGGCTTACTCCTGAGAATGAAAAGAAGCAGGAAAACAAAACCAATAGTAAAGAATAAATTATTTATTAATCATAAAAATAAACAGCTATGAGTAACAAAAAATTAGTTTTAGGAATTGCTGCCGGAGTAGCAGCCCTTGCGGTAGTAGGAGTTATATGCAAAAGAAAAGGATATCTTGACGGAGCATGTGAAAAAGCTGAGTCGTTAGGTAATGACCTTAAAGACAAATACAACAATGTAAAAGAAAGTGCCCGCAAAAAATTTGATGAAGTGGTGCACAAAGGTGGCGAAATTGCTGACAGACTTAAACACAGAAGCGATGATGCTGCCAAAAATATCGATCCGGCAACAAACTAGCCAGACAAATTATTATTCCATTAAAAACAGAAAGCTGTCCTTTTGGACAGCTTTCATTATTTATATTGATATCTAATTAAAATATATCAGGATCTCCTTTTCCTTCCCTTACAACTACCGGTTCATCTCCTGAAAGGTCTACAATTGTAGAGGCTACATTATCACCATATCCACCATCAATAACGGCATCTACCTGATTTTGCCATTTCTCAAAAATAAGCTCAGGATCGGTTGAGTATTCTAAAATCTCATCCTCGTCATGTATGGAGGTAGAAACTATAGGATTACCCAAAGCTCTTACAATATCCAGCGCTATGTTATTATCAGGCACACGTATACCTACCGTATTCTTCTTTTTAAACTCTTTTGGTAAATTATTATTGCCCGGAAGGATAAATGTATAAGGTCCCGGTAATGATCGTTTCAGTATTTTAAAAGTACTTGTATCAATCTGCTTCACATAATCTGATAGGTTACTCAAATCACTACAAACGAAGGAAAAGTTCGCCTTATCCAGTTTAATACCCTTTATACGGGCAATTCGCTCAAGTGCTTTACTGTTGGTTATATCACAGCCTAATCCGTAAACGGTATCGGTAGGATAAATTATAATTCCCCCATTACGCAATATCTTAACCACTTTTTCTATTTCCCTTTCATTGGGATTTTCAGGGTATATTTTTATGAATTGTGCCATGTTGTAGTCTGTTTTCGGTTTTTGCAAGCTTAAAGTTACGAAAGCTATTTATTATTAGCGTTAATTTAAACGTAAAGCTTTAGCCTATAACATCGAGCTTAGCAAAGCGAAGTAACAGCTTTTTAATTCCTCCTACCTCAAACTTTATTTCAGCCTTTTTATCAGCTCCTACACCTTCAAGGTTAAGTACCTGTCCTTTACCAAAACGTTCGTGCATTACCACGTTACCAATATTAAGCTTACTATCAGGCATTGCAGGTCCTGATGATGCGGGGATCGATCCGCCAGCCATAGGTTTAAGCCTGCGTATTGGCATATCCGGCTTAGGATCATTATCGGTAACCCATTTAGGCGGAATACCACTTTTAGGTTTAGATTGCCTTAGTTTTGATTTATCTACATCACCAAAAACATCGTTATTGATCATTGGTTTATAACGATAGTTCGTTTCTACCGGAGTAAGGTATTCAAGGAAAACACCTGTAATCTCTTCTATAAAGCGCGACGGTTCACTATCAACCAGTTTACCCCAACGGTACCTTGACTGTGCATAAGTAAGGTAAGCCTGATGTTCTGCACGTGTTAGCGCCACATAAAACAGCCTTCGCTCCTCTTCCAGTTCACTACGGGTATTCATACTCATGGCACTTGGAAAAAGATCTTCCTCCATACCTACAATAAATACATGTGGGAACTCAAGTCCTTTTGCAAGGTGAATGGTCATAAGTGCTACCCTGTCATCATCTCCGGTATCTTTATCCATATCGGTAGCCAGAGCAACATCTTCAAGAAATTCAGATAATGCTCCTCTTGCACCGTCTACCTCTTTTTGACCTTCAATAAAGTCTTTAATACCGTTTAGTAACTCTTCTATATTCTCTATACGGGCTATACCTTCAGGTGTTGCATCCTTTTTCAGCTCCTGTATAAGTCCGGTTTTCTTGGTAACATGCTCGGTGAGGTAAAAGGCATCATGACTGTCGTTAATAACCTGAAAGCTTTTTACCATGGTAACAAAATCCTGAATTTTGTTCCTTGTACCCGAATTAAGTCTTAGGTCAATCCTATCGATATTCTCCATTACCTCAAAAATGGAGCGTTTGTAATGGTTTGCCGCTACAGTAAGTTTTTCTATTGTAGTACCGCCTATACCCCTTGCCGGATAGTTAATTACCCTTACAAGAGCTTCTTCATCCTTAGGGTTAATAACAAGCCTTAGGTAAGCCAAAACGTCTTTGATCTCTTTTCTTTGGTAAAAAGAAAGTCCACCATAAATCCTGTACGGGATATCACGTTTCCTTAAAGCGTCCTCAATAGAACGTGACTGTGCATTGGTGCGGTACAGTACAGCAAAGTTTCCGTTAGGAAGCTGGTTCTGCATTTTTTGCTCAAAAATGGTACTCGCTACAAAACGCCCTTCCTCACTATCGGTTAGGCTGCGGTGTACCTTAATTTTTGGTCCGTCCTCATTGGCTGTCCATACAACCTTATCAAGCTTGGTTTTATTTTTATCTATAATGGAGTTAGCCGCTTCCACAATGTTTCGTGACGAACGGTAATTTTGCTCCAGTCGGTACGTTTGTACGTTATCGTAATCCTTTTGGAAGTTAAGGATGTTATTAATATTTGCTCCCCGAAAGGCGTAAATACTCTGTGCATCATCCCCTACAACACAAATATTCTGGAACCTGTCAGACAGTGCTCTTACAATAAGGTACTGCGAGTGATTGGTATCCTGATACTCATCTACCAGTATGTAACGGAAACGATCCTGATATTTCATAAGTACATCAGGAAAACGATTTAGAAGCTCATTTGTACGAAGCAAAAGGTCATCAAAGTCCATTGCTCCGGCCTTAAAGCAACGCTCTACATACTGCTCGTATACCTCACCCATTCTTGGTTTTTTGGACATGGCATCGGCTTCCTGCAATTCAGGATTGTTATAATAAGCCTTAACCGTAATAAGGTTATTCTTGTAGTTGGAAATACGGCTTAATACCTGTTTTGGCTTGTATACATCCTTATCCAGTTGCATTTCCTTAATGATAGACGAAATAAGGCGCACACTATCCTGACTGTCGTAAATACTAAAGTTTGACGGATACCCAAGCTTATCGGCCTCAAAACGGAGTATTTTGGCAAATATAGAGTGGAATGTTCCCATCCAAAGGTTTTTAGCCTCAGAGTTACCCACAATACCCGCAATACGGTTTTTCATTTCACGCGCAGCCTTATTAGTAAAGGTAAGTGCCAAAATATTAAAGGCATCCACCCCCTGACTCATAAGGTAAGCAATACGCAGTGTAAGTACCCTTGTCTTACCCGATCCTGCACCTGCAATTACAATCATAGGTCCGTCTTTTTGCAAAACCGGAGCCCTTTGCGCTTCATTTAACTGGCTTATATACTTTTCAATTTCCGTCATAACTTCCAAAAAAGCAAAAATAGTTATTTTTAGTGGGGAAATAAACCCTAATTATAGTTTCAGTAGTTGTGTTTTGTTAAAAATTATTCACAATAATTTTATCTTACAAAAAGTATTTAATTATTTTCGCCTTTCACAATTTTATATCAACAAACTACGTTAGTCTATTACACCAAACTATTACTAAACATGGATATTACAAAATTTATTGAAATACTGGCATATACGCTACCTTCAATAATAGTAGGACTTGTTGCCTACTATTTTTTTGATGCACAACGCAAAAACGAAGAAAGTCGCCGCCGATACCTTATTCACAAAGAAGCACAAAAAAATGCTATGCCATTACGACTACAGGCATATGAAAGATTAGTACTTTTCCTTGAAAGGATAAATCCTTCAAAACTACTTGTAAGAATTGCTCCGCAATCATCAAACAAACATGATTATGAAGAATATGTAATTGCACAAATTGAGCAGGAATACGAGCATAACCTTACACAACAAATTTATGTTTCTGCCGAAAGTTGGGATATTATCACTACTGCTAAAAATGCTACTATCCAAATGATTCGTAAAACCAACATGAGTGAAAAGGTAGATACTGCAAACAAACTAAGAGAAGTTATACTTACCGATTTGTTTGACACGCAAAGCCCTAGCAGCATAGCTGTAGCTTACCTAAAAAATGAAGTAGCCGAAATGTGGCAATAATGCCAATTTACAATATTTTACAAGGCATCCTGAAAAGGATGCCTTTTTATTTTATATTTGCCAAAAGGTTTTGCTTAACGCAAATTAATAGGGAATCGTGTGGAAATCACGGGCTGTCGCGCAACTGTAAAGTACAAAACAGTTTTATCGTAATAAACCACTGCTATATTTAGCGGGAAGGGCGATAAAATGTACAAGCCAGGAGACCTGCCTTACTAAATAATGACTATGCTTTCGCGGTTAAAGTGATGTCCGGTAATTGTACTCCTTTTTGGACTGTAACTACTGTGTCTTCATTTTATCTCCGTAAAAGCTTAAAAAATATACACGTGCCGGAGAACACACAAAAAACGTATTTTAACTGGAGTAGCGGTAAGGACAGTGCACTTGCTCTTCATTATCTGTTAAATGACAGTAACTATAGTGTAGACTGTCTGCTTACATCTGTAAACTCTCACTATGATCGTGTTAGTATGCATGGATTACGTAAAGAACTCTTGCTACAGCAAATTGAAGCCATAGGGATACTAGGTACGACTATAGAGCTTCCGCTTCAACCTACCAATGAGGAGTATGAAACCATTATGAAAAATAAGGTTCAGGAACTTATAGATGAAGGATACACTACCGCTGCTTTTGGTGATATTTTTTTGGAAGACCTTAAGGTATACAGGGAAAAACAACTGGAACCTTATGGTATAAAAGCAGTTTTCCCTTTATGGAAAAAAGACACTAAAAAACTATTAAAGGAGTTTATAGACCTGGGTTTTAAAACCATAACGGTTTGTGTTAACGGTACAAAACTGGATAAATCATTTGTAGGTCGAATTATAGATCACGATTTTATAAATGAACTACCCGATGATGTTGACCCCTGCGGTGAGAACGGAGAGTTCCATACTTTTTGCTTTGATGCTCCCTACTTTAAAAAACCTGTAGATTTTACCATTGGTGAAACGATTTACAGAGAATATAACAACCACAGTACAAAAACCGGATACTGGTTTTGCGATTTGATTCCACAATAAATAACCATCATAAATATGACATCTGAAGTAAGAATAAAACTATCGGAAACCCGAATCTTTAAAGCGGTTTTTCCAAACACAACAAATCACTATGATACTCTTTTTGGAGGTACCGCCATGCACCTTATGGACGAGGTTGCTTTTATAACAGCTACCCGCTACAGTCGTCAGCGTATGGTAACAGTAAGTAGTGATCGTATTGATTTCAAGAAACCCATTCCTGCAGGTACTATAGTTGAGCTTATTGGTAAGGTTACCTATGTAGGAACTACCAGTCTTAAAGTACGTGTAGAGATTTATGTAGAACAGATGTATGAAAATACAAGGGAAAAAGCAGTAAACGGCGAGTTTACTTTTGTCGCTATAGATGAAAATAAAGTCCCTGTAAAAATACTTTAATTAAAAGGCATCCTTCCATTGGATGCCTTTTTTGTTTATGTTTGTTTTATAAAACATTATGATGAAAAAGATATTTACTGCCTCTCTTATTTTTTTATGCCTTAGTTCGGCTTTTGCCCAAAAAATATATCATAACAAAGGTTTTGGTATTACTATCGAAATACCACAAACCTGGTGGGAAGATAACCGTAACGGATTCCCTGCCGAAATTGAGCTTAGCAAAACCGAACGTAAAAAAATACTGGATGACAGTAACTCGGTTTTCCTTACCCTGTTTTATGATAGGGAAACGATAAAAGAAGGTGGTAATTACATCCCTAAAATGCAGTTTAATGTAGCCAGTAATTATGAAAAAGATTTTAAAGTACTGCTGAAAGCTACCGAGAACAATGTTAAAATACAGAAGAAATTCCAACCTGACTATAAACTGGTTAAAAAACCTAAAGAGGTAAAAATTGCGGGTATTAAAAGTATAGGCTATGTAGCTACCTACTCCATGATGGTAAACGGAAAAACTACAACTATACGCAGTTTTACTTATGTAATACCTTATAACAATTATGTTTTCCATCTTAATTTTACCGATGAGATAAACGGAAAAGACCGCTCTAAAGAGTTTGAAGCAGCAGTAAAGACTATTAAAATAGGATAATTAACAGATGACAGATGAACTCTATAGTAAACAGATTACAAGTAGGAAAGATTTTGTTGAGTTTTTAAAACTTCTGCATAAATACTACGCCTCAAAACCGGAAGATTGGGAGAATAACACCCTCGAATCTTTTTTGGAAGCACTGTCTGCTTACGCTGATGATATACCTAAGTATTATAAAAACACTAAACAGGACAGAAGCCCCGAGACTGCAGACTGGCAGGTATTTGCAGACATGCTAAAAGGTGCTATTGTTTACGAATGACCTCTTTAACCAATTGTTTTTGTTATATTTATAAAAACAAAAACAACTATGAAGAAAGCCTTACCGCTATTATTACTTTTTATTTGTACTACAGTATTTTCACAAAAAACTGATATCGTTATACTGGGAACAGACCATTTTAGCCAGATATATAAGGAAGATAATCCTAATACTGATATCAAATCTGATAAAAGAAAAACTGAAATAAATGAAGTGATTGATTTAATTGGCAAGTACAAACCTGACTGCATCATGGTTGAGGAGCTTCCGGAAAATCAACCTGAAATAGACAGTATGTATAATCTTTATGTAAAAGGGATTTTAAACACTTCCAGCAGAAGAGAGATTTTTAATATCGCTTTTCCTATTGCAAAAAAACATAGCCTAAAAAAAGTATACTGTGTTAATGCTCCCGGAGGAACTTCACAAAGCCTCTTAGATAATGGAGATAATATTGAGTTGTATAAAAACGAAACTCTGGAGCTTCGGGAAATAGTAATGGCAAAATACAAGGCTATTAATAATGGTACGCTCTCTTTTAAAGATTATCTCACTTTTCTAAACCAGCCTGACACCTACAACAAAGTCTACCATTTGAAATACATAACCCCTGCAAGGGTTAGAAACGGTATTTTTAACGGCACTGATGAAATGATCGATTCGGCCTTTGTTAATACAAAATATATAGGTGCAGAGTTAACTTCTGTATGGAAAAACAGGGATTATAAAATTTATTCCAATATTGTTACTACACAATTAAAGGAAAAATCTAAACGTATTTTACTTCTTATAGGTGTAGGTCATGTAGGCTCACTTAAAAGTATTTTCAGGGATGATCCCGAATATAACCTTATAGAAGCAAATACAATTTTAAAATAATTATTCGGCTAAAAGTAATTCCAGCCTTTGTCTTTCATTCTCCTTAAGTTCAGGCATTATATTGGTAAATGCCTCCCTGTAGCCTTCTTCTTTAAGTAGCTTTCGTATATTATCACGTCCAAACTTAGCAAACTGCCATTTGTGATGCTTAGTGGCTCTGGCAAGATTTATAAGTACAATATCATCCTGCTTACCTATATAAATTAAATTAGACAATGCATTTTGACGTATACTGCTTTCATACTTAGGAGAAGCATAATTCTGCAGCTCGGTATAATATTGCTCTTTTTTATCAGCTCTGTAGTCTTTAGTGGTGTAAGCCAGGGTAAGCCATAGTATCCTTAAATTCTTATCGTTAAATCCAACCCAGGTATCAGACATATCAAGAAACTCCCCTATCCTGTCTGGGAAACGCATACTTAACACATTAAGAGCAATCTCCCTTGTTACATACGACTCATCCTGCATAAGTGATTTGTATTCTTCAAAAAACGCATCAGGAATAGTAACAACCGTACGGGCAACCGCCTGCCTTATTTTTATATTATCCGTTTTCATGGCAGTACGTACTATATCTGCTTTATCTTCAAATGGTACTTCTGCAAGCTGGAACAATATTTCTTCTTTTAGAGGCCAAAATGCATCCGAATTCATTACCTGTGTGTACATTTCCTTACCTTCCTTAAACGATTGGCTTTGCAGGTTGCCTATAGCAAAATACTGCTGTATAAATTTGTTTTTATTAAGTAACTCAATTGCTTCACCAACTTCAAATTTCGGGTTTTCAAGCCAACGCTTTTTAAATGATTCGGTATCATAGTCAGACACCTTATTTATCTCTGCCAGAAAATCTTCGGTGCTTACATTCTTAAAAGCATACTTTTCTAAATAAGCTTTAACGGCTTTTCTAAAAGCATCATGCCCTACCCCTTCTCTTAATACATGTAGTGCCCAAGCTCCTTTTTGGTAATAACTCAGGGCACTAGCCTTTTCGTTAAGTATAGGTATGTTGTCGGTTTGTGATGCCTGTTGTAGCCTTTCAGCCATTTGGTACAACTCGTAGTAAAAATGATCTTCCCCATACAGTTCCTGTTCAGCAAGCAGAGCATAGTAAGTCGCAAAACCTTCCTGTAACCAATGGTGTTCACCCGACTTTGCTGTAATCAAATCGCCAAACCACTGATGTGCCAGCTCGTGGGCATTTACATTTACATAAGTTCGGTCGTTAAAACCAATGTTGTCCACCACATAATCCTGTGAGAATATCGTAGAAGTTGTGTTTTCCATACCGGCATATAAAAAGTCGAGCACCGGTATTTGCCTGTAAATTCCCCAGGCATAGTTCACTCCTATTTCCTTTTCAAAAAAATCGAATATTTGTTTGCTATAACGATAGGTAGGTTCAAATTTATCCCTGTCTTCCGGACGGTAATAAAACTCTAACGGCGTACCTGAGGCCGACATCTGCTGTTGTTTTTCAAACCTTCCTATAGCCATCATTAACAGGTAGCTACTCATAGGGTTTTGCATTTCGTAATTCCACTTTTGCAAGTTGCCATCAGGCGACTTTCCTTTTAACTCACCATTAGCTAGTACTTCAAACCCGTCCTGAAATCCTACCGAAAGGTTAAACACCACCTTTTCATTCATGTCATCAAAGCTAGGTAACCAGTGACTGGTATACTTACCCTGCCCCTGTGTCCATATTTGCAGTCCGTCGCCTTCGCCTACAAAGTAAAGCGTTTGTTTGGGCTGTGCCGTATAATCAAACTCCAGTATGTTTTTTCCTTTTTTATAGCCTTTGTATAGCTTTAAGGCATGTGGAGCATCTACAAAACCTGCTTTCTTACCGTTTATGGTAACATTAGTATAATCCATATCATGGGCATCAATGGTAATGGTATCGGTTTTTTCAAGCAAATCAAATGTATACTTCACCTTACCCATAATCTTTTTATGGGGTACATCAAAAGTAAGATAGGCATTAAGGGTTTTAAAATCAGCTTTTTTGTATTGCTGGGCAAAGCCCGAAAGGCTTAGTAAAAGTATAGTGGCAGAAATGTAGTTTTTCATGGAAAATCAAAGTATTTATACAAAACTAATAAATGCATACATATATTACACTTTAATTTTATCGAATAAGTTTTATCTTCGTGACTCAAACCTTACAATTAAAAATGAAAAAAAGCCTTATAGTCTTACTAATACTTTTTTCAATACAACCTTTGTTTAGCCAAAAAAACATTTCTTTTGATAAAAATGTACAGGCAACAGCAAAGAAGCTTATTATTAGCCGATATTCACTGGAAGACAGTATACCAAAATTTGCAGGAAAAAGAGATACCAGAAGAGTTGCGGATATAATTAAAAAAGATACTATATCAGTATTTGTGATTGATTATGCATATACTCAGGAGGGGTTATTATTAGAGTTTACAAAAGGTAAAATAACTCCTAAATATTATCACTGGAATGATGGAGGGGGCTATGTAACTATTAAAGATTTTGATTCATATGAACTTACACTAAACAATAGTTCTTTTGGTTGGGGAGAAACCATTACCGGTAAGTTTAAGGGTACAGTTAACAAAATGAACTTTACCAACCAAACCAAAAATTTTAAAATAGATATTGAAGGAGATTTCACTCATATTATGGAGGACACTCCTCATAAAGAAGAAAGAATTTATGAAGCCATACAAAAAAGGAAATACTGTGAAACAGGTTTTTATACAACAATAAACAAATACCATACAGATAAATATAAACTTCCTAAATACAAATACTTAAACCAACCGGAGGAAGTTAGTATTTATTACCTTAAAAAATTTGAAAATAATATATTTAAAGGTGTCATTATGGAACAAACCGATGATACCGAATTAAAAGCTAAGTTTTTACTTAAAAATGAATATCTTGATAACTGGCCAAATATCAATAAAGGTGGTTATGTGTATGTAGTAAACAATAAACTTTTAGCTTATTGCTCTTATGAGAACCTAATGGAAAACGGACTTTTTATCACCGTAAAAACAAAAGATAAAGCCGAAAAACTTGCTATCTATAAAGAGATAGTTGATAGCTTAAAATAAACAGAATACAAGCCAAAATGAATAACCTATTAGAAACTCCTATAGAATACCTTAAAGGCGTAGGCCCTGCCCGTGGTGAGCTGTTACGGAAGGAGTTGGGCATTCATAAATATGGCGACCTGCTTAACCTTTATCCTAACCGTTATATAGACCGTACCCGGTATTACCGTATTAACGAACTGCAAAACAGTAACTCTGAAGTACAGATTGTAGGGAAAGTAATCAACATAAAAACGGTTGAACAAAAACGCGGAAAACGCCTTGTTGCTACTTTTGTGGATAACACCGGGCAAATGGAACTGGTATGGTTTCAGGGACAAAAATGGATAAGGGAAAACGTTAAGATAAATGTGCCTTATGTAATTTTTGGTAAGGTTACTTCGTTTAACGGAGTTTTCAATATGGCACACCCAGAAATGGAACTGCTTAGCGAACACGAAAAAAGCCTGCGCAGTGCCATGCAGCCTATTTACCCAAGTACCGAAAAACTTACGCAACGCGGTATAACAAATAAAGTGGTAAACAAAATAATGCAACAGCTGTTTATAGAAACACAGGCATTGTTTAAGGAAACACTACCGGCATGGCTTTTAAAGGAAATTAAACTAATTCCTAAAAATGCAGCACTTTTTAATGTACACTTCCCTAAAAGTCAGGAAATACTGGCTCAGGCACAATTCAGGCTTAAGTTTGAAGAACTGTTTTTTATTCAGCTACAGCTCATTACAAAAAATTTACTGCGTAAACACAAAATAAAAGGACATCCCTTTGACAAGGTAGGCGAAATGTTTAATGGTTTTTACCAAAATCACCTTCCTTTTGAGCTTACCAATGCCCAAAAACGCGTACTAAAGGAAATTAGGTACGATATGGGGCATCCGGCACAAATGAACCGCCTGTTACAGGGAGATGTAGGATCGGGTAAAACCATTGTAGCGCTAATGAGTATGCTATTGGCTCTTGATAACGGTTTTCAGGCCTGCCTTATGGCACCTACCGAGATTTTGGCCAATCAACATTTTATAGGCTTATCAGAACTGGCAGCGCCTTTAAATATTAATATCAAAATCCTTACAGGGTCTACCAAAACGGCCGAAAGAAGGATTATTCACGAAGAACTCGAAAACGGTACATTACACATTATAATAGGCACCCATGCCTTACTGGAAGATAAGGTTCAGTTTAAAAACCTTGGACTTGCCATCATTGATGAGCAGCACCGCTTTGGTGTAGAACAACGCTCCAAGCTCTGGAAAAAGAATGAAATTCCGCCACATATACTGGTAATGACCGCCACTCCTATTCCGCGCACGCTTGCCATGAGCCTGTATGGTGATTTGGATATTTCCGTTATAGATGAACTGCCTCCAGGGCGTAAGCCTATTAAAACAGTACACCGTTATGACAGTAACCGACTGAAAGTTTGGGCTTTTCTGAAAGAAGAAATTGCCAAGGGCAGACAGGTTTATATTGTTTATCCGTTAATTCAGGAAAGTGAAAAAATGGATTATAAGGATCTGATGGACGGTTACGAAAGTATTTCGCGCGATTTCCCCCTACCGCAGTACAGTGTTAGTATAGTACACGGACAGATGAAACCTGCTGAAAAGGATAGCGAAATGGATCGCTTCGCCAAAGGGAAAACTAATATTATGGTGGCTACCACTGTGATTGAAGTTGGTGTAAATGTACCCAATGCCAGTGTTATGGTCATTGAGAGTGCCGAACGTTTTGGGCTTTCCCAGCTCCATCAATTACGTGGACGCGTAGGTCGTGGCGCCGAACAGAGTTACTGTATAATGATGACAGGCAGCAAATTAAGTAACGACAGTAAAGTACGTATGGATACTATGGTACGTACTAATGACGGATTTGAAATTGCAGAAGTTGACCTTAAACTGCGTGGACCAGGAGATATAATGGGTACACAGCAAAGCGGTGTGCTTAACCTACAGATAGCCGACTTAGTAAAAGACCGTGAAATACTCCAAATGGCAAGGCATTATGCCATAAAACTGCTTAAGGATGATGCAAACCTTAATAAACCGGAACATGCCGCACTAAGAACAGCCTTTATAGAAATGAATAAAAAGAAGAATATCTGGAATTATATATCTTAGTCTAAACAGAGAAAAAGTCTAACACTATAAAAATAAAAACCTTACTAATTAGTATTAGATAAGGTTTTTAATCGTTTTATAATTAAGTTGTTTAAAGTCGATGATAACCTTATTCGCTAAAGATGTATCCTGCCCCATAGAATGTTCACCTTTGTAGCCAATACAAAATACTCCCGCGCCTGTTGCTGCTTTTATACCGTTTGTACTGTCTTCAATAATAATACATTCCTCTTTTGGAAAACCGGTTTGTTTAACCGCTTCAACAAATATGGCTGGGTTAGGTTTTGATTGCTCAAAATCCTCACCGCTTATTTTAGTTTTAAAATACTGATGTAGGTCAAACCTTGTAAATACAGCCTCTATTTTTCTTTTAGCAGCCGATGAAGCCAATACTAAAGTCATACCGTTATTATATAAATCAATAATAAGGTCTTTTACTCCCGGTATAAGTTCCAGTTCTTCACTGGTATCAAAAGCATCAAAGTAGTATTTATAACTTTCTTCCAGCAATACTTCCTCACTTTGTTCCAGGTTAAACCTGCTACGTAACTTTTGTATTATATTCTTATCAGAATTCCCTATAAAATCAGAGTATATCTCATCAGTAACCTCAATACCAAGTTCCTTATAAAACTTTTGGTTAGCCTCCAGTCCTACGGGTTCGGTATTAACCACTACCCCATCCATATCAAATATTACAGCATTTACCATTATTTAATATCCCTTACTTTTAGGAAATCAAGCTCATTGAAATGGGCAATAATCTTATCAGCCTCTTCAAGCTCCTGTAATTTTGAATTTTCACTTTGGTACCCTACACAAAATATACCGGCACCTTTTGCAGCTTTAATTCCATTTGTACTGTCTTCAATAACAATACATGCTTCTTTTGGAGCAACAGATAATGATGCTGCATGTTCAAATATAGCCGGATGCGGTTTCGATTTAGGAAAATCTTCTCCGCTCACTATATGTGTAAAATACTGATGAAGCCCAAAACGGTTAAACACCCTCTCTATAGTTACCTTAGAGGCAGATGAAGCCAGTATAAGCTGGATACCGTTCCCATGTAAATCCACTATAAGTTCTCTAACACCCGGTAACAAATCAAGGTCTTCCTTTACATCAAAAGCATCATTAAATAGTGATCTTTTGGTTTGTACCAAATGCTCTACCTCATGTTCAAGATCAAAAGTATCTTTAAGTTTTTGGTAAACGTTTTTAGTAGAATTCCCTGTAAATGAAGCATACATTTCGTGTGTAACTTCAATATTAAGGTGTTTAAAATGCTGGTAGTAGGCAAAATGATGTACGGGTTCAGTATCAACAATAACCCCGTCCATATCAAATATAACGGTCTTTATCATAGTCAGAATTAAAGCCGCAAAATTACAACATACTATTGTAAGCTAAAAGTTTTAAGACATTAAGATGTAGTTAAATTGACCCTTTAACACGGGAAAACATTATAATAAACGTTTTCGTAGTTTTTTTTATAAGTCGGTTTTAAACCTTTTGCAGTAACTTTAGTCTTAAATATAAATCAGTACCTTAAAAGAATTGCAGGACGAAAAGGCATTCATAGCACAATTGCTTGACCCAAAAACGCAAAACGATGCGTTTAGACAGCTTGTATCTCAATACAGCAGGCCATTGTACAGCCATATCCGTAATATAGTACTGAATCATGATGATGCCGATGATGTTTTGCAAAACACATTTATTAAAGTATTTAGGAACCTTAGTAATTTTAAGGGCGAAAGCAAGTTGTTTTCCTGGATATACCGCATAGCCACAAACGAATCGCTTACCTTTATTAGTCAAAAAGCTAAAAAAGCCGGAGTAAGTAATGAGGAAATATTAGAGAAACAGGCTCAGGAAATACATGCCGACAATTATTTTAGCGGAGACGAAATACAACAAAAACTCCAACAGGCCATTACTACATTACCCGACAAGCAACAACTGGTTTTTAAAATGCGTTACTTTGAAGATATAAGCTACGAAGAAATGTCGGAAATACTGGATACATCAGTAGGAGCTTTAAAGGCTTCTTACCATCATGCCAGTAAAAAAATTGAAAATTATTTTAACACTCATTAAACCTTTTGTAAATTATTCAGTCTTAAACATATGAAACCATTTAATTTAGATAAAGAACCAAAAATAAAATCGGGATTTACCACACCCGACAGCTATTTTGACGACTTTACCGAAAAGATGATGCAGCAGCTTCCTGAACAGGAAGTTAAAGTTGTACCTATTTACAGGAGAATGTCGGTTTGGATATCATCTGTAGCTGCAGTGTTGGTTATCGCTCTTGGTGTTTCTGTATTTTTAAAAATGAATACCACAAGTGAGCCCGATGCTACCACTATTGAGAACTATCTGGTTTATCAGGCAGATATAATGCCTAATGATTTTATTCAGGGACTGGACGAGGATGCTATAGAGTCTCTGGAGGCATCTATAGCAATTAGCGATGAAGCTATAGAGAACTACTTAACCAACGAAGATTACGATATTTATCTAAACGAATAGCACTATGAAAGCAAAATTATTACTAACATTATTATTAAGTTTCTCACTAAGTGTTTTTTCACAAACGCATAAGGAGAAAAGAGACCAGATTAAAGCTTTAAAGGTGTCGTTTCTAACTACAGAACTAAAGCTTACAAGTCAGGAATCGGCTAAATTCTGGCCTATATATAATGCTTATGAAGAAAAAGAATTTGACATAAGACATGATAAAATGCGCTCTATTATCAAAAAAATAGAAAGCGCCGGAGAATCATTATCTGAGAAAGATGCAAGTAATTATCTAAGTCAGTTTCAGGAAGCCGAAAAAGAACTTGTAGATCTGAAAGGTAAAATGATTACCGACTTAAAACCTGTTATAGGGTCTGTCAAATTGCTGAAACTGCAAAAGGCTGAGTTTGACTTTAAAAGAAAATTACTTTCAAAATACAAAGATATACATAACAAAGAGTAGTTTAATTAGGTTATTTTGTTACTAAAATCAGCAGGCAACTTTTCCATTACCCTGCTGATTTTTTTTTATTTTAAAGTCAGCCGTACAATCCTGTTCTGCCCTGCAGCTATAATGGTTTTAACATCTTTAAATCGTAGTGTATGCAGGTCGGTATCATCAAGTATCTTTTTCCAGGTTGCTCCTCTGTCAAATGAATAAAACATACCTGTTGCTCCGCAGGCTACCAGTTCATACCCTTCACTGTTCGGCATAAACTGTACGCATGAGGCATACCCAAAACCTGAACCATCGGCTATTTTTTTCCATTTTCGCCCGCCTTTAGTAGTAATTATTTTATTACCTATATTCATTTCGGCTTTAGTATAATCCCCTCCTACTGCAAAACCTATTTTCTCATTATAAAAATCGGCAGAATATATTCCTTCCGTTGGTGTACCCTGTACAATAGGTGTTTTATATACCTTCCACGATTCCCCCATATCATCAGAATAGAACACTCTTGATTTCTTTCCTCCGGAAACAATCCATGCTTTTTCACCTTTTACAATAATATTAGTATTACTGGCTGCAAAAGCCGCTTCACCTTCTTCAACTTCGGGTAAATCATCACAGGAAACTTTTTTCCATGAATTACCACCATCCCTTGTTATAATAACCGAAAGGCAGCCACCTGTAGGATCGCCCATGGCAATTCCATTATTATTATCAAAAAACTGCATACTGTCATAAAATACCTTTTCACCTTCTTCAGTATAAACTACAGTATTCGTTTTATTCACTTTGTCAATTTTATAGAGCTTTGCGGGTGTAGCGACGTTGAGTATAAATACATTGTTATCAGTTTGTGCTATAGCCCTAAATTCAGGTAATGAGTCATCAAAAGCAATAACTCCGTTAAAGTCCTTCTCTCCTGTTAGTGAAGCATAGCCGTACTTACCCCTGCTACCGGAATACCAAACTTTATCATTATCAATAGCTATGGCACGTATGCTTATACTATCGGTAAGTAATGTATCAACATTTACAGTAGTAAAAGAAGCTTTAAAATCCTTTTTTTCTTCTTTACAGGACAGTATAGCAATAGCAAATATAAGTAGTAGGCTTTTTCTCATCTTTAAAATTTTGAAGTCCTAAATTAGTAAATTTACAATAGTCAGCTTATCAAAGTCTGATATTTATATTTAAGGTAGATTTATTTATAATATGCATTTCATCAGGCAATATTTGCATTATAACTATTGCGCGAAACGAATTGTTAAAATTTTAAATTTTGTGATTATATTGGGTTACCAACCATAAACCAAACACAAATGAAAAAACTTATCTTGACCATGGGATTCCTGTGTCTCATCAGTTCGGGATATAGCCAAAGCCTTCAGCTTCCTGTTATTGAGCCTGTAACTCTTGAGTCCCTTCCGGCTG
This sequence comes from Flavobacterium sp. C4GT6, assembly GCF_036347315.1. Classification (NCBI taxonomy): domain Bacteria; kingdom Pseudomonadati; phylum Bacteroidota; class Flavobacteriia; order Flavobacteriales; family Flavobacteriaceae; genus Flavobacterium; species Flavobacterium sp. C4GT6. The sequence continues at coordinate 461,102 of NZ_JAZGZU010000001.1, forward strand.
CGGTATCTAAAAGCATTGAACTGAAAGATTTTGAAAAAGCGGCACTACAGGCTTCTGACTTTATTATCTCCTCTCCTATTGATGATCTTAACAACGAAGAAGTTAAAGCCAGTAAAGGTTATTTACTGGGATGGATGCAGGACAGTCCTGATTTTAATTTTGCTGCAGATCACACCATAGCCATATTTGAAGATAATAATCTCCTAATGTGGACTTATATGGCCTGTATGGCAAAATTTACAATAGAAAACAAAGACCAGTCAGGCAATCTCGATTTTATTAAACTGGGAACCTGGGAACTGGTAGCAGGATATATAGACAATCCCGGCAATAATGTCCCAAGGACAGACAAGCTCAATCAGCTTTGTGATGCTTACAGAAGTAAGCAGCTTAGTTCTTTCCTTGAAAACCAATAAACAAAAAGAGCAGGTTATACCTGCTCTTTTTTCTCTTCCTTACTGTCAAACATATGCATCCATATCATTCGTGACAGCCTGAAATTAAACATACTCAGCGCTACAGCCATAAAAGCTATTAATGCGAGCATGCCACCAAAGCCTTCTATAAAAAAATGAGCTATTACATATACCGCAATCATTTCGGCTACGGTAAGTCCATAACTCACGTACATTGCACCATAAAAAAAGCCTGGCTCTCTTTCAAATTTATGATCACAAACAGGACAGTGATCGTTCATTTTTGGCAAGCGAAATAAAAACAGGTTTCCTTTGCTTTTAAACACTTTACCCTCTCCGCATTTCGGACATTTTTCCTCTATTATATCGTTGAATTTAGACATCTTGTTTTTTATTTCAAATTTACAACAGGTAGTAAAAACGGGCAATAGCTTATTTACGCAATAATTTGTACTTTTAGGACATTGTTTTAAAATATGAAAAAAACAGCCATACTTGATATTAATCAGTTCCAGCAAACCGGACTGGAAGATTTTTATGTAAACACACTGGAAGACCACCTTATTACCAGCCATAAGGATATTGCCCTCCCGCACAAACATAACTTCTATCTGGCTATACTTTTTACGCATGGATCCGGTATTCATGAAATAGATTTTACGGTTTATGATGTTAAACCGGGTAGTCTGTTTTTCCTTAACCCGGGGCAAACACACCACTGGGAACTTTCGGCAGACACTAAAGGTTATATTTTTTTCCATACACAGGCTTTTTACAATTTATACTATACACAAAACCAAATAAACAACTTCCCCTTTTTTTACAGCATGCACAGTTCTCCCTGTATTTATCTTAAAGATGAAGAATTAGAGGATGTTACGTTATTATTTAAACGAATACTAAAAGAAAACGGCAAGGATGAGATTTTAAAAAAACACCGCATAATAAACTTAGTTCAATATGTATATATAGAATGTACCCGTATTTATGCCCGTCAAAACCCCGTAGCAGCCTTGGATACCCACAATAGTTATTACAGCAAATTCCTCAAATTGGAAGAGTTGGTAAACCAATACTTTATTTCAGAAAAATCGCCCGCAACCTATGCCGAAATGATGCATATAACTCCAAAACACCTTAATCGTATAACACAGGCTGTAGCCGGTAAAACAACATCAGACATTATTACTGACAGGGTTTTATTGGAAGCTAAAAAAGAACTTATATTACAACAGGATAATTTTGCCGGAATATCAGAAAGGCTGGGCTATGATGATTATGCTTATTTTTCACGCCTGTTTAAAAAGAAAACAGGAGAAACCCCTAGTGAATTTTTAAAGAGGTATAATAAAGTGTAACATATCTGAATACAAAATATCTCCCAAAAAATAATACCTTTGCAGCTTCAATTCACAAAAATGAGATTACACAGAAATTTAGTGTTTACGGTTATTGATTCCCTTAACTTTATTTTTAATGAGGGAGAATATGCCGATAAGGTTGTGGCAAAGGCTTTAAAGAAAGACAAACGTTGGGGAAGCCACGACAGGAAGTTTGTTGCCGAAACGATATATGAAATTGTGCGCTGGAAACGCCTGTATGCTGAAATTGCCGAAGTTAAGGAGCCTTATAACAGGGATAACCTATGGAGAATATTTGCCGTATGGGCAGTACTTCGTGGTTATAACCTGCCAGACTGGAAATACTTTGAGGAAACTCCGGTACGTCGTATTAAAGGCCGTTTTGATGAACTTTCTAAAATAAGGAAGTTCCGTGAGTCTATTCCGGATTGGATGGATGAACTTGGTGTTAAGGAACTTGGTGAAAAGAAATGGGAAAAAGAACTTGCCGCACAAAACGAGCAGGCAAAAGTTATACTTCGTGTTAACACCCTTAAAACAACAAAAGAACAGCTTCGTGCCATTTTAATGGACAGCAATATAGAAACCGAATTCCTTAAAGAGTACCCTGATGCCCTTGTACTAACTGAACGTGCAAACGTATTCCTTACTCAGGCATTTAAAGACGGACTTTTTGAGGTTCAGGATGCATCGTCACAGCTTGTAGCACGTTTTCTTGATGTGGCTCCGGGTATGCGTGTAGTTGATACCTGTGCCGGTGCCGGTGGTAAAACCCTGCACATGGCTTCTATAATGGAGAACAAAGGTCAGCTTATAGCTATGGATATTTACGAGAGTAAATTAAAACAACTTAAGCTACGTGCTAAGCGTAACAGCGTTTTCAATATTGACTATCGTGTTATTGAAAGCACCAAGGTTATCAAAAAATTACACGAAAAAGCCGATAGGGTACTTATTGATGCTCCTTGTAGCGGACTTGGAGTTTTAAAACGTAACCCTGACAGTAAATGGAAACTGCAACCTGAGTTTATTGATAATATCAAAAATACTCAAAGAGAAGTACTGGAAAACTACTCTAAAATGGTTAAACCGGGTGGTAAGCTTGTTTATGCTACCTGTTCAGTACTACCATCTGAAAATGAGGAACAGGTAAAACATTTCCTTACTACAGATATTGGTAAACAGTTTACTTTTGTAAAAGACAATAAAGTTCTGGCATCAGACTCAGGTTTCGACGGATTCTATATGGCGCTTATGGAACGTAAAAAATAAATTAAAGCCTCCCAATCGGGAGGTTTTTTATTTCTGTAAATTTGGAGTAACACTAAAAAGTTTAGGTTTTGAAAAGATATAAGCCTTCAAAAGCTATCGTATAAGAATTTTGAAAATTAATTTTTATTATGTTTGTTTCAAACCATGCCGTTATGAAACAAACATTTTTCTTTTTAGCCCTTTTTATCACCCAGTTACTAGTAGCTCAGGATAATAATATCTCTGTCATTTCAGTTGAAAAAGCTAACATTGTTTACAGGGGTATACAAAACCCTATTAAGATCGCTGTACCGGGAGCCAAATCGTACAAGGTTACTGCCCTTGCAGGATTAACTAAAAAAGACTCTTTGGGGAATTATTATTTAAATGTTAATGGTGTACAGGGAAAAATAGTTAAAATAAACATTGAGGCTACCTTTGAAAACGACAGTATAATTAATGAATTCAAAGAGTTTGAAGTAAGGGATATCCCTCGTCCACGAGCGAATATATTAAGTAGTTATAATAAAGAAACCTATGAAATGACCTTATCTCAATTAAAAAAACTAAATATCAATATTGTTATAGATTATATGTTTTTCACATGGGATAAAAACTACAGTAAAGTAATGTCGTTTGTAATTAAAACAGAAGGATATGAAGACATATGGATTGAAGGTAATTCAATGACCTCTAAAGCATATTCAGCTCTTAAAAATATTAGGCCGGGTACTGAATTATTTATTCATCATGTAAGGCAATATAATCCTAACAATTACTGTCTCCGTTCTGTTGATCCTATAAAAATAATTGAAGAAGCAGACTATAACATTCCAATCCCTGAAGTTTCAACTAAATATGGTAATACTATAGTTTACAGAGGTATTAAAGATAGTTTAGAGATATCAGTACCCAATGCAAAATCGTTTAAGGTAAAAGGAAAAGGACTAAAAATGCTACCCGACAGCATTTATGTAATAGATACCCGTAAAATAAAAAAGGACAGAACCTATTTGGAGTTTGAAATAGTAAATCAAAATGACTCTATAATCCATACAAAACAACTACTATATATAAAAGACAGAGATATAACACCTAAAAAAATTACTGTAAACGGAAAAGGCTGTAGCAACTGCATTCTAAAAATTACATTACAGGAGTTAAAAGATGCCGTTATAGATATAACGGAAAATGATGAGCAAAGCTCTTTAACTCAATACCAGGTTTTGGCGTGTAATATTAAGCTACCCGATGGTAATAATATAGATCTAAACAACGATATAATAACAGATATTGCTTTTGAGCAACTCTCAACCCTTCCGGAAAACTCAATTATTGAGATTGAAGTATATCATTCTCTTTTTAGGTATCCCCTCAACCTTTCACCATTAAAAATAATGATTGTTAGTGCTAATTAAGTCTAATAAAATTCCAAAACTAACAATTTTACTATTGTTTGTTATAAGCATTTTATCATATCAACAAATTTTCATCTACATCGTTATAGTATCATCAATTTAATTACCTTTGGGCGCTTTTGTATAAGTCGCAATAATTATATTTTTGTATTACTATGAATGAATGTATTTCAGTTTTCGATATGCTTAAAATCGGCGTGGGTCCTTCAAGTTCACATACTTTGGGTCCGTGGCGCGGTGCAGAGCGCTTTCTTGAAGAATTGCGTGAAGAGGGCATTTTTGAAAAAACAAACCGCGTTAAGGTAGACCTGTATGGTTCACTTTCCCTTACCGGAAAAGGACACGCAACAGATCTTGCCGTGATGCTTGGTCTTAGCGGCGCCGATCCTGAATATGTTCCTGTAGAGAGTATACAAACTACTATTGACGATATTAACTTTCAAAAACAACTTATATTAGGCGGACTGAATGTTATACCGTTTAACCCTGAAAACGATATTGTTTTCAACAGGGATTTCCTTCCTTTCCATGCTAACGGTTTTGTTTTCACTGCTTATTATGATGGTGGTGAATATGAGTCTACCTTCTACTCTATTGGTGGCGGATTTGTCGTTAAGGAAGAAAGAATAAACGCGAAAGAAAATGCGGTTATTAAATGTGCTTTTCCTTTCCCTACTGATAATGCGGCTGATTTATTGAGATATACTCAAACAGAAAACAAAAGCATTTCTGAAATTGTATATGAGAACGAAAAATCAATTCGCAGTGAAGAAGAAATTCACAGCGAACTGATGCGTGTTTGGAATACCATGCTGGAGTGTATGTACACAGGCTGCCATACCGAAGGAATATTACCGGGTGGTTTAAATGTAAGGCGCAGGGCGTTTGATATGCACAAAAACCTTATTGGCGAACTACCATATAACAGTCCGCAGGAATGGTTAGAGGTTATCCGAAAAACAGAAGTAAAATTCCGTCAGATATTAAAATGGGTTAGCTGTTTTGCCTTAGCTGTAAATGAGGTTAATGCTTCATTAGGTCGTGTGGTAACAGCCCCTACAAACGGTAGTGCAGGAGTTATACCTGCAGTACTTATGTACTATATGGTTATTGAAAACCACGATGCAAACGAAGAACATATAAAACAATTCCTTATAGTAGCAGGTGAAGTAGGCAGTATCTTTAAGAAAGGTGCCACTATATCTGCTGCAATGGGTGGTTGCCAAGCAGAAATCGGTGTATCATCAGCAATGGCTGCTGCTGCTTTATGTGAGGTTATGGGCGGTTCTCCGGAACAATGCCTTATTGCTGCCGAAATCGCAATGGAACACCACCTTGGTATGACCTGTGACCCTATTGGCGGACTGGTACAAATACCTTGTATTGAGCGCAATACTATGGGAGCTATTAAAGCCATTAATGCTGCCGAACTGGCATTAGAAACCGATCCTAAAAATGCTAAAGTACCATTAGACAAAGTGGTAAACACCATGTGGCAAACAGCACAGGACATGAATAATAAATACAAAGAAACATCGGAAGGCGGACTTGCAGTTACCGTTAACAATGCCGACTGTTAATCCTTATCATAGCATAAAAAAAGCCCTGTAGTAATTATACAGGGCTTTTTTTATGCTTTTTCACGGGTATCAATTATGTATACAATTTTCCATATCCCTTTATCATTATATAGCTGAAAAGAATTTACTCCTTTATGGCTCAACTTTCCGTCAACATAAAATTCATAAGGTGTCCAAACATGAGCCATAGCTCCGTCAAACTGAATTTTATATTCCAACAGTTTTTCCTGTATCTCTAATTCTTTTGGCACGGCTGCAATAGCTGCAAAAAATTTAGGAGCTTGATCTGTAGTAAGCTTCACCTCCCCTTTTTCATTTCGGCTAATAGACTGAAGCATAAGCCCTGAATCACAAACCGACTGTATTTTTTCAACATCTTTATTATGCAACCCCTCAAAAAAGGTATCTATAGACTGCTGTATCTCCTTATTTTGTGCAAATACCCCCTGCATACTCAGAAGTAAAGCCAATAAAACCAATTTTCTCATGATTAATACTATTTACGTAGTAGTAAATATATTGTTTTATTATTAAACAACTGTTCAATAAAAGCAGTATATCTTACTCAGTGTTACCACAATTTAGTAAATTTACCGTCCTAAAAATTCAGATTATGTCTACAGCAAAAAAAGATTATAAAAGAATAACCACAAGGTCACTTATAGAAATGAAAGCAAACGGAGAGAAAATCTCCATGCTAACAGGTTACGATTATACTATGGCAACCATTACCGATGGTGCCGGTATTGATGTTATACTTGTGGGTGATTCAGCATCTAACGTTATGGCAGGTCACGAAACCACTCTTCCTATCACACTGGATCAAATGATTTATCATGCATCGTCGGTAGTAAGAGGTGTTAAAAGAGCACTTGTAGTGGTAGACCTTCCTTTTGGTAGTTACCAGTCAGACTCAAAAGAGGCCTTACGTTCTGCCATAAGGATTATGAAAGAAAGCGGTGCTCACGCTGTTAAGCTTGAAGGTGGTAGCGAGATAAAAGATTCTATCAAAAAGATACTTAATGCCGGTATTCCAATTATGGGGCACCTTGGATTAACACCACAATCTATTTATAAGTTTGGTACTTATACCGTTCGTGCAAAGGAAGATGCCGAAGCCCAAAAACTTATTGACGATGCCAAGCTATTGGAAAAACTGGGTTGTTTTGCATTAGTACTTGAAAAAATCCCTGCTCAGCTTGCCAAAAAGGTAGCTGAAAGTATTTCTATTCCGGTAATTGGTATTGGTGCCGGTGGTGATGTAGACGGACAGGTACTTGTAATACACGATATGCTGGGAATGAACAATGAATTCAGTCCGCGTTTTTTAAGGAGATACATGGATCTGCACGAAGGTATGACCAATGCTATTTCACAATATGTTAGCGATGTAAAATCACAGGACTTCCCTAACGAAAACGAGCAATACTAATTTAGATTATTCGATATTTAGATTATTCGCATTACTCTAAATGCAGTCGGATATTCTAAAAATCCAACAATCTAAAAATCCTTATAATGAAAGTTATATCTACAAAAGATAATTTAGATATCCTTTATGAAGACAACCATATAATAGTTGTCAATAAGCGTGTTGGTGATATTGTTCAGGGTGATAAAACCGGAGACAAACCTTTAAGTGATGTAGTTAAGGAGTATTTAAAGGAAAAGTACAATAAAGCGGGTAACGTGTACCTTGGTGTGGTACACAGGCTGGACAGGCCTACTACCGGAATTGTACTTTTTGCACGTACCTCTAAAGCTTTACCAAGGCTCAACGATTTATTTAAAAATCGTGAAACCCAAAAAACATATTGGGCTGTAGTTAAAAATAAGCCTGAAAAGGAAACCGATACTTTAGTCCATTACCTAAAACGTAATGAAAAAAGTAACACGTCGCGTGCTCATACTAAGGAAGTACCTAACAGTAAAAAAGCAAGCTTGGATTACACTATAATCAAAGCTCTTAATAACTATTATGTACTTGAAGTTAACCTTCACACAGGGCGCCATCATCAAATCAGGTCACAGCTCTCTGCAATAGGTTCGCCAATAAAAGGAGATTTAAAATATGGCTTTGACAGAAGTAATCCTGACGGAGGTATACACCTACATGCAAGGAAACTGGAATTTGTACACCCCGTTACAAAAGAACATTTAGTAATTACAGCACCTGTGCCAAACGATACGATTTGGCAGTCAGTATAAAAATTAAAAATACCCGGTTTTGGGTATTTTTTTTGATTGTTATGGTTGGAGTTTTACGGTAAAATTCTATTAAAATTTACCGTAATACATAGTCTTTTATTAACTTAGAAGAACCAAAAAACAATCAATCTTATGAAAAAAAACCTACTATTTATCGTAACACTCTTGTGTGCAAACACTTATGCCCAAGAGCATTTTTCGGGTATCAACACATCACGGCGAACAGGAATACTCAATGCTTCGGTTAACCCTTCCGAACTCGTAAACCTTAAAAATGAAATGGAGGTGAATGTATTTACCTTAAGTGCCAATGTTTCCAACAATAAAATTACCTTTGGCGACCTGGTTGGAGGCGACGATTTAGGCGACCTTATTTTTGAAGGAGATGAAGCGGTAAACCTAAGAGCCGATGTAGAAATACTTGGACCATCATTTGCAATGAAGTATAACAAATGGGCATTTGGTATACAAACTGCTGCAAAAATAAAAACCAATCTGGTTGATATAGATACAAATTTGGGTAATGCCATAGTTAATGCCAGTGACGATTTACTTATTGGACAGGCAAATATAGTAACTGATTATAACCAAAGAGCCTCTGCAACTGCCTGGGGAGAAATAGGATTTTCGGCAGCGAGAGAAGTATTTGAAAACGAAACACACAAAATAGCTGCAGGTGCTACCCTAAAATTAATATTCCCTGGTACATACGCTAATATGTCGGCAGATAGATTTACAGGTACAATTGAAAATGCAGGCCCGCTTGTTGGCCTTACCGATACTCACACCAATGTAAATCTTGCCTACTCAGGATCTTTGGGTGACAGTTTTACCGACAGCAGCAACTTCAGTGAGTTTTTTGCCGGAGGACTTAATGGTTTTGCTGCTGATTTAGGTGTTAACTATCAATTGAAAGATGAAAACGGAGGCTATAAAATTAATGCCGGAGCATCTGTAAAAAATATAGGCTCTATGACCTTTAAGGATGATAATAATGTAAATAAAAGCTATGTTGTAGATATTCCTAATGGGCAATATCTTGATTTAAGGCAATTTGAAGATGTAGATAACATTGATGATGTTGAAGCCATATTAGTTAATAGTGGTTATGCTACGTTAACCGAATCTGAAAAAGATTTCAAAATTAAACAGCCTACCATGTTTTCTTTATATGCTGATGTTAAAGTATACGATAAATGGTATGTTACAGGCTTTTTACAGCAAAACCTAAGTGATGCCAGTAACAACAATCGTGTAGGTTCGCAAAATGTATTTACGGTTACACCGCGCTATTCAACAACTTTTTTTGAAGCCTATGCCCCATTCTCACATAATGAGATTTCAGGGTTCACGGCGGGTGTTGGTTTCAGGATTGGCGGTTTCTTTATAGGCTCAGGTTCAATACTATCGGCAGCTATAGGTAACACCACTCAGGCAGATGCTTATATGGGCTTTAGATTCGGACTTTAAAAACATAAAATCATACAATTAACAAAAGCCACCTTAATGGTGGCTTTTGTATTAAATAATCATAAAATAACACTTATGTTCTGCTAATTTTACTAATTTCACTTTACCAAAAACCCAAAATTATAGCCTTATGAAATGGAAAGGAAGAAGAGAAAGCGACAACGTTGATGACAGAAGGAGTATGTCTGGCGGAAAGATCGCAGCAGGTGGTGGTGTTATAGCCATTGTTATAATACTTATCAACCTTTTCATGGGAGGTGATAATTCGGCTGTATTAAACGAAATAAACAATCAGTTACAACAGCAAACAACTACAGAGCAAACTGTACCTCTTAGCGCTCAGGACGAAGAGATGGGACGCATGGTTAAGGTTATCCTTGCTGATACTGAAGATGTATGGCATAAAATATTTGAGGAAAACGGATTGGTATATGAAGAGCCAAAACTGGTACTTTTCCGCAATTCGGTTGAGACTGCATGCGGTGGTGCTTCATCGGCATCAGGACCTTTTTACTGTCCCTTGGATAAAAAGGTATATATGGACCTTTCTTTCTTTGACGAACTGCAATCACGTTTTGGAGCGCAGGGAGGCGATTTTGCCATCGCTTATGTTATTGCTCATGAGGTTGGTCATCATGTTCAAACCCTTATGGGAACATCGGCTAAAGTAAGACAAATGCAGCAACAGCTTAATCAGGCAGATGCTAATAAACTATCGATAGCCCTTGAGTTACAGGCCGATTTCTATGCCGGATTATGGGCACATTATAATGAAGAAATGAACCAGATGCTGGAAGAAGGTGATGTGGAAGAAGCTTTAAGTGCTGCTCACGCCGTGGGTGACGATGCAATACAAAAACGTGCACAGGGACATGTAGTACCTGACTCTTTTACACATGGTACATCGGCACAACGCGTGTATTGGTTTAAAAAAGGATTAAACACCGGGCAATTTAATGCCGGTACTACCTTTAATGATTTAGAAATCTAATTGTTTTTCAGCTTGGCATTCATTATCTGCCACTGATCCTCGATGTATTTGATTTTCCTAACTTCTTTCATGATAGACTCCAGTTCGCCTTCATAATAATCAACATCATCTTCTCTGTTCATAGAATCAAGATCCTCTGCCCTTTCCAGTAATATATCTATTACAGGCATTACCCTGTTTTTTACATAGGGAGACAGTTTCCCGAATACTTCCTGTAGTTGTATTTTTACCATAGTACAAAGTTCCTAATTTTTAGTTTAGCTTTTGGTATAAACAAAATATTTTTTAAAGGTTACCTTATCACCAAACAAAGTTTGAACACACAAACAATCTTTGTAAATTTGACGGTTTAAAATTGTAAAGAATATCTCCTTGAAAAAAATACTACTCCTTTCGGATACTCATAGCCATATAGATAATACCATTATGAAATATGTAAGGCAGGCAGATGAAGTATGGCATGCCGGAGATATAGGAGATTTATCGGTAACCGATACCATTAAAAAGGAAAAGCCTCTAAAAGGGGTCTACGGAAATATTGACAGTGCCGAAGCACGACTTGAATTTCCCCTTAATAACCGTTTTTTTTGTGAAGGTGTAGATGTTTGGATTACGCACATTGGCGGTTATCCGGGTAAGTACAATCAGGCGATAAGGGAAGAGATAAATACAAATCCGCCTAAACTGTTTATCTGTGGGCATTCACACATACTAAAAGTAATGCCCGATAATAAACTTAACCTCATACATATGAATCCGGGTGCTGCCGGAGTACATGGTTTTCACCAAATACGCACCATGTTACGCTTTGAGATAAACGGAGATAATATTCAAAATCTGGAAGTTATAGAAATAGGAAAAAGAGCTTAATGAGAACTTCAGTTACATATACCCTACAGGAGCCTAAACTTTTTAAGAAACAGCTTTTAAAATGGGTACAACAATACAGGGAAATTACGTTTTTAGACAGTAACGATTATCATCAGCAGTACTCATCGTTTGATGCGGTATTGGCTGCGGATGCACTTACATTAATAAAAACCGACAGTTATAAAGCTTTTGAAGACCTTAGCGCCTATCAAAAAACAACACGCGACTGGATTTTCGGTTATTTGTCTTATGACTTAAAAAATGATACCGAAAAGCTGGAATCTAATAATTATGACGGTTTGGATTTTCCCGACCTTTTTTTCTTTCAGCCTAAAAAACTGTTCTTTATTAAGGAGAATCAGGTAGAGATTGCTTACCTCAATATGTGTGACGATGAACTGGAGGACGACTTTAATGAGATACTTGCAACTACAGTTGAAAACGAAGACGAACATACTCCTCTAGCCATTAAGCAACGTATTTCTAAAGAAGGTTACATAGAAAAAGTTACCCAAATGCTGAAACACATTCATTTGGGAGATATTTATGAAGCTAATTTTTGTATGGAGTTTTACGCCGAAGATACCATAATCAATCCGTATGAAAAGTATCAGGCACTAAACACAATATCCGAACCTCCTTTTGCTACTTACTTTAAAAACCATAAACAGTACCTGCTCTCGGCATCTCCGGAAAGGTATATTAGGAAAGATGAAAATAAAATAATATCACAGCCCATTAAAGGAACTGCCAGAAGAAGTAACAGTATAGAAGAAGATGAGGCTATTAAACTGGAACTTACCAAAAATGAAAAGGAACGTTCTGAAAATATAATGATTGTCGATCTGGTACGTAACGATTTATCCCGTACTGCAAAAAAAGGATCGGTTAATGTAGAAGAACTATGCGGAGCTTACACCTTTAAACAGGTACATCACCTTATTTCTACGGTAGTTTCAGAATTAGATGATGAATATGCTCCGGTAGATGTTATTAGAACTTCATTTCCTATGGGAAGTATGACAGGTGCTCCTAAAATATCGGCTATGCAGATTATTGAAAAACTGGAAGAAACAAAACGCGGACTTTACAGTGGTGCTATAGGCTATTTTACCCCTACAGGAGATTTTGACTTTAATGTGGTGATAAGAAGTATACTGTATAACGAAGCTAACAAATATGTATCTTTCTCTGTTGGTAGTGCTATAACATCAAAAGCATTACCTGAAAAAGAATATGACGAATGTCTGTTAAAAGCCAAAGCCATGCGTAGCGTGTTAGAATAATTGATACTCATTAAAGATATAAGGCAAAAGGTAATAGTTTAAATAAATTATGAAAAGCTACAAAGATTTAATCGTATGGCAAAAATCGGTTGAGTTAGTTACTCAAACCTACATACTAACAACTTCTTTTCCTGATGAAGAAAAATTTGGGTTAACTTCACAATTAAAGAGGAGTGTTATATCAGTTCCATCCAATATTGCAGAAGGTTATGGTAGAAAATATACTAAAGACTACATTAGGTTTTTACAAATAGCACGAGGTTCTTTATTTGAGAGCCAAACTCAGTTGGAAATTGCTTTTCGTTTAAAGTTTGTAAGTCAGGAAGAAGCAATCAAAATAAATGAACTCTCTCTGGAAATAGAAAAAATGCTAAATTCGCTTATCAATAAATTAGGGTAACCTTATGCCTTTTGCCTTATGACTGAAAAACTTCTTCATCATTTAAAAGAAAACCTACCCTTCTTAGCTGGTAAAAAATTGCTATTGGCTACCAGTGGTGGTATAGACAGTATGGTACTGGTTAATCTTTTTAATCAGCTTGACTATACTATAGCTATGGCCCATTGCAACTTCGGATTAAGGGGTGAAGAAAGCGATGGCGACGAGAAATTCATAAAAGATTACACACAAAAAAACAGTATAGAATTATTTGTAACTCATTTTGATACAAATAAATATGCTGAAGAATCGAAACTATCTATTCAAATAGCTGCACGCAGACTTAGGTACAGTTGGTTTTACGAACTAATGGAGGAAAATAGTTTTGATTATTTACTTACAGCACATCACCTTGACGATAGTATCGAAACTTTTCTAATCAATCTAACTCGTGGCACGGGTCTTGATGGGTTAACGGGTATTCCGCAGCAAAACGACAAAATTGTACGTCCGTTGCTTCCTTTCGGCAGAAACGAAATTGAGCAATATGCAAAGAACAACAATATTACATGGAGAGAAGACAGTAGCAATGCAAGCGATAAGTATTTAAGGAACAAGCTAAGGCATGATGTGGTACCGATTTTAAAATCACTAAATCCCTCTTTTCTTGAATCGTTTCAGGACACATTAAATCACCTAAAGCAATCACAATCGTTAGCCGATGATGCCGCTGTATTGGTTTACAAACAGGTAGTAAGTGAAAAGGACAATCAAAAACTGATTGACATTAACCAACTCAAAAGGCTGCCAAATTATAAAGCCTATTTATACCAATGGTTAACCCCATTAGGTTTTACAGCTTGGGAGGACATTTATAGCCTTACCGAAGCACAATCAGGTAAACGGGTACTGGCAAACGGTTACCGACTTTTAAAAGACAGGGAAAAGCTCATATTGGAGCCTGTTGAGAAAAATGTTACAAATGTTTATGAAATACCCAAAGGAACTACCGAAATATCACAGCCCTTTGATATGAGATTAACAAATGTTAATAAAACATTAAAAAAATATGCGAATAACGCAATCTATGTTGATGCTGATACATTAAAATTCCCGTTATTTGCAAGGAAATGGATGGAAGGTGACTATTTTTTCCCTGCCGGCATGAATGGACAAAAGAAAAAGGTTTCCAAATACTTTAAGGACGAGAAGATGTCTTTAAGCGAAAAAGAGAAAACCTGGCTGCTTTGTTCCGGTAATCAGATTGTATGGATTATTGATAAACGTGCCGACGAGCGATTTAAAGTAACCGATAAAACAACTCAAATTATAAAAATAGAAGTTTTATAAACCAATGAAAAAAACTGCTTTATTATTCTTTTTATTACTCTCTTTTATAGCGGGTAAAGCACAAATTATTGAGCCGGTAAAATGGACCTCAAAAATTGAAAAAAAATCAGAGACCGAGTATGTTCTTATCTTCAATGCTACTATTGAAGATAACTGGCACATGTATTCACAGTTTTCTGCCGATGGTGGCGGACTTCCGCTAGAAGTTGAATTCAACAATGCTGAAAATAACTTTGAAGCTGTTGGTAAAGCTCAAGAAAGTGAAACCCATAAAGAGTACAATGATATCTTTGAAGTAGAAGAAACTTTCTTCTCGAATAAAGCTGAACTAAAGCAAACCATAAAAGTAAGTAATCCTGATAACACCTTGGTACAGGTTGGACTTTACTATCAGGTTTGTAAAGAGTCTTGTATTCAGGGAGAGAATCTTTTTGCTTTCAATTTAAAAGACCTTACTTCTCAGGAAGTGATGAACTTTGAAGAAGTTGTAGGTACTGTAGACAACACTACAGATACTAAAACAGAGCCTGTTAAAACTACAGAAAAAAAAACAGAAGACAGCGATAAAAAAGATCCTTGGACCATATTTATAGGTACACTACTGGCTGGTATATTCGTTACTTTTACGCCATGTGTATTCCCTATGATACCTATGACTGTTAGTTTCTTTATAAAACAAAACAGCAGTAAAGTTAAGGGCAAGTTCAATGCACTTTTCTACGGACTATGTATTATTGTTATTTACGTTTTAATATCGGTACCATTCCATTTATTTGAAGGTTTAGATCCAAATATTTTTGCCAATATCTCAACAAACGTATACCTAAATCTGTTCTTCTTTGCAATATTTACTGTATTTGCAATTTCATTTTTTGGTGCTTTTGAGATAACAATGCCTAACAGCCTGGCAAATAAAGCTGACAACGCTTCAAACCTTGGCGGACTAATGGGAGTGTTTTTCATGGCGCTTACCCTTATCATTGTTTCTTTCTCGTGTACAGGTCCTGCACTTGGATTAATTTTAGGTAGTGTACTTTCTACCGAAGGTGGAGCAATGTTACTAACAATAGCCATGTTTGGATTTGGTTTAGGTTTAGCACTTCCGTTCATGTTATTTGCCCTGTTCCCTAACTTGATGAGCAGCATGCCAAAATCTGGCGGATGGTTAAACTCAGTAAAAGTTGTTTTCGGTTTTATCGAACTTGCACTGGCGTTTAAATTCCTTTCTAACGCCGATCTTGTATTACAATTACATTTCCTTGAAAGAGAAGTATTCATCGCAATATGGATTGCTATATTTATAGCATTATCACTATACCTGTTAGGTAAGTTCTCATTACCGCATGATAGCCCTGTAAGTCACCTGTCTGTAGGGCGTATGCTTTTAGCTGTAATATCATTATCATTCACTATATACCTCATACCGGGGTTATGGGGAGCGCCTCTAAAACTAATTAGTGGATTCCCTCCTCCATCAACTTACAGTGAATCTCCGTTTGGAGTTGGTGGTTCAGGTGGTAGTTCCGTTACACAAGAGCTTCCTAAAGGAGCTAAACTGGCAGCACACGGTATTGTAGCGTTTGAAGACTATGAAGAAGGATTAGCTTACGCTAAAGAGGTTAATAAACCTATTATGCTTGACTTTACCGGTCATGCCTGTGTAAACTGCCGTAAAATGGAAGAACATGTTTGGTCTGACCCTGCTGTACTTTCAATCCTTAAAAATGATGTTGTATTGATTTCGCTTTATTGTGATGAGGAGAAAGATCTTCCTGCAAGCGAGCAGTTCATATCTAAAAATACAGGACGAAAAATTGAAACTGTAGGTCAAAAATGGAGTGATTTCCAAATTTCAAGATACCAAAGTAACGCAAGGCCATATTATGTATTAATAAACCTTGACGAGACAAACTTAAACGAACCGGTTGCTTATACTCCGGATATTGAAGAATACCTTACCTGGTTACAATCAGGAATAGAAAACTTCAAAAAATAATAAAAAGCCCTCATTAAGAGGGCATTTTTATTCTATATGTCTCGTCCTGAAAAAAGTTGACTAATAAAAGTTAACATTATGAAGAATGATGATTTAATTAAAAATCAGCGAAGCCCGATTACAAGATACAGTGAATCATTTAAACGAGCTGTTGTTAAAGAATACGAGCGGGGTATTTTAAACAAAGACCAAATCCAGTCTAAGTAAGGTATTAAAGGAAATTCTAGAGTTTTGGAATAGTGCCGTAAATATGGTAAATTGCATTATCCTAAATTTTCTTCAATAGGCAGTCCGATGAAAGATCCACAAAAGCAACGAATTAAAGAACTGGAAAAGCAATTAGAAGATGCCAGATTAAAGGTTTTAGTCTATTAGAAGCTTATATCTGTTACTGAAAAAGAAGAAGGTATCAGTATCTTAAAAAAAGACGCAACCAAACAATTAACGAGCTTGCCAAAACCTACCCGAGAAAAATAAGTATGTTTTGTGAGTTGTTTGGTTTTACTAAACAGGCTTATTATAAGTGTCAATCCAACAAGGAAGCATCAGACTCAAAAAGGTTAAAACTAAAAGAATCTGTATTACTCATACGCAGGCAGATGCCACGTCTTGGTACACGAAAACTATATCATCTGTTAAAAGAAGAAGATAGTAGTCATGTAGGTAGAGATAAATTGTTTTCTATTTTAAGACAGGAAGGGTTGTTAATTAATCGAAAACGAAAGTACAAAGTTACAACCAACTCAAAACACTGGCTAAGAAAATATCCAAATTTAATCAGGGGTGTTGAGCTTAAACGTCCGGAACAGTTATGGGTGGCCGATATAACTTACATTGACACACTGGATGGTAACATTTATTTACACCTCATTACAGATGCTTACTCTAAAAAGATAATGGGATATGAACTCTGTGATAATATGGAGACCGCTTCTACTCTTAAAGCTCTGAAAATGGCTTTAGGTAAGCGAAAATACAAATCATCTGAACTAATACATCATTCAGATAGAGGACTTCAGTACTGTAGTAAACTCTATATAGATTGCCTAAAAGATAATGGTATAAATATCAGTATGGATGAAAAGGGCAACCCCTATGAAAATGCTATTGCTGAAAGGGTTAACGGAATACTGAAAGATGAATTTGGTCTATACGTTAAATTTGAAAATATTTTATAGGCAAAGGAGCTTGCCAGCCAAAGTATAGAAATATACAATCAACTAAGACCACATCTAAGCTGCTCTATGCTTACACCAAATCAGATGCATCAACAAGACAGAATGAAGTTAATATCCTTTAAAAAGAAAAAGTTCATACATATTGAATATGTCTGAACTTTTATCAAATTTGTATAATCAAAAATAGTCAACCTATTTTAGGACTAGTCAATATTTTAAAGCAATTATACGTTAAACCTAAAATGCATTACATCACCATCTTTAACAATATATTCTTTACCTTCCACTCTTAGTTTTCCGGCTTCTTTTACTTTAGCCTCAGATCCGTAAGTTACGTAATCATCATAACCTATTACCTCTGCACGGATAAACCCTTTTTCAAAATCAGTATGGATAACACCCGCAGCCTGTGGTGCGGTATCCCCTATTTGTATAGTCCAGGCACGAACTTCTTTCACACCTGCTGTAAAATACGTTTGAAGACTTAATAACTTATAAGCCGAACGGATTAATGCACTTGCTCCCGGCTCTTTTAAACCAAGATCTTCAAGGAACATCTGACGTTCCTCATAGCTCTCAAGCTCAGTAATATCAGCCTCTGTCCCTACAGCAAGAAACATAACTTCTGCATTTTCGTCTTTAACCAGTTCGCGAACTTTCTCTACATATTCATTACCTGTAGCTGCTGCACCTTCATCAACATTACAAACATAAAGTACAGGCTTGGTAGTAATAAGCTGGAACAATTGTATAAGCTCTTCCTCGTCCTGATTTTGTGGCTGTACCGTTCTAGCCGATTTACCCTGTAAAAGCGCTTCTCTGATTCTTTCCATTAAAGCAACTTCTGCCTGAGCCTCCTTATTACCGGTTTTAGCCGCTTTTTTAGCTTTTTCAAGACGTTTTTCTATTGTTTCAAGATCTTTAAGCTGAAGCTCAATATCAATAGTCTCTTTATCTCTAATAGGGTTAACGTTACCGTCAACGTGTACAATGTTATCGTTATCAAAACATCTTAGTACGTGTATAATAGCATTACACTCCCTAATGTTTCCTAAAAACTGGTTTCCTAAACCTTCACCTTTACTGGCACCTTTTACAAGCCCCGCAATATCAACAATCTCTACAGTTGCAGGGATTACCCTTTCCGGGTTAACAAGCTCTTCCAGCTTAGAAAGCCTTGGGTCTGGTACGTTAACCACACCTACGTTAGGCTCAATGGTACAAAACGGGAAGTTAGCACTTTGTGCTTTAGCATTTGATAAACAATTGAAAAGAGTTGATTTACCAACGTTTGGCAATCCTACAATACCTGCTTTCATTATTAAGTGATTTTTTAAGGGTGCAAATATAAGTTTTTGAAATTAAAAAATCAGTAGCCCAATGTTTTAAAAACATTGTTTTTTACCAATACTTTAGGTTTATATATAAATATATTTAACATCAGGATAGTAACTTTGGTGTAATAACCTTAAAACCAAAGACATTATGAAAAAATTAATCACAATATTAGTACTTATTTTAGGGGTCGCGGTCTACGCTCAAAATACTAATGTAACTAAAGAAACTAAGACCACTACAGTAACGGTAGATGACGGTACAGGAGAACCAAAAAAACTGGTAAAAACACAACACACAGAAGCCAGACAAAATGTAGAGGTAAAACAAACAGGGCGTAATACACTTAATAAAGATATTAAAGAAACTCCTGTAAAGGTTACCGAAAAAACAACCATATCAGGCGATGGCATTGCTACTCAGGAGTTAGGAGAAACCATTCGTTACGAGCTTAAAGGTAAAACCTACATACTTATAAGAGATAATAGCGGGTTTAAAGTATACTCTCCCGAAAACGAAGAACTCGGCGTAATAAGGAAAACATCTAAAACTACTTATATATACCAAACCAAAGACCATAAAGTGTCATTAGGCTATTTTGATAATAACGGGAACTTTATTATTGAGAGCTATAATAATGATGACGACAGTGTAAAAACTGAAAGATTTTCAAGAATAACCCAGTAACAATTTTATTATATACAAATGTAAGTCCCAACTTGAGTTGGGACTTTTTTTTTAATATTTCAAATTCTCAATAAAACAGCTAAAATTCTAATTAACAAGATACATATATCCATTTTTCAGACCTCAATTTGTTATGATGAATAATTTTGAAGAAAAGAAAAACCAATGAAAACCACAATTACTTTATTATTCTCCTTTTTAATTTACTGTAACATACACGCTCAAAATGAAAGCTTTAGTTGGGTCATAACACCTCCTTCTGTCATAAGCCTTAATCCTGATATGGTTGGTTACACTAATATTATTGATAACTCTGGCAATATATACACAGCCGGTTTTATGGATAATGCCACATCTACGTCGATTGAAATTATGGGCAACTTATTTTACAACAAATACAACAGCGAAGGAGAAGTTATATTTAGTAAAAACTTTACAGGTACAGGGGCTATTTTTGATATGAAAACCGATAGTCAGGGAAATATACTGCTTGCACTAGGTTTTCAAAATAACATAACATTAAATAACACTACCTATTCAAACGAAATAGCTTCTCAAATCAAATTATTACTTATTAAATTAGATAGCCAGGGGGAAATTTTATGGTCATACGAACCTGTTATGCAAGATGTAGAAACATGGAATATTATCTCAGAATTCAGATGCATTGAAACAGATAAAGATAATAACATATATATAGGGTATAACAACTTTGCAAACTCCTTTATAACAAAGCTTAACTCAAACGGAAATGAATTACTTACCATAACACAAGAAAACGTTAGGAGAATAACCTCATTAAGTATAGATAGTACAGGAAACATTTATGCCGCAGGATCGTGTGCAGATCCTAATGCAGTCTTTGCAGGAATAACTGTAGAAAACAATCTTACCTATAATACATATGCGGTGAAATACAATTCGCAGGGAAACTATCAATGGGTAAAATATATTGAAGACATTACATGCGTTGAACCACAAATAACAGCATACAGCCAAAATGATATATATTTAAGTTCATTTCTTTTCGGGAGTATTATGTTTGACGACATCCCTACAGAAGGAGGACCAGTATTTGGTGACTTTTACCTAGCTAAACTTAATAGCGAAGGTGCTTTTCAGTGGGTTCGTGAAGCACCGGGAACAACAGGTCAGGTTGTATTAGGGAAGCGAAACTTCCTTACTATAGATACACAGGGGAATATTTATATAACCGGTAAAACCAAATGGGCTATAAACTGGAGTAACGGAGCATTTACAGAACCTGTAGGCATAGCAAGTGATGCCCTTGTATTAAAATACTCACCGGATGGAGAACTTTTAACCGTAAAAACCATTACAGGCGAAGGAGACAGCCGCATAGACAATATTATAACAGATGACAACGGTAATATGTATTTAACAGGACTGTATATTGGTAAAAATTATTTTGACGACTTTACACAAGATGGTAGCACTTACAGGGCTTTTCTTGCTAAATTAAATGCATCTCAACTGGGCGTGATGAGCAATAATTTAAATGAAATAATCCTATACCCTAACCCATCCTCTGATTATCTATATATAACAAACTTAGAAAACACTACTAAAGGAACTATATATAATACATTGGGACAGGAAGTACAAAAAATATCTATTACATCAATTAAAGGCGTTTCTATCCATTCTCTCAATAGCGGAGCTTACATTATAAAACTTGAAGGATATAAACCCGTAAAATTCATAAAAAGCTTAAACTACTAATCTCTATATAAACTCCCCGTTTAGTTTTCTTGATAAATCTAAAGGGGTTTATTTTATAAAAAAACTCCAATTGTTATAACCAAAAAGCTGTTTTAAGATTTTTTATAGGTTTATATCCTTCTTTTAAGACACCTAAATAACGTTTATATTAAAATAAAATAGAAAAAAGCTATAATATTTAAATATTGTGTTTTGTTAAATTTATAATTAAAAACTGATACTAAGAATGTTGTGTAAACCGAAAGTTTTAAAAAATCAACAAATTAGCAGCATATAAACGTAAAATAAATATCAAATATTCATTATTTGCATTTTACACTAAATAAAATAAAATTTTAAACATTTTAACAGTTTTTGTTATTTAAAACACAAAAACTGTTAATATAACTTTATAAGGCGTTTTTGTTGTATTTATTTTAATTTATTATCTAATGTGATAATTAACACAAAACATACCTTAATTTTTTATAAATTTAAAGCCCTTTTAACAAACTAAATATTAATCTATGAGAAAAATTACATTTTTAATTCTCTTAATGTTAATTTCCTTCAGCAATTATGCTCAGTTACCTGGCGGTACAGAAGGATTTGAAACATGGCCACCGGCAGGTTGGACTATAGAGGATAATGATTCAGGTATTGTTCAGTCCTGGAAACAAAGCACATTAGGTAATACTATATTACCCCCTTACGCAGGTGATTATGCTGCCTTTATTGACCGGGAAAATGTACCAGATACAGAAGAAACTCCGCAGGATTGGTTAATAACACCTTTACTTACTTTACCAAACAACCCTCAACTTCGTTTCTTTTCACGCTTATCAGTAAACGGTGATGATGGAGGTCTATATCGCATTATGGTTTCGACCGATGCTGACCCTACTAACTTAACAGCCTATACTGAAATTATAGAATGGACTGAATTAGTTTTAAATCCGGTACAACAGGAATATACTGAAAAAATTGTAGACCTTACAGGTTTGGCTGGTGAAGACGTATATATCGCTTTTGTAATGGAAGGTGACTTTGCTGACAGATGGTTAGTTGATAACGTTAGCGTTGTAGAAGAGTGTATAGCACCTACAGCTTTAACAGCTACTAACCCTACTCTTGATTCTGCCGATTTAAGCTGGACTCCAGACCCTGGTAGTGATACTTGGGAAATTGAAGTGGTAGAATCTGCTGCTGCACCAACAGGAACAGGAGTTATTTATGATCAGGCTTTACCATATCAGCCATCTGGGCTATTAGAAGGTACTGACTATAAATTTTATGTAAGAACAGTTTGCGGACCGGGTAATACAAGTGAATGGGCAGGCCCGTTAAACTTTAGTACTGCTTCTTTAGGAGAAACATGTGGTGCTCCTATAGATATTACTGCATTACCATACTCCACTACAGATGATACATCTAACTATGGTGATGACTATAGCGGTTCACCGGGTGCGTCAGGTTGTGGTACCACAAACCAATACCTTAATGGTGACGATGTAGTTTATGCATATACCGCTACTGCAGACGGAGCAATTAGTATTGATGCAACAGGCTTAGGTAATTTTGCCGGTCTTTTTGTTTATGATGATTGTGCCGACATAGGTGTAGAATGTATAGGTGGAGCAACAGGAAATGCTACTACTCCTATATCATTATCTACAGTACCTGTACTTGCCGGTACTACTTATTATATAGTAATATCTACATGGGCAAACCCTCAGTCTACACCATATACTTTAACTGTACAGGTTGTTAACTGTCCTCCGCCTACAACATTATCTGCTACTAACATTGATAATGATTCTGCAGATCTTTCATGGGATGCCAATGGGGCTACATCTTGGGAAATTGTAGTACAAAATGCCGGGGCAGGTATACCGACAGGGGCAGGAACTACTATAACTGATAACAGTGACTATAATGTTACAGCTACTACAGCTGCAGTTGCCTTTACTGAAGCCACTACTTACGAATATTATGTAAGAGCCGATTGTGGTGACGGTACTTTTAGTGCATGGTCTGGGCCATATGTGTTTATGACTACACAGGTACCTGCTGCTATGGACTTCTCTGATGATTTTGAAGCAGTTTCAGGATGGTCGTTAAGTAATGGTACTGCTACTAACCAATGGACAATTGGTAACGCAACAAGTAATGGCGGAACACAATCTCTTTATATAACAAACGATGGTGGTGTTTCAAATGCCTTTACAAATAACTCTACATCTGTAGTACATGCGTATAGAGATATACAAATGCCGGCAGCTGTAGATCAGGTATTGCTATCATATGACTGGAAAGCAGTTGGTGAAAACTGCTGTGATTACTTAAGAGTATGGATGGTTCCTGCTACTTTTGTTCCTACAGCTGGTACACTTGTTACAGCTGGAGCTAGTGGTGGTCAACAATTTGGTGGAAACCAAAACATGAACGCTAACTTTATTACTGCTAACTATGTGGTAGATGCTTCTGCATATGCAGGACAGGTAGTACGCTTAATATTTGAATGGAGAAATGACGGTAGTATAGGTACAAATCCTCCTGCTGCTGTAGATAATGTTAACCTATCGGTTATAACATGTCCTGCTCCTACTGCTCTTACTTTAGATGATTTACAAATTGATCAGGCTACTGTATCATGGACTGGTCCAACATCTGTAACACCTACTTTTGATTATTACTTATCAACTTCAAATACAGCTCCTGATGATGCTACTACACCAACAGGAAACGTTACAGATCCAAACGTAACCCTTGATCCCCTTGATGATTCAACCGGATATTATTTTTGGATAAGAAGTAATTGTGGTGCTGGTGACACTAGCTTCTGGGTAGGTCCCTTAGCATTCAGTACACCACAAATCCCTGCTGATTTGAATTTCTATGATGATTTTGAAGGTGCAATAAACTGGACATTAACAAACGGTACACAAACTAACCAATGGGTTGTAGGTACTGCTACCAGTAGTACACCAGATACGTCATTATATATAACTAACGATGGTGGTGTTTCTAATGCCTTTACAAACAACAGTACATCTGTAGTACAGGCTTACAGAGATATTCAAATGCCTGCAACAGCAGTAGATGAAATAAGTGTTTCTTTTGATTGGAAAGCAATAGGTGAATCATGTTGTGATTATTTAAGAGTATGGATTACTCCTATAACATATACTCCTACTGCAGGAACTCAAACAACAGCGGCTAACAGTAATGGTGTAAATATTACAGGTAACCTTAACATGAATGGTGACTGGACAACAGAAAACTATGTTATAGATGCTACCGGTTATACAAACCAAATTGTAAGAGTTGTGTTTGAATGGAGAAATGACGGTAGTGTAGGTACAAACCCTCCTGCTGCTGTAGATAACGTTAACATTGCTGTTATTACTTGTCCGGCACCGGATAACTTAGTGGTTTCTAACATTACAGAAAACTCTGCTGATATAGCATGGGATGCTCCAGCAACAGCTCCTGATAGCTATGATTACTATCTTTCAACTTCTAATGCGAGCCCTGCTCCAGATGCTACACCAACAGGTAACGTAGATCCTACAAATGCTGATCTTGAAGGCCTTACTCCTTCAACTACATACTATGTATGGGTAAGAAGTAATTGTGGTACAGATGATTATAGTTTCTGGGTAGGCCCTGCTGTATTTAATACAACACAAATACCTGCAGATGTAACTTTTGATGAAGACTTTGAAAGTGGTACTGTAGAATGGACTTTAAGTAACGGTACTGCCGTTAACCAATGGGTTGTAGGTAGTGCTGTAAGCAATAGTCCTGATAACTCGTTATATATCTCCAACGATAGTGGTGTGTCTCATACTTATACAAACAACTCTACATCTATAGTTCACGCTTACAGAGACATCGCAATACCTGCTGATGTTGTTGGTGGTGCAATTTTCTCTTTCGACTGGATGGCTCTTGGAGAAAGCTGCTGTGATTATCTTAAAGCATGGATTGTTCCTGTAACCTACACCCCTACTCCTGGTACTTTAATACCTAATGGTACCGGACAACAGTTTGGTGGTAACTTTAATCAAAGTAGTGAATGGACAAACCAAACTTATATATTTGATGCTTCTGTATATGCAGGACAAACCCTTAGGGTAATTTTCGAATGGAGAAATGACGGTAGTGCAGGTTCTAACCCTCCTGCTGCTGTAGATAATGTCCTTGTACAAATACTTACATGTCCTCAACCTATAGATCTTATAGCTGAAGGTATGCAGGGAACTCCGTTCATTAACCTTTCATGGACTCCTGTAGGAGATGAAACACAATGGGAAGTTGTAATTCAGGAAATGGGGACAGGTAATCCTGGCGATGAGCCAACTACATCTGTAATCGTTACTGATGACCCTAACTATATTACTGATATTGAAGAAGGTGTTTTCTATGAATACTATGTAAGAGCTATTTGTGATGAGGATGATTTAAGCTTATGGTCTGGACCGGCGGTATTCTCAATATTCAACCCGCCTGGATGTGCTAATGTTGAAGCATACGACCCTAATTTAGATATAATAATACCAGACGGTGAAATTATAGTTTGTTCTGGTGACGATGAATGTTTAGCTCTTTCAGCAAACTATCTGCAAACCGGACAAACTTCATCTTATGAAATAGAATCTATCGAATATGCTCCGCCATTCCCTTTCACGGGAGGTACTCCGGTATCGGTTGGTACAGATGACGTATGGTCTCCTGTAGTAGATCTTCCGTTTGATTTCTGTTTCTTTGGAGAAACTTATTCTGAAGTAATCGTTGGTTCTAACGGTGTTGTTTCTTTTGATACAAGTGATGCTGAAGGATATTGTCCATGGTCATTTAACCAAACAATACCAAATGCAGGATTCCCTATCCTTAACGCTATATACGGTGTGTATCAGGATATCGATCCTAACCAGGATAATGATGTGGCTAACCCTGATATTAACTATCAGGTATTAGGTACTTACCCTTGTCGTGCACTTGTAGTTAACTTCTCTG
The DNA here is from genome assembly GCF_036347315.1 of Flavobacterium sp. C4GT6. Taxonomy (NCBI): domain Bacteria; kingdom Pseudomonadati; phylum Bacteroidota; class Flavobacteriia; order Flavobacteriales; family Flavobacteriaceae; genus Flavobacterium; species Flavobacterium sp. C4GT6. The sequence goes on from NZ_JAZGZU010000001.1 coordinate 487,622, forward strand.
AAGTAGCTCAGTTTAGTGGCGCTTGTAACAATAACCCTGATATTGGTGCACAAACAACTCAAATTGTACTTTACGAAATTTCTAATATAATTGAAATTTATGTTGGTAACAGGGTACCGTGTACATCATGGCAAAATGGTGCTGGTGTACTTGGGCTTCAAAATGCAGATGGTACCGAAGCATTTGTACCGGATGGTAGAAATACAGGTGCATGGACAGCTACTGAAGAAGCCTGGAGATTTACCCCTAACGGCGATTCAAACGTAGTTTTCGAGTGGTTACAGGATACTGCTTTCTTAAGTAATGATACCGAAGTTACTGTGTGTGTAAATGAAGAGCCAATTGTAATGACTGCACGTGCTACCTATACCACTTGTAACGGTGAAGAGTTTGTTAGAGAAACTAGTTTTACTCTTCGTTTAGCGGAAGAAATCCTTAATGGTGAAACTACTGATTTAACAGTTTGTTCTACAGACGGACCAGCTACATTTAATTTAATGGATGGTGTTGCAGATATAATTGCAGGACTTACAAATCCAGAAAACTTTACTGTAACATTCTATACCTCAGAAGAAGCTGCGAACCTTGGAGGTGACGACAACCTTCCTGAAATGTATGAAACTGATACTAATCAGACTATTTATGTAAGAATTCAGGAAAACGGTAGTGAATGTTACTATGTATTCTCCTTTGATCTGATTATTACAAATATTCCACCTGAATTTACAATTGATGATGATCTTGAAGCATGTGAAGGCGAAACTGTAACACTTACAGTAACTCCTATTAACTTTAATACAGATGATGTAACCTACACATGGACATTTAACGGAGGACCTCTTGCTGATACTACTCCAAGTATCGTAGCTACTCAATCAGGAGTTTATGAAGTGCTTGTAGATAATAGTGGTTGTTCTGCTACCGAAGCTGTTACTGTTACCATATACCCTATGCCGGTTGCAGATATAATGGTAGATGTTGCAGAATGTGATTCTTTTGTACTTCCTGCACTAAGCGAAAATAATAATTATTATACAGGTCCTGGCGGAACAGGTGATATGCTTGCTGCCGGAAGTGAAATATCTGCCAGTCAAACTATTTATATCTTCGCTCAAATACCTAATACTGATTGTACAGATGAAACAAGTTTCGTTGTAGATATTGTTCCTACTCCTATCATAAGTGTTAACCAGGGTTGTGAAGGCGGAATTTATATGCTTGAAGTAATTCTTGATGCAAACTATACAGAAGGTACTGTTAATATTGACTGGACTAATGCCGGAGGTGCTACTATTGGTACCGGCTTAACCGCTACAGCTACAGAGATTGGTGTTTATACCGTGACTGTAACACCGGTTGGAGGTGATATCTGTTCTTCATCTTTTGAACTTACTGTTGATAATGTTGCCTGTATGATTCCTAAAGGTATCTCACCAAACGGTGATACTAAGAATGACAGCTTTGACCTTACCGGATTTGGTGTAACCAAAATAAGCATCTTTAACCGTTATGGTAAAGAAGTGTTTAGTCAGGGATCTTACAACAAAGAATGGTATGGTCAGGACAAAAAAGGTAATGAACTTCCAACAGGTACCTACTATTACTCTATCGAATTAGGTAATGGAGATAGTAAAACCGGATGGGTTTACATTAACAGAGAAGAGAACTAAGAATAAATTTTAAGGCAATCAGGCTGCGGAACCCTTTTTCAGGGTTCCCCG